>JAAKFJ010000059.1 GCA_011064745.1 Candidatus Anoxychlamydiales bacterium | reverse complement strand
TTACCTTTGCGAGTTCCTATAAGCTTTAGAGCTTTTTCATCATATTCATAGTAATCATCACGGAGTTTTGATACATGTAAATAGCCATCAACAAAATAATCTTTTAGCTCAAAATATATCCCAAAGGGTTTAACTTTGGTAACTGTAGCGTTAAATACTTTGTTAGGCTCATTTTTTAAGATCTTTTCTAAGAATCTAAGTTTTTTTAAAGTAAGAAGAGAGGATTCTGCGCGGAAGGAGGTTCTCTCTTTTTCTGAGCAGACATTAGCAATTTCATTGAGGTTTATGTTTTTATCTTCTTCATCAAATAATACTCTTTGAGTAACAAGATCGGTATATCGTCTGATCGGAGAGGTAAAATGGGTATAGTGAGTAAGAGCAAGTCCAAAATGACCAAGATTGGTAGGGGAGTAATAAGCAAGTCTTAGATTTTTGATAAAAGCAATCGAGAGAAGATGTAAATATTTGGAGTTTTTGGCTTGAATAAATAGCTTTTGAATATCGGCCTGTTTTGGTTTCATGGGCAGCTGAAAACCTAAGGATCTGGCCAGATCAAAAAAGTCACCAAAATCTTCAAAATTGGGCTCTTCATGGATTCTGTAGATTATGTTTTTACCTATTTTACTGAGATGTGTAGCAACAATTTCATTTGCTTTTAGCATGAACTCTTCGATCATTTGATGGGTGATGTCATATTGAACTATTTCTATTTTTGTGGGGTTGCCACCTTTATCTAAGATAAGTCTAGAATCTGGCAAAGCAAAATCAATACTACCTCTATTAAATCTTTGTTTTTTTAATAACAGACAGAGATCTACCATATTTTGAAGATGTTTTTTATAGTGGCTTTTTTTAGGTGAGTCTAAGATTTTTTTAGCTTTTTCGTACGTAAATCTTTTTTTGCTTTTAATGTATGATCTAACGATTTCATACTTTAAGAGTTTAGCTTCTTTATCAAATTTCATTAAAACTGTGATGGTCAGTCTTACTTTCCCTTGCTGAAGGCTGCATAGACCGCCTGAGAGTTCATGGGGAATCATCGGCACACATCTATTAGGAAAATAGGTGGAATTCGCTTTTAAGGCCCCTTCTTTGTCTAATTCAGAGTTGGCTTTGATAAAATGAGCGACATCGGTAACGTGAACAGCGAGATTAAAATTACCTTGATCATCTTTTGAGATAGCGACGGCATCATCAAAATCTCTAGCTCCAATTGGATCAATAGTAACAGATGTAAGGTTGGTTAAATCTCTTCTTTCTTTTAGATCTTTGTCGGTAATTTTTAAATCTATTGCCTCTTTTATTACTTTTTTGGAAAAAGTATCTTTAATATTAAAAGCTGCAATAGCCGCATCGGTATCTTTAGCGACATCTGAGATATTAGAGAGATATTCAGACATTTTAGTTATGGTATTACCAGTTTTATCTTCCCATTTGATAACCTCCATGATTATTCTATCGCCAAACTTTAATTTTTGGGATGTTTGAACAATCACTGACCAGTCTGAACCTAGTAGGGGAACATAGGCGTAATATTCATTTTTTTTATCTTTTGAGTGGATAATTCCAGAGAGATGCGTTCGCTCTCTTTTTAGAATTTTTAGAATTCTGCCGTCTAAACCTTTAGAAGTAATATTTTTGATTTCAACTTCAACAATATCGCCATCGACGCCATTTTTCATCTCTGTTTTAGGGATGAAAACATCTTTAACATCTTTGTCTTTAATAACTACAAATCCAAATCCCCTTGGATTTGTTCTTAAAACGCCTTCATATATTTTTTTTGTCATATATTTTTTTTATGAAAACTCATATAGGTATTTTGTAAAAGAAGAGCGACGGTCATCGGGCCGACTCCTTTGGGTACTGGGGAAATAGCAGAAGCAATATGGGCGACATTTTCAAAATCTACATCACCAACTATCTTGGTTGTGCCATCGGGAAATTTTACATGATTTATTCCAACATCTATTACAACTGTGTTTGGTGATACCATCTCTTCGGTTATGAAATTGGCTTTTCCAATAGCAGCGACTAGGATATCGGCTGATCTTGTTAGATCTTTTAGGTTTTTAGAATAACTATGGCAGACAGTAACGGTTGCATTACAGCCAGGTTTTTTCTGCATTAAAATAGCTGCAAGCGGTTTACCAACAATATTAGATCTTCCAACAATAACAACATGTTTAGATTCAACTTCAATCAAGCTTTTTTGGAGCATAATTTTTATGCCATGAGGCGTGCAGGGTAAAAAACCCGTTTCATCACCGATTAACATTTTACCAACATTTATAGGGTGAAAACCATCAACATCTTTTCTCGGATCTATTTTTTCAATAATCTTTTGAGAATTTATATGTTTAGGAAGTGGCATTTGAACTAGTATTCCGTTAATAGATGGATTTTGATTAAGTTCCTCTATTTTATCTAAAACCTCTTCTTGACTAACACTTTCAGCAAAATGATCTAAATTAAAATTTATACCAATTTTTTCACAGGCTCTTTTTTTTACTCTGATATAAACCTCTGAAGCGGGATCAGAGCCCACTAAAATGACACTTAAAGATGGTTTTTGAGCTAAAACATCTATTTTACTTTTAAGTGCATCTTTAATGTCTTTGGCAATTTTTCTACCGTTTATAATCATATTTTTTTAAATAGCTCGGTTATGGTTGTATGTAGATGTAAATTGGTTGCAACTATAGCATTATTAGTGTTTTTTAATGAAACTTTTGATCCATCGAAATGAGTCACTATGCCACCAGCCTCTTCGATAAGCAATATTCCAGGAGCACAGTCCCAAGCGCCAAGTCCAGTCTCCCAAAAAACATCAAATCTACCAGCCGCAACATAGGCGAGATCTAAAGCGGCCGCGCCAATTCTTCTAATAGGTAGGCCAAGTTTTAAAATTTTTAAAAATCTCTCCACGCATTTATTTGGGTTATCGATTAAATCATATGGAAAACCAGTTGATAAAATAGCCTCATCTAAATCTTTAGTTTTTGTAACTTCAAGTTTTTCACCATTTAAAAAAGCGCCTTTGCCTTTTTCTGCTACAAAGAGCTCTTCTAAAAGGGGATGATAAGTAACTCCAGATATTATATTATCATCTTTTCTTGCTGCAATATTTACTGCAAACATAGGAATCTCATGAGCAAAGTTTACCGTTCCATCTAAAGGGTCTATTATCCACTGAATTTCACCATCTTTTTGAACAATACCCTCTTCTTCACAAAGAAAAGAATCGTTCGGAAATTTTTCACTTATATAAGCCATTATGGCTTTTTCAGATTTCAGATCATATTCAGTAACAAGATTATGCTTACCAGACTTTTTAGAAATATTGTATTTCGTTCTAAACCCTTCTTTTAAGATATTACCCGCCATTTTAGCGGCTTCAATAGCTGTTAGCGTGATCTTAGAGAAGTTTTTTTCGTAAAAATTATCCATAAATTTTTAAATCCAAATTTTGTTACATTTTCAATTAATAAAATAGGTATTGCAAAAAGTATAAATGCATAAATACCATCTAGCAGAGGAAATATGATTAAATCAGCTGCTAACCACTTTATAGACAAATTTATCTTTTTATCGAATATAAAAAATAAAAGCGGATTGAAAATTGAGTAAAGTAGAGAAAAAATTATTGTAAAAAGTGATAAATTTATCGGTTTATCATTAAAAAATCTTTTTTCACGATATAAAATCATTGAGCATAAAAGATATGCAATTGCGTTTATTCCAAAAAAAGATGAAGAAAATAGATCTTCAAAAAAACCTAATAAAATTGCAATCCACAAAATCGATATAAGCTTTAGCCTATAAAATAAAAAGATTATAAAAGGTGCAAAATAGATAAATTTAATATAGAAAAAACTTGAAAAAAATATCATTGAAAAAAGAGAGATAAATAAGAGTAAAAATATTTTTAGCTTTTTAAATTTTTCTTTTTTTGATGCCATTTTAATGCACTTGTTATTATCGTTTGTATGTCTGAGTATTTAGGATACCATTTTAAGACTTTTTTAGCTTTAGATGAATCCGCAAAGAGAACTGATGGATCGGCTTTCCTTCTTTCTTTAAATTTTATAGTTAATTTTTTTTGAGTTATTTTTTCAATTTCTTTTACAATTTCTAAAACAGAAAAACCTTTTTCTGAACCGAGATTTAGCTCTATTGAATCATTACCAGCTAAAATATAGGATAAAGCTTTAAAATGAGCATCAGCCAAATCTTCAACATGGATATAATCACGAATAGCTGTTCCATCATGAGTATCATAGTCCGTGCCATAGATTTGTAAAAAAGGATTTATTCCCAAATGGGTATCTAAAGCTAAAGGAATTAAATGGGTCTCATCTTTTCTATCTTCTCCAATCTCTAGATCTAAATCAGAGCCTGATGCATTAAAATATCTCAAGGATACATGCTTTAATCCATATACCTTGTAGTCTTTTAAAATCTCTTCAATCATATATTTGGATTTCCCATAAGGGGAGATAGGCTCTTGAGGGTGATCTTCGGTTATAGGTGAAAATTTTGGATGACCATAAGTTGCGCAGGAACTTGAGAATATCAAGTATTTAATATCATTTTTTAACATAGCATTTAATAAATTAATGGTTCCCAAAACATTATTTTCATAATATTTTTGAGGATTATAGGTAGATTCAAAAACTAACGCATCAGCGGCAAAATGCATGACAGCTTTAGGTTTATGTTTTTTTAGAGCTTTATCGATCTCTTTTAAGTTTTTTAAATCTCCTTTTATAAAAGGGCCCCATTTCACGCTCTCAATATTACCGGTTGATAAATTATCAAAAGTTATTGGTAGAAAATTATTTTTTGCTAAAAATTTTGAGTTTTGAGCCCCTATATATCCAGCGCCGCCAGTAACCAATATTTTTTCTTTTTTCAAATTTTTAAAATGCTCCTTTTGGAAAAAACATTTGTGGAATCGTTTTAATTATTAAAACAAGATCCAAAAAAAAAGATTGTTTGTCGATATACTCCTCTTCGATAACGACTCTTTCTTGAACAGAGATCATAGATCTACCAGATATTTGCCAAAGGCCAGTTATTCCAGGCCGGACAGATAAAATTTTTGCAGTTTTATTACCTAGATATCTTTTTATCTCTATATGAAAATCACTTTTAGGGCCTATTAAAACAAGAGGTCTCGGTCCAACAATACTTAAATCGCCTTTTAAAACATTTAAAAATTGCGGAAGCTCATCTAAAGATGTCTTTCTTAAAAATTTGCCAATAGAGGTAATTCTAGGATCTTTTTTTAGCTTCTGAAATTTTTGCCACTCTTTTTTTATATCCTCATTTTGTTCAATGAGCTTATGTAAAAGGGTATCTGCTTGCTCATACATTGTTCTAAATTTAAGGCATTTTATTATTTTACCACCCCTTCCAATCCTCTCTGAAATATAGAATATAGAACCTTTAGAAGAAAATAAAATGCAAATTGAAATCCCTAAATAAACAGGTAAGAGAAATATTAAAACCATTAAACTAAAAAAAATATCAAAAATTCTTTTTGCCGGTTTATGTCTAACTTTGTAGATACATGCATTTTTATATGCCATAAATAATCTAAGGTTTGTTTATTTAGATATTATAATCTTTGTATGAAAAGTTCAATGATATTATCTGGAAATAGCTTTTATTAAATTAAGATATTTTTAAGATGAGTTTTTCTAAATCATTTGTATCTAAAGGTAGTTTTTTTAATATCTCTAAACCTTTTTCTTGTAGATCAGATGCTAATTTTTTAGCCTCTTTTAAACCTAAGATTGTTACAGCTGTAGCTTTATCTTTTTTTATATCAGAAGATTTTTTATCTTCTGTGTCAGATATATCATCAAAGATTTGAAAAGCGAGTCCAAAACTTTTTGCAAATTCTATAAATTTCAATTTTATATCTTGCTCAGCGTTAGCAAGGATACAGCCAAACTCAACAGCCGCAATAAAAAGAGCTGCTGTTTTATTCAAATGCATAAATTTTAACTTCTCAAAATCTATTTTTTTTCCTTCAAAGCTAAGATCAGTAACTTGCCCAGCAATTAAGCCAAACCCACCTGAGTATTTTGTTAAGCTTTGAATTAAATCGACTTTTTGTTTATCAGTTATTTTATTTGCTTTTGTAATGATTTCAAAAGCATAGGTTAAAAGGTAATCTCCGGTTAATATAGCCAACCACTCTGGATAAGCTTTATGAAGAGAGGGTTTACCTCTTCTAAAATCATCATCATCCATACAAGGCAGATCATCATGGATTAATGAATACGTATGGATTAGCTCGATTGAGAGGGCGGGATCTATCCCTATTTTTATATCTTTTTTAAAAGCTTCAAGAGTAGTTAAGACTAACAATGGTCTTAATCTTTTAGCAGGGGACAGAAGGGAATAGTTAGCGGCTTCAAATAGCTTTTTTTGATAATTATTATCTTTCGGAATTAGCTCTTTTAATCTATTAGAGATTAAATCAATTTTTTCTATCATCAAACATCCAAATGATCAGGCATACCAATACCAATATATTGAAAACCTTTTTTTTGCATATCTAAGGGATGATATTGATTTCTACCATCGAAGATAACAGCTTGTTTCATATTTTTTTTAATAGGTGTAAAATTTAAAACTCTAAATTGTTTCCACTCTGTTAAAAGAGCGATGGCATCTGAACCTTCAGCAGCATGATGTTCATCTGTGCACCAAACAATACTTTCATGGTCAAAGATCTTTTTAGCCTTTTGCATAGCAATAGGATCATATAATCTAAGCTTTGCACCTTGTTGTAAAAGCTTCTTAATTAATATTAAAGATGGCGCTTCTCGCATATCATCAGTATCAGGTTTGAAAGATAAGCCCCAAATAGCAATGATTTTATCTTTAATACCACCTTTTTTAGAAAAGAAATTAATAATACTACTTGCTAAAACTGTTTTCTGATTGGTATTTATCTCATCTACTGTCTGGAGTAAATTCGGCTCAACACCTACGCTTTTAGCTAAATGACAAAGAGCTTTGATATCTTTTGGGAAACAAGAACCACCATAACCAATTCCAGCATATAAAAAGCTATAACCAATTCTAGAATCAGATCCAATCCCTTTTCTTATTTCATTGACATTAGCACCAACATTTTTACAGATATTGGCAATCTCATTCATAAATGAGATTCTGGTTGCAAGCATTGCATTTGCTGCATATTTCGTCATTTCAGATGACAAAATATCCATCACTATTAATCTATCATGTTTTAGAGTAAAGCCGTGATAGATCTCTTTCATAATATCTTTTGATCTTTCAGTCTCACAACCAACTACTATCCTATCAGGTTTTAAACAATCAGATACTGCCGATCCTTCTTTTAAAAATTCAGGATTAGAAACTACATCAAATTCTATTTTTGCATCTCTATTTTTAAGCTCATTTGAAATGATTTTTTTTATATTAAAAGTCGTTCCAACAGTAGTCGTTGATTTGGTAACAACAACTTTGTAATCATTTAAATATTCCCCAATATTTTTAGCAGCACTTTCAATATAACTAGTATCACAAGACCCATCATCTTTAGATGGAGTCGGCACACAAATAAAACAAGTAGTTGCCGATTCAATGGCTTTTTTATAATCAGTTGTAAAAAAGAGCCTTTTGCCCTTTTGATTTTTTTTAACCAGTTCTTCTAAACTTGGCTCATAAATAGGGATGATAGATGCATTTAACATCTCAATTTTTTTCTCATCTATATCTAAACAAGTTACAATATGACCCATCTCAGAGAGACATGCGCCGGTAACTAATCCAACATAGCCCGTTCCTATAATTGTAATTTCCATAAAAAAAACTCCTGTAAAGATAAAAGCATGCCAAAATTAGACATTTCTTTTAAATGAAAATGTTTTTCATTTTTTAAAAAAACCTTTCAGATTTTTTTTATTTTAGCTAACCTATCAAAGTTTTTTATCTTAAAAAAAGGAGATTTTATGAGATTTTTTTTATCAATGATCTGTTTATTTATTTTAAATTCTTCTCTCAAAGCTGAAGAGGATTTTGATAGCTATTTTGAAAAAGTTCAAACAGCCACAACCTTTTTAGAAAAACAAGTTAAAGCAAATCCTAA
>JAAKFJ010000058.1 GCA_011064745.1 Candidatus Anoxychlamydiales bacterium | reverse complement strand
TAAAATCTTTTTTTTTAGATTTTGATTGAAAAAACATCCCCTAATCAATTTAGGGGATGTTTTTTTATCTTTTAAGGTGTTTTAATTCTAAATAATTCGTAAAAAAGCTAAATATCCAAACAAGAGATCCCCCTATCATTATTCCTGTTAGATTGGCTGATACTCCAAAGTCAACTAGACTAATGATAATAAAAGATAAAAAGCTGATAACAAATCCAATTATCCCAATCTTTAAATTAGTGGCTTTTAGATCTAACCCGACAAGAAGAGGAACAATAATTGAGTTTAAAAATCCAACTACGATGGAGAAGAGAAGATCTGCTCCGATATTGGGAACATTTTCAAAAGGGTGAACAGTTACACCTGGGATTACTTTTGCGACAAAAAAAACGATTAAAAAATTTAAAAATAGCGAACGTAGATAGGTCATTGATCCTCTTTATGGTTTTCTTTTTCTTTCTCTTTAATATAGCGTTTAAGTTCTAAGTGATTGGTTAGATAAGCGACAAACCAAACAACAACAGATGTCCAGATATAAGCACCTGGCGCTGTAATTTTTATTCCGACTGGTAAAATATTTACAATAGAATAACCACCAAAACTGATTAAAAAACTTGCGAGGCCTACTTTGAAGTGGGTAGGTTTAACTTTAAATAAAATTATTGCAGGATAAATCAAAGAGTTTAGAAATCCGAGTGAAAAAGCAAAGATGAGATCCCCTCCTATATGGGGTAGTTTGGAGTAGTAATCCATTTCTACATTTGGAATTACATGGTTTACAAAAAAGACGGTTAAAAAATTTATAATCAAACTTTTGAAATAAGTCATAAAACACCTCTTTTTTTTTTATACCAACTTTTTTATAATATTGCAATTTTGCTATTTTCAAGATTTGAAAGTTTTTACTAGGAGGACATTAAATGAGCGCTATATCTAAGATTGAAAATCAATATTTACATGCCGCAAATATCAACAATCCAAAATCTAGAGAAGCTATAGCCTCAAAGTGGGAAAGTTACCTTTAGGGATGGAAGAGTTTTTTTATATACGATTACGATAATGAGAGGAAAATTTGAAAATGAATATTTCCCAGCCAACCTATTTATTCAGATAGATGATTGTTCAACTCTCAAAGATAGGAATATATTTATATATTCGAAAAAAAAGAAACTTTCTTTAAATAAGAAATCTACTACTACCAAAGAATGTTATAAAATTGCTGAGAAGCCTTTTGATGATTTTAAAAATGAAGATAGCCTTTCTTTTGATAAGATAAACAAAGAAAAGTGGCTCAAAGCTCTAGAAGAGCCTTTAAGAAATCATATCAAAACAGAAACCGAGGTTGAATTTGAAACAGTTCCTCTATTAGCTGACGGGCGCTCAGAGAAACATCTCTCTTTTAGCAATGATTCTAAGATTTATTCAATAAACGATCATAAAAAATTTACTGAAAGAAAATTTTTAAAAATCTTTTTTTCATGTTGCTTTAAGTAGTTTTAAGACAATTTTGATTTATAAATATTTCTTTTGTTTTTTTTAAAATTTTTGAATAAATTTTCTTTAAAAAAATTGTAAAAACCTCTATATCCATCTAGATACTTCTAAAGAGATTTGCATGAAAAGGCTATGTTTATTAATTTTATTAATAATATTTGTTTGCACTAAAGTAGATGCAAAAGAGGCCAATTTAAATCAAAAAACTCTTAGGACTTGTATTTATTCAGATCCAACGAGCTTAGATACTAGAAAAGCCTCAGATTATATTTCTTCACAAATCTTATTTATGCTGTTTCGTGGGTTGATGCACTATGATTCAAATGGAGATCTTATCTGTTCACTCGCAAAATCTTACACGGTATCAAAGGATCAGAAAAAGTATACCTTCTACTTAAAGGATGTTTATTGGTCAGATGGAAAAGCTATTACAGCTTATGATTTTGAAAAATCTTGGAAAAAAATTTTAGATCCAAAATTTCCCTCGCCGTATGCTGAGCTTTTATATCCGATAAAAAATGCTGAAATGGCTAAAAAAGGACTCCTTGATCTAAAAGAGGTAAAAATAAAAGCAAAAGATAAAAAAACTCTTATAGTGGAGCTTGAATATCCAAATCCTTACTTTTTATTTTTAACTTCATTTTACACCTTTTTTCCAATGCCTAGCCATCAAAGTGAAAAAGATATGTTGAATGATAATATTATAACTAGCGGTCCTTTTAAGCTTAAAAGATGGCAAAGAAACAATCGGCTGGTTTTGGAAAAGAATCCTTTCTTTTACAATAAAGACAAAATAAATATAGATTCATTTGAGATAAATATAATAGCTAATGAAGAAACCGCTTTTCAGATGTATGAAAATGGAGAGGTTGATTTTATAAGTTCTTTTTTGTCCCCCTTGAGCGCTGAAACTCTTGGAAAAATATCTAAAAGAGAAGATGCTAATATTGTGCCGATTGGCGGTTTTAGTTTTTTATCGTTTAATGTTGAAAAATTTCCTTTTAATAATAGGAATTTAAGATATGCTTTTTCGCTCGCGATAGACAGACAAAAAATCGTTGATAACATTACTCAATTAAAAGAGAAAATAGCGAAAAGAATTATCCCCCCTATTTTTTTAAAAGATGAAAATAAAGTTTTAATTGAAAATAACAAATTAGATTTAGCTAAAAAGCTTTTTGATAAGGCTCTCACGGAGTTAAATGTCTTGAAAGATGATCTAAAAATATCTTTTACTTTCGGTTCATATATTATTCATAAAAAAGAAGCTGAAGCTCTAAAACAAATGTGGGAAAAAGCCTTTAATATTTCGATTAAGTTAAATCTTTTAGAAGATAAGACTCTTTTATCAAAGCTGCATCAAAGAGATTATCAGATAGGTTTGGCAAGATTAATGGTTAGATATAATGATCCTTTAAATATTTTTGAAAGATTTAAATACAAAAATCATCCAAAAAATTATGCTAATTGGGAAAATATTGAATTTATTAAAACCTTAGATTTGGCGAAAAAAGAGTTTGATTTAAAAAAAAGATTTGATTTAATTCTAAAAGCTGAGAAAATTTTAGTAAAAGATCTTGCGATTGCTCCTTTATATTTTTATAATTATACCATGCTAAAAAAAAGCTATGTAAAAGGCATCTATAGTAATATTGTAGGAGATTTATTATTTGATGAGACTAACGTAAACTAAAAAAGTAATATGAGTCTAAATATATTAAAGAACAATATCAAAAAAATAACCCCTGAGAAGATATCTAATATCGCTCATCCAACTATCAAGCAATCAATAATTGAGAATCCTATATTTGAGCATTTAAAAATAGAGCCGATCTTTGATTTTCCTCCTAACTACAATTTATCAAATCTTCAAGGATCCATTGAAAGTCTATTAATCTCTATTATTCCAGAAAACATCCTATTAGATTTTGAGAAAGCCTCTTCACAAGAAGAGATTGAAAAAGTTTTTGGAAAGGTTAATGAAAAAATGCCAATCATTATCCATAGTAATTTAAGCAAAAATCCCCCCTTTTGTTTTTCATTTTGTGTATTTTGTTTTTCAGATTTAAGCTCTGGCATTTCAAGGTTTATTACAGAGATGCTAAATAAGTGGTTAATTCCTGGAAAATCCATAGATATTAATGGACATAGATCTATCCGTTTCAAATTCAAAAATTTTTCTATAAGAAAATATTATTTTTGTGAGTATTTTATAAATATCTTAACAGATGATGAGCTATCTTTGATAAAGAGCAATATATCTAATTTTATAAATGAGTTAAAACTAATCATTTTATCTGTTCAAAGAGCGAGTGAGATAAATTTTAATATGGATTTATCAAATAGCGAAAAATCTAAGATCATTGAAAAAAACATCTCAAATCTTCAATTAAAAAACTCAAGCGCAAGCAATGCTTTAAACCAGATGCAAATTTTTTTATCTAATATTTCTAAAGAAAAAAAGTTAAATGACATCACAAAAAATCTAGCTATGCTGATGCACAAAAAACCTCAAGAGTTCGACAGAAATATTTTTGATTCCTTGCATAGTACATCGCTCATTTTTAAAGGCAGTTTTACAACGATTAGAGAGACTTCTCATATCAGCAAAATAATTGCCGAGAAGTATTTTTTAAAAAAACAGATTCTAAATCAATCTGATAAAAAAAGAGTAGTAAAACTAAAGTTTTTGAAAACGCGACTAAAGGATTCAAAAAGAGAAGTTTTAGGAATTTTGATCGTCATGAATCTTTTATATGATAGTGAAGTATTTGAAAAAAACTACATCATAAAATCCATAACAGAAATACTAAATAATATTAAATATGTAAAAAACTCATATATCACGGATCTTCGAGAGGATAAGGTAATTTCTTTTTACCTAGAGATAGAAAAAATCAAAAAAACCCCTTTTACTCAAAGGGAGTTAAGCAAGTTAGAGAAAAATCTACCCACATCTTTTAAAGTTAAGACTAAAAAGCTAATTAATCCAATATTTCATCCGAGAAACGAAGAAGAGATTTTAAGAAATACCGTAGTTTTAACAAAACAGTTAAATTTAGTACAAGATATCCCTCAGGTAATAATTTCTTATGATAAGCAAACATCTAAAGAAATTTCATTTTTGGTAATACTTTTAAGATTGATCAAAAAAAACACTCCCCCTCTTAATGATCTTTTTAAGAATACATTCTTAAAATTCTTACTTGATGAATCTAAAATAGTTGAACTTTTAAAAAACAAATATCCCAAAGAGGCTAATATATTTAGAGTGTCTTTAAACAAATTTGCTTTTTTAAGAGATGATCACTCATTGGATCTCAGACAAGCGAGACAAAAAGTTGCAAAAGAATTAACAAGTGTAATCGGGACATTTAGAGATTTTAATGGTGGACTGTTGAGCAAACAGTGTGAAGCTTTAGATGCCCTAAAAAAGTTAATGCCTAATTTAAAAAAGGCTAAAGAACCTTTTTTAGAAGATTTTTTCTATTCAATTCAGCCGGCTGTTATGCAAAGTATTCTAGATACTAAGATGGTCAAAAAATTCTATTTGATGTTTGATAACCAAATGAAAAAATCTATAGACAAAAAAAACGCTATGATTAGAGCTAAACAAGCTGGCAATTACTATTTTGTTATGATTAAGACAGCGGAAGTTAGCCTTAAAGAGGAGATAATTTTAGCTGTTAACAAATTAAAATTTGCATCCTATGAACTGATTTCTTCATCTATAGATCAAATGGACAAAAAGACGCTTGGGTATATTTTACTCACTAATGATCAAAAGAAAAAAGACTTCCTTATAAAAGCCATTAAAAAAGCTATTTAAAACCGCTAGTTAGCACGTTTTTTCTTTTTAGTTTTAAAGCTTATTAAGACATAGATGATAAGCAAAAATATAATGCTGCCAGCTATTATATTAGCTATCAAAAAGGCTGACATAGAAGAAGTGAAATATCCATTTTTAACAATTTCTTGAACATTTTTAGGAAGTTTATTTAATGCATCTAGAGCTTCTGGAGCTTTAGCCAAAAGACCATCAAACATTGCTGGGGTAAGCTTGCTTGTTGAAACACTTTTTTCTAGATCATGCGAAAAAAACAAATGTTCGACATTGAGTATTACAGACCCAAAAACTGCTATACCTATTGCTAAACCACCATTTCTAAAGGTTCCTAAAACTCCTGTTGCCATGCCTCTGATTTTATTTGGAACAGATGTGATTCCATAAGCAAATGCTGGGGTAAAAGCGAAAGAAGCTCCAGCGCCTAGCATTAAAAGTCCTGGCATGAGAAGCATTAATGAACCTGTCTTAAAAAAGATTGTAAACCAAATAAATGCGAATAAAAGCAAAAAAAGACCTATTATTATTGGCAATTTTGGTGAAAATCTATCCATTAGGTTACCTGCCACTGGAGCCATTATCATCACAGGCGCAGCTCCAATCAATGATGCAATCCCTGCTTTTGTGGGAGAAAAGCTCAGTAAATATTGATAATATATTGGCCAAAATATCGTAATAGAGAATGCAAGCACAATAAGTATTATTATCATACTGACTATTTTATAACCTTTGCTTTTAAACAATGAGAAATCCAAAAAGGGATTTTTGGTGTTCTTTTTAACAATGGTTACAAAAAAGATAAAGAAGATGATGGCAAAAATAAAAAGCAATATTATCCCAGGAGAGATCCAACCCCATTCTTTGGCTTGCATGAAAGCCAAAATAAAACAAAGCATAAAAAGAGCAAATAAAAAGAAACCTTTAAAATCGAATTTTTCTTTTTCTATTTCAGGTTTCTCAATTGCTAGAATCGCAAAGATTTGTCCGACAAAGCAAATTGGGATATTTATCCAAAACACCCATCGCCAAGATAAATACTGAGTAAATACCCCACCGATATAAGGAGCTGCAACCAAAAAGAATGATCCAACAGCTGTATTCAGACCTACCGCAAAGCCTCTTTTATCGGCTGGAAAAAGATCGAGCAATATAGCATAAGAAGATGGTATCATCATCGCTCCTCCAATGCCTTGAACAACTCTAAAAGAGATAAGCCAAATACTATTCATAGCAATAGCACAAAAAAGAGATGCGAACAAAAATGTGCTAAGGCCTAATAAAAATATTCTTCTTCTACCTATAATATCGGTTATTGTTCCTGAAGCCAAAATAAAGATAGACATCGATAAAAAATAGGCATTTATCATCCATTGGGTTTGAAAGGAAGTTGTTTGAAAGTCTCTTTGAATTGTTGGGATTGCAACTGGCAGAATTGATTGATCGGTAAAAATTAAAGCAATAGCAGATACGACCGAGATAAATCCGAGCCATCTTCTTTTTCTTTCACTAAGCTTTAATAACATCAGTCTTTCTCTAAAGATCCTTTTTTCTCTTTAGATATCAAACCATGGGATTAATAAACATTAAAAGATCTTTTAGTGTCATTAAAAATGCCTGGCAGCAACTTTAAATTTTTATCTAATAGCTCTAATCTAAGAGAGTGTTTACCCTTTTTTAAACCATATATATAATATGGCACCCATTTCGTTAAGATTCTTTTAATAGTGTTGTCAATGGTAACTCTAACTTTGTAACCATCTTCGCTTAAGATAACATTCGATAAATAAAAATCCAAAAGCACTGGATCTTTTTGATATAATTTAAAATAGCCTGAAGGTTCATTATAGGTAAGATAAGGCGATGATAAATTCATTTTTTCATTAATTCTTTTATTTTGGACATAAAAAGTGGTTGCTACAAAGCATTTTTCTTCTTTTAAACTCTCCCCGTATGATCTTGCTGGAAAGACTCTTAAAAAGTGATTGCCTTGAGAGAGAGAATATGGAATTTTAAATCTATACATTGCCTCATAGAAATTCCCTTCTTCATCGTAAGGCGCTAAAGAGGGTCCTGTTCTTGCAAAATAGACATTGTTATCAACAACAACATGGATACTTTGTCCCAAAGAGGAATTTGCTAGCTCTTTAGCTCTGTCATTGTTGGTTATATTTCCGATCGGATATCCTCGAAGCCTGAGTTGCACCCACACATCTTTATTTTTCTCTATTTCTTTTTCTTCTGGATAGACAATATATATTCTTACATTTTCAGATTGAACAGCAGATTTAACAGGAACAAGCTGCACTTTTTGTTTGGCGCATAGGCTAAAGGCAAAAAACAAAAAAACACATTTTATTAAAAGTTTCATATCTAACCTCTTTTTTTACCTATATTGCCTACTTATTTTATGAATTTCAATTTTTTTTTGTTTCAAATTAATTCTGAGATAGGCTATTGAAAAATTAATGGAAGAGGTTTTTTGAAAAACTACATCAAGATTACATTTTTTTTCGCTCTCAGCTTTATAGTTGTATATGCCAGCTTTTTAGCAGCTGAAAAATATCCTAAAAAAACAATGGCTCAAAAAAATCAATATTATACAAAGGCTCATAAAAATACTATTGTCAGAGTCGAGTTAGAAGTACTAGATGATACAACTAAAGATTACTATGATGTCATCGATATTGAGTTTAATAAAAAACCTATTAATCTTTTAAAAGCCGGGGCTTCTGGCAGAAGAGCTAGAACCTATTTTCAGCTAGAACCTGGCAAATATCTTTTAAAATGGAAAGTCTCTAAAAGCGG
>JAAKFJ010000057.1 GCA_011064745.1 Candidatus Anoxychlamydiales bacterium | reverse complement strand
GGAATAATAGCTTTTTGTATAGATGAAATGGAGTTATCCTTAGAGAAAAACCCTCTAGCTGTTTTAAAAGTTATTGAGATAATAAAAAATAGCGACAGTTTCGAAAAGTTTTATAAAAGACATACCCTTTTAACGTATGCTGCCATGCACGGTCATAACTTGATTGTTAAAGCTTTATTAGATCTTGGTATAAAAACTTACATCCCTGATGAAAAAATGGGTAAAACAGCTCTAATTCATGCGACAATAGGGGGTTTTATCGATATAGTTGAGACTCTTTTAAGTAATAGGGCTGATCCTAATACTACTGATCGCTTCGAACTAGGCGCTCTTTTTTATGCCAAAATGCTAGGATTTAAAGATATTGAAAATCTGTTATTAAAAAATAAGGCTAAGATAATAACTTCTAATGAGTATACGTCTCTTGTTTTGGCTCTTCAAAATAATGAAATCAAAATTTCAAACACTCTTTTAGCTTATGATTTTGAATTTAAAAGTTTTCAGATTGCTCATCTTTTAGGCCTTTCTATTTCAAATAGAATGATTAAAAAAGATATTTCCATACCCAAAATTTTATTTAAAAAATATGGCAATCAATTGATTCAAGAAGATAAAAATCAACTTCTTCTTCAAGCAATAGACGCTAATTATTTAAAGATTGTTAAAATATTATTAGATCTTAGAGCTTCATCTGAAACAGAAATAGAAGCTTCTGTTGAGACAGAAGAGGATGGTCTTATTTTTGTCTCTCCAATCAAAGCGTCTCCAGCAGCTTGGGCTGTTTGCAAAAATAATGTTGAAGCTTTAAAGATGATGATTAGTGAAGGCTTTAATATTGAAGTTGAAGATTCAGATAATAATACCCTTTTAAATAAGGCTGCACAGCTTAATAATATTGAAGCTATCAAAGCTCTTTTAGCATCTAAGGCAAATATCAAAACTAAAAATCATGATGGACTGATACCACTTAAAAATGCTCTTAAAAATAACAGTTTAGAAGCTGCAAAAATATTATTAGAGGCAGAAAAGAGGTAAGAAAAGATTGAGCTTGTGATTTTAAATGATCGATAATAAATTTTTATCTTCTACATTATAGTAAAAAATCTGATCTTTAGTGCCAAAGTTTTATAATCTTTTATCTTTCATTAATGTTAATGGGAAAAAGGATCTAATGCCTTTGGTAAAGCTTACTGAAGATTTCCAAAGTCCATAAATATTTTGAGCAACATTATCTGATATTATATTAGGAAATTCTCCAATTCCAAAAAAAGTATCACTCGAATCGACATCATTCCAAGTAGCTCCAAAATCAGAGGAGTAAAATGTTTTAATGTTTCCAGTTGGGAAATTGTCTTGCCAAATAGCAAAAACATTTCTACCGGTATGATTAGTTATTATTACAGGTTCGGCTCCCTGACCGAATGAACCGGTTGTGTCTGTCCAAGTAGCTCCAAAATCTTTGGAGTAAAATATTTTTATATCACCAATAGGATCATTATCTCTCCAAACCGCAAAAACGTATCTACCAGAATCATTACTTATTATTGAAGCATCATCGCCAGCTCCAAAAGAGTCGGTAGATTCTCTCCAAGTAACTCCAAAATCCTTGGAGTAAAATATTTTTATATTTGGGAGACCAAGAAGTCGATCAGCCCAAATGTCAGAAACATATTGTCCTGATAAATCGGTGGTTAGTTGAGGAAAAACACCATCTCCAAAAATAGTTTCTAATGGGTCAGCATTAATCCAAGTAGCCCCAAAATCCTTGGAATAAAATATTTGTGTTTTTTCAGCAAGAGGCTTCCACCAACTTGCATAAACATGTTTACCAGAAGCACTTGTAATAACTTGAGGATCCCATCCTATTGTCAAAGCACTTGCGGTTTCTGCCCAAAAAACCCCAAAATTTGAAGAGAAAAATATGTGAACAGTATCTGGACCATCTCGCCAAGCTATATAGACATGTTCACCGCTATGATCTGTTGCTATTACAGGAAAAACACCATCTCCAAAAGAAGCTCCAGTGATTTGAGTCCAATTTATGGCAAAATTTGATGAATAAAACACTTTTATAGCTCCAGTAGAATCTGTAAGAATTAAATAGACATATTTACCAGAAGTATCCGTTGTTATTTGGACGTCTCTACCACTTCCAAAAGAGAGTTGTAGATATATTCCAAGTAGATCCAAAATCTGTCGAGATTGATAGTTTGATGGGTCCTGGCAGACCGTTTGACCAAGTAGCATAAACATATTGCCCGGATGAACTGGTTGCCATTTTAGGAATATCGCCTGCAGCTGTAGTTAGGAGCTGGGGAGAAGAAAAATTGAAATTTTGAGCAAAGACGTTAAAAGAGAGTAATAGAAAAAAAACACTTATCAAAAACCTCTTTTTGATCATTTTCATAAAAATGCCTATAATTTTTTAATAAAAATAATAGGTGCTTATTTGCTTTGATTGCAAATAAATTTTTTTAAAATTTCAGGTATTTAAAGACTCCATCGAAGATTTAAAATCTCCATGAGCTTAAGCTGATCGATATCTTCAATATTAGTAAGAGATGGCTTTTTACCCATTTCTGCAAATAAAAAGCTTTTATAATTTATGCAGACTCTTCCTCCTAACTTAATAGCTGAGCCTTTGAGGTTTAACATATTTGAAAAATCTGAGAACATATCTATTGCGAAATGACAAGTTATTATGACAAAAACAATTTCTTTATTAGGATTTTTCTTTTCAATCTCTAAGAGCTTTTCTCCTATATAGTATGTATCCGGGATAACAAGTGAAATATCATCTTTTTGCATAAGGTTCTTGCACTTAGAGATAAAGCATTGAGAACACACTAAATTCTTAGGATCATTGATACAATCGCTTGAAAAGCGCTTTTTGGGACACTCTATTGGTTTCATACAATAGCTAAAACCAAAGACAAAAAGAGATTTTTTATTAATAGCACATTTTTTTAAGTCATTGAAGCTTTTTAAGTTGAAAAAAAAATGATTACCATCAGTGTAGTAATTTTTCTTTCTAAAAAGTGATTTTAAAAGATTAAAACTATAAAAAAATGGCCTTTTTAGTAGATATTTTCTAAAAAGTTTAAGATTTTTATCCTGCCTTATCAAATAGAGGATGCCTTTTAGCCTTAAAAAAAATGTTTTTTTTATATTTTTTGTTTCATATCCAACTTTTGGATTGGATTTAACCCTTTTTAAAGGATTTTTTTGTTCTACATCTAGAGCTTTTTTCTCTAAATGCGCTTTAATCTTGTCAAAAGAAGAAAATTTTTCCGATAACTTCATTTAAATAAGTTATCATATGGAAAATTTTTTCACTATCTGGAAAATTTTACATTGCAAATGGTGGCTCTTCATCATCATTTTCTTCAATAAGTTCTAAAGCTGCTGATTTTAAAGTTGTTAAACCATTTTCAAAGCCTATTTGTCTAACCAGTAGGTCTAGATACTCTAATTCGGTAACTAGCTGATCATTAATTGTTTCTAACTTAGCAAGCTTGGCAAGCAAATCTTTTTTATCCACTTTTTTTCTCCTTATTATTAAATCTCTATTAGTTATTATTGCAAGCTTGGTGCCAAATAGATAAAAAAATAAATGCCAAGAAATAAGATATTTTTTATTATCCAAAATAGATGAAAAAAAAGCCTAGGGGTTAGTTATGTATAAAAAATTATTTAGTTCATTATTAATTGTATGTTCTTTGATGCTTTTTGTTTCCTGTCAACAGGACAATGGAAAAAAAGATAAAAAGAGCTCAAAATCTTATCGTAGAGGTGATTATAGAAAAGGCGATAGCAACGCATCTATGCCTACTAGAAAATGTCAAAAAGACAAACCTTGTCCGCCACCTGCGAAAAAATCTTGCCCAAGTGGATGCAAGAAAAAATGTTGCTTAAATGAAGATAGAGCAATTTCAGATCCAAAAGATGATATAGCAATTCAAGAGATGCAAGAAACTATCTCTGTTAATGAAGTTAACGAGGTTGTGAAAATGCCACTTGAAGAGCTAAAAGCATCTTTAGAAAATAGCGATGCATTAGATAATTTAAATGTTGATTTAGAATAAGATAAAATTATTTTAAAGAAAAAATCCCTCTCTCAACAAAGAGAGGGATTTATTTTTATTCTTGCAGAGCTTTTTTATCATCCATTTTTTCAATCATATCAAAGTAAGTTGTTTTATCTGCCACGAGCTTTTCACGAAAACTAAATTCTTCGAACTTCTTCAAGCTCACTTCTTTGCCTTTATAAAACCATTGAATATTTGTATCGTTATCATTATATGTTCTGTGTGATCCATGCTTTTTGCCATTCTCAAAATGAATTTCCTTAGCAAGCCTACCATTTTCATGATAATGTCTTTCAATTCCATGCTTAAGACCTTTTAAATAAGGTATTTCAGAGGAGATATGAGACTTTTTATAGGTTGTTTTCATTCCGTCTGGTTTTCCCATATCCCATCTCATGGTCATGAGCTGATCTCCAGATTCAGAATAATTGATTTGTTCACCATGAAGCAAATAATTATTAAAAGACATGGTGGATTTGACTTGACCATCTGGATGATAGGTAGTTCTAGCTTTTAGCTTTCCTTTTTTAACACTATCTTTATAGTGCATCTCACCTACGCGATCTCTTTTTATTCTAACACCGGTACCGTTTTCTATGCTCGCTTCTAATTCATTATCAGGTTTGTAATATTTAGCATTGATTAAAACATTGTCTTCATATTGCTCAATACTAATAGGGACACCCCCTTTATCCCAAAGAGTGATGATAGTTCGGTTGTTTGGTTCATAAACCTCTTCTTTAAAGGGCATACCACTTTTGTCTTGGGACGTTAGTCTTATGAGAGTCCCATTATCATAAACATAGTTTTTTTCAATAATTGAGCTGTTAGCAAAAGTATAGCTGGTTGAGCCATGAAGAAGGTTGTTGTTATAGGTATTAGTAACAGTGACACCATTTTCTAATACTGTAGTTGACACACCCTCTTTTAATCCAGATTCCCAGTCGTTTTCTGACATATCGAAGCCATATTTATGAACAAATTTTTGTGATACAACATTTGAATTGTCATCACTTTGACAAGAAAGAAAAGTTAAAAGTATTGCAAAAATACTTAGCCTTTTTAATGATTTCATCTTTATCCCCCAAAAAATGCTATAATCTATTATCTTATTTTCAAAGAGGCCTATTTTTCAAGATGTTTCGTAATTATTTTCGTAATTTTTATGTGTTCATTTTCAACTTCTTCACTTGAAACGGTTTTATTAGCATCTCTGTAAATAAATCTGAAGGTGACATTTTTTTTATCTTCTAAGCTTTTAAAAATATCTAAAAGATAGGTTTTTTCTAAAATCGTAGAATCCATTTTATCGATAATATCGAATATTTCTTGAACTTGTGAAGAGTTACCTAAAGAAATTGTTAAATCTCTAGTAGAGCTTGGGTATTGAGCTAGCTCTTGAAATTCTACAGATTCTTTTTGGTTTTTTAAAATGTAGCTTAAATCAATTTCTGCAAAAAAGACTCTTTTTTTGATATCGAACTTTGATAAAACTTGTGGGTGGACTTGAGCAATAATACCAAATTTTTTTTCATCAGAAGAAAGACTCGCCTGAGCTGTTGGGTGAAAGCCCGGAAGAGAAGATGTTTTAAATTTAAATTTTTTGTTTAAACTAGCCGATAAGATGTTTTCAAGTATGCCTTTTAAATCATAAAAATTGATATCAAAATTTGACTTATCCCAAATATGTGGAGTCCTTTTTCCACTAAGTATTATTGAAAGAGTAGGTCTCTCAATATAATCGTCGCCATTTTTAAAATGGATTTTTGAGATTTCATAAGCTGAAACATCAAAATTTTTGTGGTCATGATTAAATCTAACAACTTCAAGCAAAGAGGGCAATAGAGTTGGTCTTAAAATAGATTGATCGATAGATTTAAAATGTTTAACCTCTATTATTGATTTAGCCTCTAAATTTAAAAGAGCAATTTCAGCAAGATTAGGAGAGATAAGATCACATGTCTTGAGCTCTTGCAACGAGCAGCTTCTAAGATAAGATTTTAATTTTTTTTCAAAAAGATATTCAGCAGAATGTGTAAGAGTTGAACTTCTATAATAAGGCTTTACTTTAGCTAAATTGTTATATCCAAATATTCTTGCCACCTCTTCAATTAAATCAATCTCCTCTTCGATATCATTTCTATAAGTTGGAACTTCAAGCAAGATAACATCATCGTTCATCTCTAAAATAGTAAACTCTAAACGCTCAAAAATACTTTGTATCTCATTTTCACTAATAGAGGTGCCTAAAATACTTTTTACTCTGTTAACTCTCAGAGTTAGTTTTTTAGGTAAAAATTCATCTTTTTTGACATCTATTTTGCCAATAGATGTTTTAGAGTTGCTAATCTCATTTATTAAAGCTGCAGCATAATCAATTGCTATTGGGATCATGTTAGGATCTATCGATTTTTCAAAACGTATAGAACTTTGAGTTTTTAAATTGAGCTCTCTGCAAGTTTTGCGAACAGTTGAAGGGTCAAAATGCGCAGCTTCTAAAATAACTGTTTTAGTATTTTCATCAACCGCTGAGTTTTGTCCTCCGATAACACCTGCAATCGCTACCGTTTTTTTACCATCTTTGATAACGAGTGTATCTTTTGGGATCTTTCTTTTTTCTTTATCTAAACTCTCAAAATCTATCTCTTCGGTTGTAGTAGAGACTTTTAGCTCACCATTTTCAATTTTATTAGCATCAAAGCCATGCATAGGATGATTAAATTTTAACATAGTATAATTTATCGCATCGACAACATTGTTAATGGATCTAAAGCCTGAGGCTTCTAGCTCTTTTTTTAACCAAAAAGGAGAAGCTTTGATTTTAACATCTTCTAATATTCTCGCTACATATCTTTTAGATCTTCGATCTTCAATAGTAACCTTTAGCTTTTTCTCGATTAAATCTTTGCCATCTTCTTTTAAAGTTAAAGGTGGCATGGTAATTTTTTGTTTAGTTAAACAAGCGATCTCTCTTGCAATACCAATCGCTGATAAAAGATGACCTAAATTAGGAGTGAGAGAAATATCAAAAACAGGATCGTTTAAAGAACTTAAATCTTTGCCAATTTCAAAATCTTCATCCAATCTTAGAACTTTGTCAGATTCATCAAATAATTTTAACTCAGACGCTGAAGCGAGCATCCCAAAAGATTCTACATCTCTTAGCTTGCTTTTTTTGATGGTAATAATATTGCCCTTTTCGTCTTTTAGGGTGGCTCCAACTTTAGCAAGCGCTACTATTTGATCTTTTTGGCAGGTAGGATCCCCACAGACCACTTGATAAGTATCTTTACCATCTGTCACTTGGACAATGACAAGCTTATCAGCAGAAGGGTGTTTTTGGACATCTAAGATTTTAGCGGATACCACAGATCTGAAGGAAGGCTCTTCATTCTCAATTTTTTCAACCTCTACACCCGCCATTGTTAAAAGATGTGCAATTTCTTTTACATCTTTTTTTAAATTTAAAAATTCATTTAAAAGCGATAAGGTAATTCTCATATAACATACCCATGTTAATTATCTTATTTTAGTAGAAAATCTTTTTGTAGAAAAGATAAATTTGTGAGTATGAAAAATTATAATTAATTGTTTTTATATCGGATCGTTGCCCCCCTTATGAAAAGGATTACATTTAATTATTCGCTTGATAGTTAAAAAAAGCGCTTTTATAGTAGGACATTTTTGAAATGCCTGGAGTGCATATTCAGAGCATGTCGGATTAAACCGACAACGATTTTTTACATGAGGACTAACAATTAATCTGTAGGTACGTATGAGAAATATAAAAATTATTTTCATGATGACATTTTCACTTGTATTGTTTAATTTATATAGTATGAGTGAGGTTTATATGAATCAAAATGATATAGCTTTTGAAAAATTTTTAAAAGAATTTGTTCCCCAAGTTGAAGTTAAATATGAGCAGATATGTAAAGCTCAGTGGATATTAGAAACGACGGGATCGAAGGATGCTGCATTTTTGGTAGGTACCTTAGATAATGAATATAGAGTCATATTTAGTGACAAAAATGTTTATGAAAAACTACTTGAGTTTGAAAAACAAGGTCTAGATGAACCTCTTTTAAAACGACAATTAGA
>JAAKFJ010000056.1 GCA_011064745.1 Candidatus Anoxychlamydiales bacterium | reverse complement strand
GCCTGACAGCTAGTGCAATAGCAAGCTTTGGCGTCTCTAAACTTTTAAAAAGTGTCAGACAAAATTTTGGAATAATAAAAAATCCTAAATATAACACAGCTGATCTTGGGCTTTTAAAAGATAAGAATATGATAAAAACTCTAACTGATGAAATATTTCCCCTATATATCAAACATGAAAAGACTTTTGATGGACACCAAATCCATGGAAGAATGCATATCAGCCGATGTATAATATATACTATGGCGATGTTAAATTTTTATAAAAGACACAAAAAAGCTAATGTTGATGAGCTAGCCTCAATCTATAGTATCGCTTTTCATGATGCTGGAAGGAGAGGTAATGGTGTCGATGTCTGGGAAAAAGACAGCCAAAAGCTTTTATATAACTTTTTAAGAGATAAAGGTTATGGCCTTTTAAAAGCTTTAAAATTTTCTAGAATAGTTAATAAAGAGACAAAAGCTGATTCATTGGAGGCCAGAGCCATATTATCATCGGATTGTTTAGATATTATGCGTTGTAGACTAGGTGGAATAAAAAGCTTTAGAAGAAATCTTTTAACCTTTTTGAATCCAGCAAAAGATAAAGCTCCAAGCGGACTTACTAAAGATGAGTGTAAAAACATTCGAGAAAAGTTAATAGTTGAAGCTTCAGAATTTATCAAAATGACTGAAAACAAAAAAGTTGAACTAACAAATAGCAAAACTTATTTTGAAGATGTTTTATATCTTTTAGAATCTAATCAGAAAAAATTCCCAACTCTATTTGATTACTTGAAAAAATAAAAGGCGAAAAAAAATCACCTTTTATTTCTATGAAAGAAATAAATATTTTTAATCTGATCTATTTTAATCGAATGGTTATAAATTTAGTAATGTTTTGATATTTCACTAAAACCAAGAGATGTCGTCTTTTATCCATATCTTTTAAAGATTCATTAAAATCAGAAATGTTTCTTATTTTTTTATGATTGATTTGCATTATAAGCATACCCGGTTTCAAACCAGATCTTTGAGCTAAAGAGCTTTGCTTAATAGATGTGATCATCACTCCTTCGATATTGTCTGAATACTGCCATTTTTTTAAGATATCTGGCGATATATCTTTAATATCTGAGACTTCTAAACCGAGGTCTATAAATTTATTAGAAGCTAGATGAGCATCAGGAGAATCTCCTAGTTGAACAGTTAGATATTTCTTTTTACCATTTCTGATGATGGTTAATTTTACCTTGTCTCCAGGACTCATTAAAGAGATGTCTTTTCTAAAAGAGCTATCGGTTTTAATTTTAACATCGTTGTAAGCTATAATGATATCGCCTTGTTTAATTCCGGCTTTGTGGGCAGCAGAGTGTTTGGCTACTTCAGCGACTAATACAGCCTCAGTTGAATCTAAATCTAAAGCTTCGGCCATCTCTTTATCAATTGGTTGCAGATATATACCTAAGTGACCTCTTTTGACAGAACCATTATCTATTATCTGCTGCATAATATGTTTGGCCATATTAGAGGGGATAGAAAAACCTATTCCCATATACCCACCACTTTGAGAGACTATCGCAGTATTAATACCGATAATTTTTGCATCTATATCTAGAAGAGGACCGCCAGAGTTTCCAGGGTTTATAGCAGCATCAGTTTGAATAAAATCTTCTAAATCGGTAATTCTAAGATTTTGTCTACCAGTTGCCGAGACTACCCCAACTGTTAAAGAGGCTTGAAGTTGAAAAGGAGAGCCGATAGCTATTGCCCACTCGCCAATTTCAATCTGATCAGCGTTTGCAAACTCAAGATATGGTAAATTTTTTGCATCAATTTTAATAACAGCTAAATCTGTTTTTGGATCTGTGCCAATAGTTTTTGCATCATATTCTTGGCCATTGTTTAGGATAACTTTTATACTTGTCGCATCTTTGACGATATGATTATTGGTTAGAATATAACCATCTTGAGACACAATGCAACCAGAGCCTGCTGCATATCGCGGCTCTTGCTTTTTAAATTGATTAGGAGGCGAGCCAAAAAACTTTTTAAAAAAATCATCTTGGAAAAATTCAAAATCATCCATTTCGGAATCTCTAAATTGATTATTGGAAGCATCGTATTGTATTTTGATGAAAACAACGGCTGGAATCGCTTTTTTTCCAACATTTGAAAAGGCTTTTGAAGTGGCTCTTAAGGAAGAAGTGTTCTCAGCTTTTAGAGTTGTTTGATAAAACAGCAAAATTGATACTACAAAAAACAATCTAAAGATGTATCTCATAAAATCTCTCTCCTTTTTAAAAGGAGTTTTTTTAGCTAAATTATATGGTTAAAAAAAGTAAATTTCAAGTATAAATAATGGCTCAAATTTTTTTTAAATTATGAATCGGGAAAAAATATGTGTCTTAAAATTTTATCTTCCAGATCACAGATTGGTGGTTTTGATGAATTAGAGCCTTTATTTGAAAATCATAGAACTAGAAATATATTCACTTGTAGATGTTTATTTCATGATGAAGAAAATAAGAGTTTGAAAAGACATTTTGCAGAAGTGATAGGGGCAACTTTTTTAGGTGCTTTTTTTGTAACTACTCTAGCTGTTGGGCTACCTCTATTTATTTGTTAGCTGAGCATCAAAAAGACTTTTCAATTTTAAAAATTGTAGTCCTTGTCAGTGCGACGTTTGGGGCAAGTTTTTGCTGCCTTATGACAAGTGTTGGGAAAATAACTTGACCTATCTGCAGAGAGAGACATGATTATTTTGAATAGAAATATTTTTCTATTTTAAGTGGTTATTTTTAAATTTGGTTTTTCTTTTTCTAAAAGTTCTTTTGAGCAAAAAGAGATGGTAATTTCTTCATCAATATGATCTAAGAGATGCTCTTTAGTAGCTTTTATAATATCTTCTTTTGTAGCGCTTAAAATTGCATCTCTAAACTTTTGTCTCATTTCATCGGTTTTGTTCGCTCTATACCATGAATAAGCGGCTATAGCTCTCGTGCCTGGGGAGATTGGCACATCAGTTCTTTGAATAACGCCTAATTTCGCTTCATCTATATCATTATTAGTAAAATTGCCAAGAGATATATCTTGGATAGCTAGTTTAAAAGCTTCTATAGTTGAATTGATATGAGGATCTCTAAAACCATTAAAGGTAAAAATTCCGCTCGTTGGTGAATATTTTGCTCCAGAGCCGTAGGCTCCACCCTGCTCTCTTATTTTTTTATGAAGAATCTTATTTTCAAAAAGTCGCCCAGCTATTAAAAGATGAGGGGAATCTGTATGCGAAAAGCCGATAGTTTTATAAGAAGAGGCTGTAAATGCTACAGGTGATGAAATTAAATGAGCGCTCGATTTTATTGTTTCTTTTCTAAAGTTAGCTGCAAAAGGTTTAGCATCATTAAATTCAATATCTAAAAGATTGTAAAAATTATTTTTTTTGAGATCTGAATAGTGTTTTTCACAGGAACTAATAACCAGGTGGGCATTATTGATATTTAGTACTTTAGATTTCAAAGCATTTAATTGATCTATAACCTTTATTACATTTGTATCAATATCTTTCACAATATCTCTTAGCCTATTTAAGTAGTCTATTCCATCCCATTTTGCTGATAAAAAGGCTGCTTGAGAAAAAGAGCTTTGAGAGAGCATTGCTGAATATTTCATAGAACTTTGAACTATCGAATTTTCTAAAAAAGTATATTGTTGAAGTAAAATCTCTTTGATTCTTTTTACATCTGAAAAGATAGGGTTCGTTAAAATGTCTTTTAAAAGAGAGAAAACTTTATCTGATTTTTTATAAAGAGCTTTTGATCTGATAGCGATAGAGGGGACAAAGTTTTCAAAATTATTTGCATCGATGTGAAGGGCTAAATAAGAATCGATACCACCTGTATGAGCTTGGATATATCTCAAGTTTTCTGCGTAGTTTCTATTGTTGGCGCCAACTTCTGTTAAAATAGAAGAAAATAAAGAGAGTTCGATTAACTCTTCTTGCAGAAGATATGGAAGATCAAAGATAAGATCAACATACATGATCTCATTTGTGAAGACATCATGATGAAAAATTTTATACTTTTTTATTTCTTCAATCTTTAATGGATAATTTTTGGTCTCTTTAGGTATATCTTCAATTGCAATTTTTGGAAGACATTCTATCGATGTTCCTTCGAGCTTTTTTTGATATTCTTTAAGATCTAAAGACTCTTTTAAAATATTTTCAATTTCTATGGGGGTCAGATTTTTCTGGATTTTATTTAATTTTTTGGTTTCAAATTGAGCTTCCTGGGCCAAAAAATTAGGATCAGCATCTAAAGTCAGCTCGACCATATGAGAGTTGTCTAGAAGATATTTTTTAATAAGATTAGGAAGATAGTTTGGGTCTTGCAAGTATTTTTTGAGTGTTTTAAAAAGTGAATGGATAACCAAAGCATTTTCGGGTTTCTCACCATGTTGTTTTGCCAAAGCTGATCTAAAAAATAAAGTCAGACCATAAGGATAACTACCAGAGGCAATCTCCGTTCTTGCAAATTCTAATTGATGCAGAGCAGCTTCAATAATTTCTTCGGGAATCTTATCTTCGATTAATTTTTTTAAGGTATCATTGATTACTTTTAAAAGAGCATCTTTATCTTGGCTTTTACAACCTTTACAAATTATCATAAATGGAGCTTCACTCATATCTGTTTCAAATAAGCTCTCAACTTGCAAGCAAAGTTTAGACTGTATCAAGGCTTGATTTAGATAGGAGGCATCAGTCCCCATTAATATGGTATCTATAAGTTCAAGCGCAACTAGATCTATTTGATCTTCAATTGAGCAGGTTAAATAACCAAAAGCAATCATGGATTTGTTGCCCAGAGAGCCTCCCTCAGGGATAGGATAGCTATCTTGAACTATTTTTTTATCTTTAAAACGTTTTTGTTTTGAAAGATTAGGCAAAGGCTCTTTTTTTGTTACATTTGCTAAAGCATTTTTTTCAATAAAATCTAGCTCTTTTTCTAAATCAAAATTTCCATATAAAAAAAATATTGATCTCGATGGATGATAATATTTTTTATGAAAATCCTTTAAGCCTTCATAGGTCAAGTTTGGGATCTCATTCGGTTCCCCCCCTGAATTAAAAGCGTAAGGTAGATCAGGGATAAGATTCTCTAACATTTTTTGAATTAATATATGATCTGGGTTGGCCATGGCTCCTTTCATCTCATTGTAGACAACTCCTTTGTAGATCAAATCTGAGCTTGCATCATCATCTTTTGAAAATGCAAATCTATGTCCCTCTTGCTCAAAGCTGAGCTTATTTAACTTAGGATGGAAAACGGCATCTATATAAATTTCGAAAAGATTATAAAAATCTTTTTCAACCATGCTAGAGGCTGGATAACAAGTAAAATCAGAACCAGTCATAGCATTCATAAAAGTATTCAAACTTCTTTTAAGCATTGAAAAAAAAGGGTCTTTAACTGGGAATTTTTCAGATCCACAAAGTACAGTATGCTCAAGTATATGGGGCGCTCCACAAGAATCTGAGGGCCAGGTTTTAAAAGAAATACAAAATAAATTCTCATCATCATCATTTAAAATTTTGATAACTTCAGTGCCTAAAGTATTATGCTTTAGTTCAATAAGTTTAACTTGAATTTCTTCAATAGGGAGGTATTTGGTAACTGTAAAATTATTAATTTTTTGATTAACTGTATATGACATAAAAAAAAATCCTAAATCTACTTCAAACATACTAAATTAGAATAGATTAGGATTTTTGCCAACTCAAATTACTTTTTGGATTTTACATGCTCATGAAATTCTCTAACAAAATAATTGCATTCACCGAGTAACATAAGTAAATCATTGTTGTCTTTTTCAATAACCGCAAATGGAGCTTTTCTTTTAATATCTTTTTTCAATATACAAAGAGCCTTATCAATATCTTTTTGCATTTTAGCTACATGAGCTGTCCAAACCTTTTTTGGTTTTCTAGCTGTTTTTTTTCTTTTTCTAATGCTAGGTTTAGCCGCTTTTTTTACAGTTTTTCTAACTGTTTTTCTAACAGCTTTTTTTCTTTTTTTGATGGTTTTTTTCATAATAAACCCTTTATTAATATTTTACGTTTCTATAACTCATTATATTAAATTTGATATTTTATAATATTAATTTGTTTATTAATTAAAAAATAAAAGAATAAACTATTTGTAATAAATAGCTTAGATGCCCTTTGATTACTCTTCAGACTCAATGATATCTTCAATGTCCATCTCAAAGCCCTCATCAGCCTCTTCTGGATCAAACTCTTCATCTGTTAAGAGATGGGACTCTCGTATAAATCTATCCATTTGATTTTTCCCTTGTTATTGCTATGTATTATAGCAGAAAACGTCTTTTTTTTAAAGGGAAAAGGCAGTTTCAAGCCTTTTAAAATGAAAGGCTTATGAATAAAGATTAACTTTAGATTTCAAGGCGTTTTCACGAGATTTGAGCTCGTCTAAATGAATTTGATCCATCTCTCTTTGAGTGAAGAAGATAGCATACTCAGGATCGGTAGAAGGCATATTTTTAAATGTTTCATTTATTAGAGCTATTCTCTTTTTTACCAAAACCTGCTCTTGAAAATTGACATCTAATTCTTGTCTTAAGAGGTCAATTTTCTTGGATTTTTCATCTAAGCTGTTGATAGTAAAATCGTTAAGATCGTTTTCATCCATTAATGATAACCATTTTATTTTTATTATAGCATGAATTATTTTATGGATTTGAAAAAATATAAAATATATTAATTATATTAGGGGCTAAATTGTTTATTTAGTATAATTCTTAAAGGAAAAAATGTGATATGAGAAAAAAACAAATTCAGCTTATACCAAATGTTATTACCGCCTTTGGGCTTGTCTGTGGTCTATTTGTTATCTTTAAAGTTAATATGATAGAGGTGGGAAGTTGCAATTATGACTTAGTTCTAAAATCAGCCTTTCTTCTTTTACTTGTTGCTCTAGCTGATTTTGTCGATGGAGCTGTTGCTCGTGCTTTTAATGCTCATAGTGATTTTGGCGTTATGTTTGATTCCTTGGCTGATTCCATCTCTTTTGGGGTGGCCCCTTCTGTTCTTTTTTTGAAAACAATGGCTTTAGAACAAGGGTCTCTGCTCTCTTTTTTTGGAGCGGCTGGGGCTATGATTTATTCTCTTTGTGGTGTGCTGCGTCTTGTTAGATTTAATATCAAATCTACTGAAGCTAAAGGCAATATTGTTGAAATGACTATCCAAAAAAAGAATTTTACAGGCCTGCCTATTCCCGCTGCTGCTGCGGTTGCTATATCCACCAATCTATTTTTGCTCTCCCCACTTTTTTCAAATTATGTTCAAGTATCTAATACTGCTCGTTTAATCGTTTTATCGCTTGTGAATGTACTGCTTGGGTATTTAATGGTGAGTCGCTGGAAATTCCCATCTTTGAAAAGATTGAATTTTAGGATGCCATCTTTTTATTTGGCTTTTATAACAGTTGTTGTTGCTGTTTTTTTCCTTTATGGAATTTTTTATTATTTTTCTTTAGTCTTTATTCTCTTTTCTTGGGCTTACATCATAATTGCCTTAGTTCTGGCCATCATCAGAACCATTGCTGGTAAAAAATCTAAAACTTTAGAAGATTTTGAACCAGATGATGATGATGATGATGAAAAATTAAATTTTTAGTTTTTTTTAAATCCCTTGGCTATACTATCTAATAAAAAAAGGGTTGAAATCAGATGTATCTATTTATAGCTATTTATATTTTATTGATTGCATTGGCACTTATTTGGATGAAAATTAGTTTGAAAAAAACTAAAGACAGCCTTCAAGAAACCTTCAAGAGCATATCTTTCGATGTCATGCAGAAAAATAATCAAGCCTTCATGGATCTGGCTAATGCTAACTTTGACAAATATCACCAAGGCTTTAAATCTGATATTGAATTTAAACAAAAAGAGCTCGAAAAGGTTTTAGCGCCAGTCAAAGAATCAATAGATAAAATAGATGCATTTACCAAAGATGTCGAAAATAAAAGACATAGCGCTTACAGCGCTTTAAATGAACAAATCAAAATGTTACTTGAAAGTGAAAATTTTTTAAGACAAGAAACCGCAAATTTAAGCCGGGCTCTAAAATCTCCAAATATCAGAGGCTCATGGGGGCAAATGCATCTAAAAAGAGTAGTTGAGCTTGCAGGTCTTTTAAATAATTGTGATTTTTATGAGCAACAATCACAGGTTAAAGATGACAAAGTTTATAGACCCGATCTTGTTATCAAATT
>JAAKFJ010000055.1 GCA_011064745.1 Candidatus Anoxychlamydiales bacterium | reverse complement strand
CTGAAAAAATAACATTTTGAGGATCTAAAAAAAACGGTGCAAAAATTGGAAAAACTATTGACCAGCCTAAATTATCTACAAAAAATGTAAATAAAATCGAAAAAAAAGATATTTTTCTCTTAGAAGAAGTGTTCATGGGCTCACCTAATAGACTAGAATAAGGAAATTTTAATTCTTATCAAGAAATTTGCCAATCAATCGGTTTTTTATTATTTTTTATTAGAAACTCATTAGTCTTAGAAAAATGTTTACATCCCCAAAAACCGCTCACTGAATAAAACGATGGGTGTGATGCTACTAAGATTAAATGATGAGTATTTTGTCTGTTTTCAAAAACTTTAAAAAGTTTTTCTTGTGCCGATTTGCCCCAAAGAATAAAAACAATAGGATCCTCTCTTTTAGATAAGATCTCAATAACCTTATCTGTAAAAATCTCCCAACCTTTGCCATAATGAGACTTTGGCAGGGATGCTCTAACAGTTAGAGTAGCATTTAAAAGTAAAACGCCCTGTTTAGCCCATGCTATTAAATTGCCACTCGTTGGTTTTTTTATTTTCACATCTTCAATCATCTCAGTGAAAATATTTTTCAAAGATGGCGGCTGAGCTATATTTTCAGGCACACTAAAAGAAAGGCCATGAGCTTGATCTTTTCCATGATATGGATCTTGTCCCATGATTACAACTTTGACATCCTCAAAAGATGTTTGACAAAAAGCATTAAAAATTAACTCTTGAGGAGGATAGATCGCTTTTCCCTCTTTAACCTCACCTGTTAAAAAATTTTTGAGGTTTTTTATATAATCTTTTTCAAATTCTTCTTTTAAAACTTTCGCCCAGCCTTTTTCCATATAAAATTCTTTTGCTGTCATACTTTTACCTCAAATTTAAGCTAAAAGTGTAACATTTTTTCTAATAATTGACATCTGCTCTTATAATAGATAAAATTCACTCAATATTTTTCTGGGTGTAGCGCAGCTTGGCTAGCGCACTTGCATGGGGTGCAAGAGGCCGGAGGTTCAAATCCTCTCACCCAGATCGTTTTGTTGAAAGTTTTGTTATAACTCTGTTTATAAATATGTTTATAACAAGGCTATTGTTTAAAACCCCTTGGTTATCATCAAAGCGTTAACAAGTTATAAACAGGCTTTTTTATCAATGAAAATGGGCCACTTTTAAACAAATCCACACCCCCTGAAGAAGAAGATTAATATATATTAGATATCTTCCTTTCCTTGATATTTCTAATCATGTACCCTTAAATGCATGAGAGTTTAAAAAAAAACGAATGAACTTTATGGATATAAATAATTTTTTTGATATTGAAAAGTTCTCTCAAAAAGAGATTTTTGAAAATATTCATGAGATATGGTTAGCGCTAGTAAATATTGAAGGCTATCTGAAAAAATTAAATTGTTTTGAAATTAGATCTAAAGTTCCTTCAACATGTCATCTTGAGAATCGGGAACTTATTTATATTGGTGAAAATACAATCATAGAACCCTATTCTTATATAAAAGGCCCCTGCCATATCGGCGATAACTCTCAAATAAGACACTCAGCTTATATTAGAGGCAATGTAATAACAGGCGATAATTGTATAATCGGACATGCTACCGAGATCAAAAATTCGATTTTATTTAATAATGTGAACGCGGCTCATTTTGCCTATATTGGTGATAGTATATTAGGTAATAATGTAAATTTAGGCGCTGGTGTTAAATGTGCAAATTTTAGATTAGATAAGAAAATGATTACTTTTTATTTAGATGGAAAACTTGTTAACACTAATCTAGAAAAACTAGGCGCTATAATCGGTGATAACACTCAAATAGGCTGTAATAGTGTCTTAAATCCAGCAACCTTTTTAGAAAAAAATGTTAAATGCTTCCCGAATACCACAATCGGAGGCTGGGTTTTAAAAAACTCAAAAATATTTAAATCTAATAAAATGTCTTTAAAAAAAATAACTATAGATAATTCAAATGAGCCTGTTGCTAAAATCAAAAAATAAAATATTTTTAGATTTAATAAAAAAAGTTGAAAAAGCTTTAAAAAATGAAATAAATTTTATGGGAAACAAAACATCTCTTCGAGATGCTTGTGAATACGCCCTTTTAAATGGTGGTAAAAGATTTAGACCTCTAATCGTTTTATTAATTGCTAAAACTTTAAATAAGAATTATGAACCTATTGAGGCCGCGCTTGCTTGTGAATTTTTTCATACAGCCTCTCTAATCGCTGATGATCTGCCTTGCATGGATGATGAGAAAATAAGAAGAGATAAACCGGCTCTGCATTTAAAATTTTCCGAGAGCACAGCAATTTTAGCGAGCTACTCTTTAATCTCATGTGGCTATGAGCTAATTTATAAAAATGCCAAAACTCTTGAGAAATTTTTGCCAAAAGCGGAGAGTAATAATATTTGTATGTTAGCAATTGAAACAGTCTCAAAATATGCCGGTATTCACGGTGCTACAGGAGGTCAATTTTTAGATCTTTTTGCAAAAGAAGTCTCTTTGGATCAAATCATTGAAATAATTCATAAAAAAACAATTTCCCTTTTTGAAATCTCTTTTGTTTTAGGGTGGATTTATGGAGGAGGGAACTTAAATAAATTGGATCTTATTAAAAAATGTTCATATCATTTCGGAATGGCTTTTCAAATAGCCGATGATATCAAAGATTTTGATGAAGATTTTAAAAAAAATAAAAACTTAAATATAGCTATTGCCTTAGGAAAAAAACAGGCCAAAGAACGCTTCAACAACGAAATTATAAAAACTAAAGATCTTCTAAAACAATTAAATCTTTTTTCAACAGAATTTTTTACTCTAATTGATTTTTTGGAAAGGAAACTCTCAAAATTTTAAATGATTATTTTGAGTATTTTTCTAAAATAAGTTTTGTAAAATCTAAAAAGTCATTTAGGTTTTTTTCGATTATTGATTTAACAATAGCAAGATTTAATGATTTATAATCATGAACAGCAATATTTCTAAAGCCAACCATTTTTTGAAGCCTTTGAGACAAGGATTTAGAAATTATTTTACTTTCTTCTAAAACTATAAAAACATCTCTAGTTTTTTGAGGGATTCCTAAATTATTTAACCTGATTAAACGAGCGGCCAGATCAATGGAAGCTTCGCAAGCTCTTTGCAAATTTAAAATTATTGCATCTTGTTTGGTATAATTTGTTTCAATTTCTTTTTCAAAACCAGTATATTCTTCATTTATTCGTTTAATGCATTTTTCAATTGTAGCAATTTTATTTAGCAATACATCATCCATCAGTAAACCTCTTTTCTTTTTTTTATATTTTCTATTATATCTTTTCTCATTTCATTTAAATCTAAATACATAGAATCTATGCTGTTTTCATAAATCGCTCGATTTTTTTCATCAGAACTATATAGTAGTTTGCCTTCATTTATAATTTGAAAAGCAAAAACAGTAGAAGCTTCTAGAAGATCTATTAAATCAATTTCAAGCTGAACCTTTGTGGCAATTTTTTGAGATAAATTCCATAAATATTCTTTAGATATTTTTTTATCATGAAGAATAGCTAAGTCTATGTCGCTTTTTTCACCCTGGGTTTGACTGGCATAGCTTCCAAAAATATAAATAGCCATGACATCTGGAATTTCTTTTAAAATTAGTTCTTTAGCTATATTGATTTTGTCCATTACAATTAACCTTTAATAATAATTTAACATATCTAGGGCTTTTTTCCAAAAGATTGCTTATAAGAGAGTCTTAGTTAAATAAAAAATATAAAACAAACTGCTCTCTTAGAATAAAGAGCAGTTTTTTAAAGAGTTACTTATCTTTTGTTTTTTCTATGATTAACTTTTCAATTATAGCAAAAAGAGAGCTGTCTTTTTTAAGAGTTTCTTTCGCAGTTTCTCTTCCTTGACCTAACTTATTATCTTTAAAATTAAACCAAGTGCCCTTTTTATCGATTATTCCATGTTCAACGCCAAGATCTAATAAAGAACCTGATCTGGAAATTCCCTCATTATACATGATGTCAAACTCAGCGATTCTAAAAGGTGGTGCCATTTTATTTTTTATAACTTTAACTCTAGTTCTTGATCCCAGAGCATTTCCTTCTGAATCTTTTATCGTAGCTGTTCTTCTGATATCCATCCGAATAGAAGAATAAAATTTTAGAGCTCTACCACCGGTTGTTGTTTCCGGATTGCCAAACACAACACCTATTTTTTCACGGATCTGATTGATGAAGATTGCGCAAGTTTTGCTCTTTGCTAAAGTAGATGTTAATTTTCTTAAAGCCTGAGACATCATTCTTGCTTGAAGGCCCATATGAACGTCGCCAATATCCCCCTCTAATTCATTTCTTGGAACTAAAGCCGCAACAGAATCTATAACGATAACATCTATAGCGTTTGATCTGGCAAGGGCTTCGGCTATGTTTAAAGCCTCTTCGCCGCAGTCCGGCTGTGATATCATAAGCTCGTCGATGTTAACGCCAATCTTGGCGGCATATGTAGGATCTAGAGCATGTTCTGCATCGATGTAAGCTGCCATTCCGTTTTTTTGTGCGTTAGCAACAATGTGAGTTGCAAGGGTTGACTTTCCAGAAGACTCGGGACCATATAACTCGACTATTCTTCCTCTTGGCACCCCACCGACACCCAGTGCGATATCTAAAGATAGAGCGCCGGTTTTAATAACCTCTATCCCTTTAATCGACGAGTGTTTTCCTAGTGTCATAATGGCCCCTTCACCAAATTGTTTTTTGATATAGGCAACAGCGAGATCTAAAGCTTTCTTTTTCTCTTCCATTTCTGGTTTCATAATACCTCTCCTTTAATATGATTTGTAAATTATAGATTGAGGCTAAAATTTCTTGTAGTCAAGTGGAAAAATTCAATTGCATAAAAAAAAGAAATAATTGATATAGTTAAATTTATGCGGGAGAAAAAAACATGTTATTAGCTGGCGATATTGGGGGAACAAATACAAGACTTGCCCTCTACGAATATAAAAGACCTTTAAAACTTATTAAAGAACATAGATTTTTAAGCTCTAATTTTTCATCACTTTTAAGTGCTATAAAAAGCTTTTTAAAAGATGAAAAAGATAAACTTGAAGCGGCTTCTTTTGGCGTTGCCGGGCCGGTTAAAAATGGTAGATGTCAAGCAACTAATATTCCTTGGTTAATAGATATTCATGAAATAGCAAAAGATTTAAATATATCAAAAGCTTATTTGTTAAATGATTTAGAAGCGAATGCTTACGGTATTGAACTTTTAAAAGAAAATGAAATATATACTTTAAACGAAGGAGATAAAGATGCTATTGGTAATGCTTGCATAGTCGCAGCGGGCACAGGTCTTGGGGAAGCGGGTATGTATTTTGATGGTAAAAGACTAAAGCCTTTTGCTTGCGAGGGTGGTCACACAGATTTTGCTCCACAAAACGATTTAGAAATTGATCTTTTAAAATTTTTACAAAAAAAATATGGTCATGTTTCTTATGAAAGAATAATCACCGGGCCAGGCATATATAATTTATATGAATTTTTAGTAGAAAATGAGTTAGAACCAAGAGATGAATCTTTAGAAAATGAATTAAAAAATCTTGCTGAGCCTCAAGTAATTATTACCCAAAAAGGGGTTAATAAAGATAATAAAACCTGTGAAAGAGTAATTAATTGGTTCATTTCTATGTATGGAGCAGAGGCTGGCAATGCTGCTTTGAAATTTTTTGCTTTAGGTGGTGTCTATATAGGAGGGGGCATAGCGCCAAGGATGATAGATAAACTAAAAGAAGGAGCTTTTATGAAAGCTTTTGCTGATAAGGGAAGATTTTCAAAACTTATGATGTCAATGCCTGTAAAAGTTATTTTAAATGATCGAACAGCCTTAATAGGCGCATATAACTTTGCACTTATAAATAAATAAAAAAGTTAAAACTTAAGCTCTAGTTTAGCCACAATTCCATGAAAGTATAGATTAGCAGCATCTTGATCGAAGCGGTTATCTCTTAGCTCTTTTAACTCCATCATTAGATTTTGATTCCAATAAATTTCAGCTTCATAACCGGCTAAAAAAGATATGTGGTAAGTATTAGTATAAAAATAAGTCCCCCACTCTAACCCAGCCGATAAATTTAAATTAGGACTGATAAAAGAGAGATCATTTATTGAATTATCAAAAAGAACAAATTGATTAGTTTTGCTATTTTGTCTGTTTTTTACTCTGAAATCTTGATAAAATAGCCTGGTGGAAATATCCCCAAATAAACTTAAACCATAAAGCATTAGATATTTAGTTTTGAGCTCTGCAATAAGACCGATAAAATGAGAATCTATTTTATCTGCGGAAAATAAACTAGAATTGTCCGATTCTCTGACACAATCAGTTCTAAAATCTTGATCTAAAAACCCTCCGCTAAATCCAAAAGCTGGAGTTAAAATCAAATGAGTTCCCCCATAAAAAGCTCTTGCCACCATCAAATCTATTGTATCAAGTTTAAGGCCCCATTTAGCTCTTGCGCTTGTCATCACATCAAATGTTGTGGTCCAAGGACAAACAACTCTTTGCTCTAATTGTTTTACTTTGGAAAAATGAAAACGCATATATCTTGCAAAATATGACCAATCATCATTGATAGTATCGAAGCCGAGAGTTACTTTAAAAGCAGATTTATAATTAGAATGCATTTCAAAGGTTTGGCTTTTGTTAGAGTTAGCATTATCAGATGTATAAGCAAAGATAAGTCCTTTTTGATGTGGTTGAAAAAATAAATATGCTCCAGATGCAAAAGCTTCAATTTTTTTTCCTATATCAGATCTGGCCGGTGCGTTATAACCTGGCATAACTTGACTCTTATCAATAATATGCCCTCCAGACAATCTTTTATTACCAGATGATGGAGTGTAAAAAGGATGATATGATATCAAGCCCTCTACATCATCACTATCATCCGGATAAACAAAAGCGCTTATCAAAGTTAATAATGCAATAAATATTGAGCGCATATTTTTTTCCTAAATTTATTTTTTTAAAAATCTATTCTCATAGTTAATTCAAACCCATGCAGCATTAAATCACCTGTCGCATGAAAGTTCCTATTATTTCTAAAAGCTTCAACTCCCATAAATTCGTTTTGATTCCAAAAATATATAAAATTATAAGCGGCATATACATCTAAATGCCAGTTGTTATGATCAAAATAGGACCCCCAACCAATTCCTGGCGAAACATCTACATTAGGTGTTAATTGAATAGATTTAGAATGTAAATTTACCGTTAGAGTTAAAGGATTAAAAGCTGATGTGAATCTATATTCGGTTTTAAGCTTTTGATACATCAAAGAGATGCTAGAGTTAGCAAAAAATCTAAAGCTGTATCCGAGTAACCAATTGATATCAAAAGCAGCCCTCGGACCTAAAAACCAAGATTTGGTTTTAAAAAAAGCTTCTTGAGTAATATTATTAGTAGTTCCTCTTAACCTATATACATGTTTTGAAAATCCCCCCCTAACACTTAAGTAAGGTTTTAAAACTAAGCTTTGTCCACTATAAAAAGGACGGCCTGTTTCTAAATCAAAATAATCAATTTTAGGGGTCCATTTAGCTTGCATAAATGATAGATATGTATTTTGTCCAAAGGCATCAAAAATCAAGCCATTTGCCCAATAAGGCGGAGTTTTAGTTTCTTTCTCTTTGGCATGAAACCTTGTATATCTAGCATTGGTATTCCAATTATCATAATTGTAATGAGTGCCAAACATAATTTTAAAGCCAGGATAATAATCAGCATGAAAACTAACAGCCTCATTGGGATGTTGACTAAGATCTGTTGAATCAATTAAACCAAAATCCAATCCAAGCATATCTGGCTGCCAATAAATAAAGCTTGCGCTTATTTGAAAATCCCAAGCCGCTTGAACGTCTATCCTAGCAGGCGCATTATAAGACGGAATTTGATCCCTGGCATGGTATTTTGAATTTTTATTAGTTTCACAAACTTTTTTAGGGGTGTAATTTGAGCTTTTTGAAAAACCAAATCCAGAACTTATAATCAAAACAGCTAATAAAAACTTATTTAGATTAATTATTTTTAAACTCATATTTCCTCACTTTTAAAAGTCTAGTCGTAAAGAAGCTGTAATTCCTTGTAGCATTAAACTGCCTGCATTAAATCTGGTAAATTTTAACTGATTTAATAAATAACGCATTTGATTTTGATTCCAAAAATAAGAAAATTCAAATTTAGTTAGAATATCTATATGCCATTTATCTTTATAAAAATAAGACCCAAAAGATAAGCCCGCTCCAAGATTTAAATTAGGAATCAGATAGTGTTTTACCATAGTTGCTCTTTCAAAAAAGGCATTGTTTAAAGCTGATCTCTCTTCATATGATATTTTATAAAAATC
>JAAKFJ010000054.1 GCA_011064745.1 Candidatus Anoxychlamydiales bacterium | reverse complement strand
GGCTTTGGGGAGCCTTTTATGAAGCTGAGAAAATTTATAAAAATGCTTTGAGTAAAGATCCTTCAAATACGGATATTAAATTTCAATTAGCTTGGCTTTTAGTAAACATGAAGAGATATGAAGAGGCTGAACAAATCTATAAAAAATTTATTTTTCAAAAAAAGAACTTAGATAAAGCATATTATAGATTAGGGAGAGTAAAGCTTTTACAAAGAGATCTCGAACAAGCATTATTTTATGCCAATAAAGCCTTCATTATAAATCCAAAGGATCAAAATAAGTTATTATTAGCTGAAGCTCTAATAAAAAATAATGAAAGTGACGAAGCTCTTAAAATTTTAGATGAAGTCAAATCCAAAAAATATCTAAAAGTAGCAACTTTACTGAAAGGAAAAGTTTATTTAGCTGAAAATAAAGAACTTGGGCAAAATTTTCTTCGTAAAGCAGCTGAACTTTTCAAAGATGACATCGAAATTTATTTTTATGCGAACATTGACAATATCAAAAATGAAGAATTTAAAGAAGTTCTTGCTAAAAGAGCTAAAGATGCTAAAGATTTAACAAAAATTGCCTGGGCTTATGCTGAGAACAATCTGCAAGATGAAGCCTTGTCTTTCTTTGAAAAAGCTATTGATAAAGATGAAAAGTATTATCCAGCAAAATTTGGTCTAGCTCAAAATTTAGCTATGGATAACAAAATAGAAGCTGTATCAAAATTTGATGATTTATTAAAAAGTTTTCCAAATGACTATCAATTACTTCTTTGGAAAGGTAGAGTGCTTGGTTGGACCAAACATTTTAAAGAGTCTATTGAAGTATATGATATTTTACTGAGTTTAAATCCTAACGATCCTCAAGTGATTAGAGAAAAAGCTAGAGTTGCGGCTTGGGATAAAAATATTGAATTATCTTTGGAAACTTATGATCGAGCTTTAAAGCCTGGGGTTGATATTGATTTATATGAAAGTCTATTACCAGTTGGTTCAGAAATATCAGATCCAAGATTTCAAAAAGATTTTAAAATCTTAAAAGATAGACCGATGTTTTTTGGGTATGAAAATATTAAAAACAATCTAGATACCTACGATATTTCAAAAGATCAAAAAAAGTTAATTGAAAAAGCTCTTTTGAAAAATTTTGCGATGTATTATATCCAAAAATCAATCGATTTAGAAAAAGATGCCAAACATGCATATTATAGGATGGATTATATTGAAGCGAATGCTCTTTATAAAGAGTTAATAGAATTTTTTCCATCTAATGAAGAAGCTATATTTGATTATGCCCAAACTTTTTGTCATTTAGATTTATGCGATGAGGCGAGACCTCTATACCGAATTTTGATCAAAGATTTTAATCATAACAGAGCAAAAATCGCCCTTGAAAGAAATAAAATAAAATCTGATCCATATTTTCGTTTTTATCATTGGTACTTTCAAGAAGAGGGCCGAGGAGATATTGATAGAGTAATAAGAAATAGAACTGATTTTGATCTGAGTTATTATTATAACTGCAGAAATCAATTGACTGTTACCGCTCATCGATGGTCAGAAAAGCCAACCTATGAAAAAAACACTCAAATCAAAGATGTTGAAAGTTTAAAAGGTATTAGCTATGAAGCTTATGGGTATTCAATTGATTTTGATACAACTTTTTCAAAATATGTTGGAATGTCTTTGGGATATAGACAAAAATATTATCTGAAAAAATTCAATACCACAAACTTAGGACATCTATCTTTTTGGTTTAGAGCCAAAGATGCTGCTAAGATTACCTTAGGTTTCGATAGAGACAATGAAATAGATAATATTTTTTCACTCAGAAATGATGTTCAGATAAATAAAATATTTTTAGAGTCTCACTCTCTTTTAAAAAGACGGTTTTCAATAGATGCTTTAATGGAAGGTCAAATCTATTCAGATAATAATTTTATCGATTTATTTAGATTGGATTTAGGGTTTAGGCTCACACCTTTTCCTAAAATTTTCAAAATTGAAATTCGGGGAGAATATAGAGATAGCGATAAGTTAAACCTTTTTGTTTTTGAAGGAACTGATCTAATAAATATCATCCATCCTTATTGGACTCCAAATCATTATAAAGCTTTTTATGGAACTTTAAGCTGGTATCATGATCTATCATTACTTCAGTTTTGTGAGGCTCAAAAACATTATTATCAATTTAGATTGTTATCAGGAACAGATACAGAAAAAAATCCAGCGATCTCATTTTTTGGAGGGTGGTATTTAGAATTTAGAAAAAGAGGTTTAATTAGCCTCAATGGTTATATTCATAGATCAAAAATTTGGGATTCAAGCTCCATTTGGGCGGAGTATAAATATAGCTTTTAAGGAGGAAAATGTTGAAAGAATTTACAAAATATTTAATTGTCACAATACTTTGTTCCGTTATTGTCTTGATGTTTTTGTATCTGACTGTACGTCTTTTTTTGATGATTACGGCGTCTTATTTTTGGTATGATAAATGCTTAGGATCAATACTTTTATTTGCTGAAGTTTTTATCATTGTTCAAGGGATAGGATATTTAACTGAAGTTATAAGGGTCTTTTTAAGATATGATTTGCCAGAGCAAGATAGACCTCAAGTGCCCAAGCTAAAAACCAAACCATATGTGGCAATTTTAATCCCTTCTTATAAAGAGCCTCTAGCTGTGATAGAAGAGACTTTGGTTGGATCATATAATCTAACATATAAAAATAAGCACATTTTTTTATTAGATGATACAAGATATGATTTAAATCCTCATGACAAAAAACTTATAAAATATAAACAAGATATTGAAGAACTTTGTCAGAAGTTTAATATTAATTTGTTTAGACATAAATGGCATGGGGCAAAAGCAGGGATAATTAATGATTTTTTAAAATTTGTAGAAGGCGATAAAAATTTAGAATTCTATTTTAAATCATTTGAAAAAAGTGCTTATACTCGGACCAAAGTATTATCAAAACCAAAATACATAGTTGTTCTTGATGCGGATCAAAATCCTTTCCCAGAATTTGTGGAATCTTTAGTTGCATTGTCTGAAAATGATGATAAAATAGCTTTTGTACAAACTCCTCAATATTATACTAATTTTCAAAAAAATCGCATTGCACATGCTGCAGCTTTGCAGCAAATAATTTTCTATGAATACATTTGTGTAGGCAAAGGTATTAAGGAAGTGATATTTTGTTGCGGAAGTAATGTTTTGATTAGAACAGAAGCTTTATTAGATATTGGGGGATTTGATGAAACTAGTATAACTGAAGATAGTGCTTCATCCATCTATTTTCATTTGAGAGGATGGAAGACTATCTACTATAACAAAGTTGGAGTTTTTGGAAAAGGACCTGAAGATCTTGGCAGTTTTTTCAAACAACAATTTAGATGGGCAGCAGGTTCGATTGATTTTTTTAGAAATATTATTAAATGCTTTTTTAAAAATCCTTTAAAGCTAAGTTTAATAAGATGGTGGGAATATATACTGTCCACAAGTTTTTATTTTTCTGGTCTTGTTTATCTAATTTTATGGGTTTGTCCAATTTTATATTTGCTTTTTGGTATACCAACCTTTTTTGCCTCCCCAACGATTTATGGAGTAGTATTTCTTCCTTATATTGTTCTTAGTTTATCAACCTTTTATTGGACCCTTAGAAAAAGACACTATAGGACAAGAGATTTGCTCAGAGGGCAAGTTCTTCTTTTGATTGCTTTCCCAATTTTTATCAAAGCCTCCATCTATGGTCTTTTCGGTATAAGAAAAAAATTCGAAGTCACAAGAAAAAAAGGAGTTTGCGAATATCCATTTAGAAAGCTATGGCCACAATTAGGATTGGGTTTGTTGTGTTTTGTTGCTGTGATTTGGGGAATTAACAGACTTTTTTATGAAAGTGAGCATTTTTTCGCTCTTTTACTAAATATAATTTGGACATTTTTTAATTTTTGCATAATGGCATCGGTTTTTTATTTTAATGTTCCCAAAAAAATTATGAGAAAAACTAATTTATTAGGAATTGAATGAAAAAAAATATTTTTTTAACCATTTTTATTTTCTTTTTTAATTTTTTAGTTTTTGCTCAAGATGACACCTTATTTTTTGGGACCGCTATCGATGGGTTTCCAATTTCAACGAGCAAATTGAAAAAGATTCAAAAAGAGATAGGGATAAAACCTGACATCATTGTCTTTTTTTTGATGTGGCCGAATAAAGAAAAAATAAATAATTCATTTAATTTGACTTATTCTTTGGATGCGATAGATCAATTTGGAGCAATTTCTTGCATAACTTGGGAGCCGATGTTTTTAAACAACTCTCAAGAGCAAACAATACTTAAAGCCGATATTGTAAATGGCAAATATGATGAGTATTTAGATGAATTTATTTTTCAAATAAAAGCTTTTAAAAAACCTATCATAATAAGATTCGCACATGAGATGAATTTATCGAGGTATCATTGGGGTGTTGAAAAAGATGAGTATAACGAAAGCTCTCCAGATATTTATATCCAAATGTTTAGATATATAGTTGATTATTTTAAGAAAAATAAAGTGAAAAATGCTCTGTTTGCCTTTTGTCCAAATGTCGATAGTGTCCCAAATACATCCTGGAATAAATTCAAAAATTATTATCCAGGTGATAAGTATGTCGATATTCTAGGGTTGGATGGTTATAATTGGGGGACTTGTGCTAGTGAAAAGAATTTAGGTTGGAACTCTTCTTGGAGAAGTTTTAAAAAGACTTTTCAAAATCCTGTAGATGAACTAAGAGACTTATCTATGTTAAAACCGATAATTGTTTTTGAGACGTCTTCAGCCGAAAAAGGAGGCAATAAAACTTATTGGCTTGAAAAAGCTATAAAAGAAGCTAAGAGTTTAGATATTACAGCTCTTTGTTGGTTTCAAGTGAATAAAGAATGCAAATGGAAAATTACAGAAAAACAAAAAAATATTTTAAGAAAACAATTTTTTAATAGGAAATATTCAATTAAAAAGTGGATTGAGGGGATGAAAAAATGAAAAAAGCTGCATTAATAGAAGCCTTAAAAGAGGCGGCAAGAACAGAGGAGAGTGCCACTACCTTATATTCTAAGCATTTAGATGCGTTTTGTACTAGATTTGCTGTTGATAAGGACTATATTAAAATGATAAAAAAATATGTTACAATTTTAATAAATGGTAATAAAAAGCATAAAAGGATTTGTGAAGAAACTATTAGAGAAGTTGAAAAGGAGAAAAGAGATGATTACTAAAGAAGATGCCAAGAGTTATTTCGATCAAATGCTTGCAACTGAATTGAAAATGGCAAGAGGCTATAAAAATCTTCATTCAAAATTAAAAGATTCAAAACTCAAAAAAAGATTTGAAGCTATCGAAAAAGAAGAATATATTCATTATGAAGCCGTTAATGAGATGAAAGAAAAATTAGAAGTCTCTTGGAAAGGTTGATCATAGTTGACTCAGACACTTGAAAAATGCTATTTTATATGAAAATTTTTGGAGTTTCATGAAAAAAATAGCAATTCTCGGCTCAACCGGTTCCATTGGTAAAACTACTTTAGATGTGATAAGAGAGTCAAAAGATTTATATGAAGTAGTAGCCCTCGCCGCTTTTTCAAATATTGATGAACTTGAAAAACAAGCTTCAGAGTTCAATCCCAAGATAATTGCTGTTTTTGATGAAAAAAAAGCCAAAGAGCTGAAAAAAAGATTATCTAATATTAAAATTGTTTTGTCGATCGAAGGCCTCATTGAGGTTGCTACTAGAGAAGATGTAGATTTTGTGATGATGGCTATCTCAGGTTCTATTGCATTGCAACCGACAATTGAGGCGATCAAAGCTAATAAAACAATTGGTCTTGCTAATAAGGAAGTTTTGGTAGCAGCCGGCTCTTTGATAAAAGACTTAAAGAAGAAACATGAGTGCACTATTATTCCAGTCGATAGTGAGCATAGTGCTATTTTTCAATGTCTCAAAAATGAAGATCAAAAATCTATTAAAAGACTTATCATAACCTCTTCTGGTGGGCCATTTTTTAAATACCGAAGAGAAGAATTAAAAAATATTGGTTTAAAAGAAGCCCTAAAACATCCCAACTTTGCTATGGGAAAAAAAATAACGATCGATTCTTCTACTATGATGAATAAAGGTTTAGAGATAATCGAGGCTTATCATTTATTTGAGGTGAAACAAGAAAATATTGATGTTGTAATTCATCCAGAGCAAATAATTCATAGTATGGTAGAATTTATCGATGGTTCTATATTAGCTCAGCTCTCTGAGCCCACTATGGAAATTCCGATTAGATATGCTATTAGCTATCCAAATAGAATAAAATCTAATATTAAAAATTTTGATTTCACAAAAAACAGTACTTTATCTTTTTTTGAACCTGATTTAGAAAAATTTTTATGTCTTAAACTTGCGATGGATGCCTTAAAAGTTCAAAAAAGTTTACCTTGTTTTATGAATAAAGCGAATGAAATATTAGTTAAAAGATTTTTAGAGGAAAAAATCACTTGGATAGATATCTCAATAAAACTTGAAAAATTAATGTCTTTGCACAAGAGCGAAAATTTGATAGACTTAAGTTCTATATTAGAAGTAGAAGAAGAAGCAATAAAAAAGGCTGAAAAAATATGATCGAAAATATTTTCTATATAATACTCGCGATTCTAGGTTTAAGTTTTTTGGTATTTATCCATGAGTTTGGCCATTATTTAATGGCTAAAAGAGTGAAGATGAAAATTGAGACCTTTTCAATTGGTTTTGGAAAACCTATATTTAGCTGGTATAGAAAAGATATCAAATGGCAGATAGGAATGTTGCCTTTCGGGGGATTTGTAAAAATCGCTGGTATGCAAAAAGAAGGAAACAAGGAACCATATGAGATAAAAGATGGATTTTTCGAAAAAAAACCATTTCAGAGAATCAAAGTAGCCGTATCCGGACCTATAGTTAATTTAGTTTTTGCTTTTTTAGTCTTCGCTTTTATTTGGGCTCTCGGTGGTAGAGATAAGACGTTTTCAGAGTTTACTAAAAAAATTGGTTTTATAGATGCTAAATCTGAGCTTTATGATCTAAAAGTTCGCCCAGGCGATGAAATAGCCGAGTATAACGATAAAAAATATGCAGGATTTAATGATATTTTATATTCCTCTTTGACTAATGGTAAATCGATAGAAATCAAAGGTAATAAAATAAACTATTTTCAAGATCGAAGAGTGCCCTTTGAATATACCTTAAGAACTTATCCAGATTATTCTAAAGGGAAAGATTTTTCTACTATTGGCGTTTTAGCGCCCGCGAGTTATTTATTTTTTGATAAATCTTTAGATACTCAAAATTTAACAACCGTCATGCAAGATAAACAGATTAAAAATAATGATCGAATTTTATGGGCTAATGGGGAAATCGTATTTTCTCTTTCCCAGTTAAATGCGATCATTAATGATGCTAGCGCTTTTTTAACGATTCAAAGAAAAGATGAAATATTTCATACCAAAATCAATCTTGTTAAAATAGCTGATCTTAAAACATCTCATAATTTTAAAAATGATTTAAATGACTGGCGATATCTTGACAAAATGAAAACGAATCTAAATAAACTCTCTACCATTCCCTACTCTTTTAATGATAATGCAATAATTGTAAAATCTTTAAATTTCATTGATGAGACAGTTGCACTCAGATTTTTAAATAATCGAAATGCTTATAGTGTACCTTTAAAAAAAGGAGATAAAATTTTAGCAATCGGGGGTAATAAAATAACAAATGGAGCCTCACTTCTTACCCATCTTCAAAATCCTGAAGTTTTATTAATTACTCAAAGAGATCCTGCTCTTTTAACTAAAAAGACCCCATTTAAGGATATTGATAAAAATTTTGATAAAAGCTTAGATATTAAAAGTTTATCTCAAATAGTTAAATATCTAGGAACCTCAAAAGAGGTAAACTCCTATAATCAGCTACATCTTTTAAAACCAATTGAACCTATTACAAATAAAAAGCTTGCAAAAACTAATCCTATGTATAGTCAAGCTTTTTTAAATGCCAAAAAAGAAATTTCAAAAATAAAAAATCCAGCTGAGCAAGAAGAAGCTCTAAAAGCTTTAAAAGTAGAAGGCAGTAGAAAAATTTTGGGTATTAGCTTAAGAGGGGATAAGCTAATCAAGTATAACCCGAACCCTCTTGTTCTGTTTTCAAATGCCTTTAAAGAGGTCTTTAGAACACTAGTAGCGCTCATAACGGGTCTTTTATCTCCTAAGTATTTAGCAGGGCCTATTGGAATTGTTCAAGTTGTTAAAATGAGCTGGGCTCATGGCTATTTGGAAGCTTTATATTGGCTAGGGTTTATTAGCTTGAATCTAGGTATATTAAACCTTCTACCAATCCCTGTTTTAGATGGTGGTCATGTTGTCTTTTC
>JAAKFJ010000053.1 GCA_011064745.1 Candidatus Anoxychlamydiales bacterium | reverse complement strand
AGGGTTTTTAAAGAGGGAGATAAATCTTTAATAGTATATTTAGCTTTTGTCCATTTCTCCTCACTATCTAAGGGAACTTTAGTCTTTTTAGGATCAGCAATTAAATAAAATTGGGCATTAGAAAAAGTTAGTGAATTTATAATCTCTAAAACATTTTCTGAACTATAATTAGTGGCTAAAAGAGTCTTTTTAGGATATGTCGATATATCTTCATCTAAAAGATTTATGGTATTATTGCTCACAAATTCAAAAGCATCTTCATGAGACTGATATTCATAGTTAAGCTTGGCCATCGATTCCATCTCATGAAATAAATAAGATGGTATAGAAGAGTTTTTTAAGTTGTTTATAGCTTCAAAACAGCGGTTGATGACTTTTGAGATGTTTTGAAGGCCTAAATCGGTCAGTTTAACTTCAATCGATAATAAACTTTGATTGCCACCAACCTTATCAACGGTGACATCTAAATCTTCAGCCAAATGCTCTTTTTTTAAGTTCTCTATAAGAGAGTTCTTTTGTCCTCTTGTTAATGTGTATGCAATAAGGGCTGCCGATTTTGTCTCATCTCTTGTAAACTTTTTGTTCAGCTCCCATTCCATCGCTAGAATTTGAAGATTAGAAATTGGTTTGATATAAACCATTTTACCAGCATTTTCATCCGATAATATGTTCTCATCTATATTTAAAGGATCTTTGCCAATATTAGGTATCAAAGAAAATTTTTCGACGACCATTTTTTTTAGATCATTTAAATCTAAATTAGAATAAATAGTTAAAGCCATCTGATTGGAACTGTAATGAGTTTCATACCATTTTCTAAGCTCAGCTGGAGGAATCGATTGAAGAGTTTTAGAATTTCCTGTCGAAAATTTAGCTTTAGGATGCTTTTGATTAGAGATCTCTTTAGATACCATATTAACGCGCCGGGCATCATTTTCAATATTTTTAGAATGTTCTTGATCGACAGCAAAAAGCTCTCTTGCAATATTTGATGGATCAAAAACAGGATCTTTAAAAAAATGAGAGAGCCTATCTAAGGCAGCATCAAAATTTTCATGGTTGATAGAAAACATGTAAAGAGTTCTGTCCGGCGCTGTAAAAGCATTCAAAGTGCCAGAATTATCCCAAATAAATTTAAAGTAATCCGCTTCATTTGGATATTTTTTTGATCCTTGAAATAACATGTGTTCACAAAAATGGGCCATTCCAGGAAACTCTTTAGGATCATCCCATGAACCTGCTAGAACTCCGATTGCAGCAGCCGATTTATCAGCATTCTTATCAGATATTATGTATACCTTGAGACCATTTGATAATCTCAATTTCAAGGTTTTTCTGTTTTTAAGCAGAGGATTTAAAATAACTAAATCAGATTTATCTTCGATTGTAAGATACTTATGCTCTATTGCCTCTGATCTAAAAACAGAAAATAAAAATATGAAAAATAAAATGATCTTAAAGCGCACTTTATAGGGTTCCTTGAGTTATCTTCTCATATTCTTCTTTTACAATATTATGAATATATTTAGCCTTATTTTTTCTTCTTTTGATTTTATTTTTTTCATCAGAACCTGGAAATTTTTCTAGATTTATCTCAGGGGAGAAACTAATCAAAACAGAAGATCTATTCACTACCCTTGTCTCTCCAAGCTCTATCTGAATTTTCAGAGGTGGAGGCAAAATATTGTAGGTTGCAAGGGTAAGAGGAAAGAAATGTGTTGGTGTTTTGGCTTTTTTTGCCATCAAATAAAACATCTCTAAACTTTGAGGATCAAAATTAGCTATCTCAATTTTACCCTTTTTATTTTTTCTGTCTCTGCCACCACTTGGTGCTACATAAATAATTTTTCCGCCGGTAGATAAAAGATCTCGCATACGCGACATCACATTCTTATTATGAATTTGCTTTTGATGTTTTTGTTTGAGATCTATGTTTATATATCTTTTAGAATAAATACAAAGTAGATTGCATCCCATACTAAATGGAATCGCTATAGGATCAATAATAACTCTTTCGCCAGCAACCAAAATTATGTTCGATGCTATTGAAAAAAAACTATCTTCTAAAAGGATATTTAGCAATTGAGGATCAACCTCAGACTGATGGTTGGAGAGCAATATGACATTCTCATTTTTATCTAAATATTTTTTTATCTCTTTTAGATTGTCGATTCCATAGACTTTTGATTTTTTTAAATCGACAAGAGGTTTTAAAAAATCCATACCAAACTTTTGATAATCAAAAGGCTGAGTAATCTTTTGGTGGTATAAATCAAATGCATGTGGATTTTTAAATTGATCAACTAATAAATCTAGCAAAGTATTAAAAAGAGAAGATATCTCTTTTTTTGAAATTACTGATATGGTCTCTTCATAATAACCATTATAAAATGCCGCTAAAATATCAAAATATTTTTTAGATATTTTGCCCATTCGTAAAAGTGTGTTTAAATTTTTGATAAAGATATCTTCAGACATTTATTTTTTTTCCATTCGCAAATAACTGGAAATCATTTAAATGCAAAGTGTCTTTAGTTTTGAATTCCAATTGGCATTCCTTTTTCGATGCCAATTTGGAAAAATAATCCTTGTCGGTATTTTTTAAATATTTATCAAGTTCTGGATGAATTGTTAAACGAATAGTTGTCTTGTCTAATTGAGATATTATTCTTTTTAAAGCTCTTTCTATTTCAAGTGAGGTCGTTTCATGGTTTTTTATAAGACCATTACCTATGCAATATGGACAGGGTGTAAAAATAGTTTGAATAAGTGACTCTCTCGCTCTTTGCCTTGTCATCTCTATCAAACCAAATTCACTCATCGACAAAATAGTGCATTTAGCATGGTCATCTTTCATACACTCTTTTAGCTTTTCTAAAACTCTTCTTTGAGATTTTCGCATTCTCATGTCAATAAAATCACAGATGATTAGCCCACCAACATTTCTAAATCTTAGCTGCCGTGCAATCTCTTGAGCAGCTTCTAGATTTATCCTAACTAAAGTCTCTTCAACATTTTTTATTTTATCAGAAGAGGACCGTCCTGAGTTTACATCGATAGTATACATGGCCTCTGTCTTATCGAAATAGAGATATCCTCCAGAAGGTAGCCAAACCTTTCTTCGAAGAGCTTTATCTATTTCTTTTTCAACATTATATTTTTCAAAAAGAGGAATTTTTTGATTATATAACTCAATTTTTAGCTCATGTTCTTTTTTATAATTTTGATAAATAGTTAAACATTTGTTTAAAAGCTTTTCATCATCGACTAAAATACGATCATATTTCTTGTCAATACAAGTAATAATAGCCTTTTTTAACATTGTCCATTCTTCATATAATAATTTGGGACCTTTCGCAGTATGAAATTTGCTGACGACATCTTCCCAAATTCTTAAAAGTTGAGTGGCTTCATCAATTAACATCTCTGTTGTTGCATTAGCAGAAGCGGTTCTACAGATTAATCCCATGTCTTTTGGCATCTCAAAAGCTCTAATCAGTTTTTTTAATTTGTCTCTCATAGAAGAGTTCTCTATTTTTCTAGAAACACCTCTGTGAGGAGTATTAGGTAGTAAAACTAAGTATCTGCCAGGAATAGATAGATTAGAGGTTAAACGGGCGCCCTTTGTGCCAATAGATTCTTTTACGACTTGAACTAAAACTGGCTGATCTATTTTTAATAATTTAGTGATGTCTCCTTTTGATCTATTTGAAGATTTTTTATCTGCTAGATCTACATCAAAATCCATATCAAACATAGCTTCAAATTTTTTACGGTTCTCAACAATGTCATTTATATGGATAAATCCATTTTCTCCTTCTGCAATATCGATAAAAGCTGATTGAATGTTATGTAGGATGTTTCTTACTTGACCACGATAAATATTTCCAGTTATCTGTCTCGATTTTTTTCTCTCTATTATTAGGTCATGCAAAATATTAAAATGCATAAAAGCATAACGTATCTCTTTGGATTCAACATTGATTAGAATTTCTTTCATTTTATCACCTAATATCTATAGAAAATTATTTTTTTTCCCAACCTACTATATTATATAATAGATGAAAAGCTAAACTTTTTCCAGTTTAAAAAAATATTTATTGAAGATAGGATTTTATTGAAGAAATAATATCTTTTTTAACAAGATCAATGGTCCCATTGATCGCTGATATTATAGCCCTGATCGATGAATAACCATGACATTTGATAACTATTTTTTTAGATCCGATTAATAAAGCACCTGGATACTCTGCATAATAAAGTCTTTTCTTTAGATCTTTTAAGATGTCAAAAATTTCATGCCTTTGATCACTTGAAAAGTTTTGATCTATCTTATCCAAAACAAAACTTGCCAGCCCCTCTGATGTTTTTAAAAAAATATTGCCAGTAAATCCATCAGTAACTAAAACATCTACTTTCCCCGCAAAGACAGCTTTGCCTTCAATATTACCTGCAAAATTAAAATGATCCTTTATTTTTGAGAGCTCTAAATTGGCCTTTTGATGTTGAAAGGTCCCCTTTTTTTGCTCGGTTCCAATATTTAAAAGACCGACTCTCGGATTTTTGATGCCTCTAGCCTTCTGAAAAGCCGCTCCTAAAAGAGCGAACTGAACTAGATGATCAGAAGTATAAGCAACACTTGCGCCTACATCTAAAATAGCTGTTAAATTGGATTTTGTTGGAATAAGCGCTAAAAGAGCTGGCCTTGAAATTGATTTCATCGTACCAACTATCATAGTAGCCCCGACCATCAAAGCGCCGGTATTGCCACAAGAAATAAAAGCATCGATCTTATCATCTTTTAAATAACGCATGCCAGCAAAAATTGGGCAGTCTTTTTTTCGCCTAATCGCAAGCAAGGGATCTTCATCCATTGAAATACTGTGCTCAGTTAAGATGGTTTCAATTGAAAGTTTTTGCTTTTTTTCAATCTCTTCTATTTTTGATTTCTGATCCTTTTTAGCAAAAAATACAAAATCTACATCTTCTCTTTTTTTTGCAAATAGTACGAGCTCTTCTAAAAGAGAGTCAAACTTATTTGCACTTTCCATTAAATCTATGCCAAGACGTACGCGCATATGATTATTTCTCAGATGGCGCTTCTTTTGAAATCACTAATCTATTTGCATAAAACCCGCAGTGAGGGCAGACTCTATGAGGCTCTTTTTGTTTATTGCAATTTGAACATTTAGAAAAACTTTTTGCCTTTAAGGCGCTATGAGCAGATCTAGAATTTTTTTTAGAATTTGATGATCTACTTCGTGGGACTGCCATGTGTTTACTCCTCTATGTTAGAAAAAGGAAAATTTTTATCCGTTTCTTTTTTAAAATAATTTTTCATATTTTGCCTCGCTTGGCAATTACCCAAACATTCTACAAAAGATGGGATTTCTAAAAAACAAGCATTTTTAATTTCACGCTTATATTCATAAATAGCAGGGATATCCTTTAGCATCTCAATTATATATAAATTTTTTATTAATACCTCTTTTTCAACAAATTTATTGCAAATAGAGCACGGCATAGAAATACTAAATTCTATATTTAAATTGATTATTAAATCTTCATTACTAATATAAGCTTTACCATCTATCAATATAGGTTTTACAAATTGAAGCTCTTCTTCCATTTTAATATCTAAATCCTGAAATGAAATTTCTTCTTTTATTTTTTCATCCCTATTTTTGAGCCTATCAACAAATATCTTTAGTTTATTTTCCATAAAAATTGCTTGAAATATTATTCAATAATTTTATTCTACTTTAAGATTAAATCCAATAGATTTCATTTTATTATTATCAATAGAGACAAACTGATTGAAAATAGATAAAAAAATAAAAGTAAATAAGCTTATAAAAAGAAAAAAACTAAGCTAAAAAAAATAGTTATAAAAAAAACTTGATGGGGCTTATTGCCCCATAAAGTAAAGTTTGATTTAATCTTTAACTATTTTTTTTTGCACTCCAATAATAGCTCGCTAAAGGCTGGATTGAATAAACTATTGCATGAGTTGCTATAGCAGCATAAGCTAGGTTAGGACGCTCTAGATACCCCCAAAAGGCAGCTGTTGCTCCTGTATAGGCTAAAGAGAAACTCCATTTAGCAAGTGAATTTGGAGTTTGTGATATCTTAAAAATAGGTATTAAAGCACATAGACGGGTACTATACAAAGCAAAAGTCAACAACCCGTTTAGAGTTGCTAATGATCCTTCTTTTATTTTTTCGCCAGTTGTTGGAGGTTTTGGCTCAGCGGGTTTTTTAGTGATAAGCCACATAAAAGCGTTTTTTGAAAGATCTCTTGTCAAAGTCACTAAAAAGATTGAGCCTAAAGTCATTATGACCAGCGCAAATTTTGCAACAACTTTCCAGGTTTTATCTGTGTTTTGTGGTAAGATTTTATCTGTCCACTCTAGATTATGAATTGTTGAAAAGGAATTAACTTGAGTCATAAATACTCCATATAAAATTTTTCGACAAACATTAGCTTAATAATTTTTTAAAAAAAAAATCTATAAAAAAACTTTATGGGGCAATAAGCCCATCAAATAAAGTTTCATTTAAGCTTTAGCAGTATCTTTTTTACTCCACAAATAGTTAGCTATAGGCTGGATTGATAAAGTTATTGCATGTCCTGCTAAAATAGCACAAGCGGCTCTAGGCCCAGCTAAATAGCCTAAAATGGCGCTAGTTGTTCCAACATAGGTTGAAGCATAGCACCATTTAGCAATAGAATTTTGATTTTTTGAAATCCAATAAATAGGCATAAAAGGACTTATAACACTGGTGAATACGCCAGCGGCTGCAAGCTTGAGGCTTCCAATTGCTTTTTCACCAGTAGTTAGTGGTTTTGGCTGCTCTGGTTTTTTAGTAGTAAGCCAAACATAAACATTTTTTGTAAGATCTCTTGTCAAAGTCACTAAAAAGATTGAGCCTAAAGTCATTATGACCAGCGCAAATTTTGCAACGACTTTCCAGGTTTTATCATTGTCATGTGGCAAAATTTTATTTGTCCACTCTAATTTGTAAGTTGTTGCTGTTGGATCTACATAATAACTCATAAATACCTCTAAGTATTTTTTTTTGCTCTATGTTAGAGAAGAGATAATTTAAAATGAATCATTTTTTTTAAAAGAAAAAAAGTTTAATAAAAAAAACAATCAAGAGCAAAACTTGCTCTTGATTGTTTGAAATAAAAACTTATAGTTAGTAGTTACTCAATATCCGGTTGAGGCCAGATAGATTCTTTAACATTTTTTAAGGTATTTTCAATCGGTTTAGAAATTAAACCATAACCGTTAAGAGCAGCTCCTATTAAAAGGCCATATTTCCAATTGCCCAAAGCTAAACCTCCTAATGTTAATAGAGCTGTAGAGCTTATCGCGCAGCCCGCTGTTTGTCCGATGTAATTATATGGGTTTTGATGATGATAAAAATGACGAGCTGTTTTATTAGGAATAGAACTTATTGCTCCTAGAGCTGACTTGCAGCCTTCTTGAACACCTTCATAAATTTTGTTAGCATATTTCATGTATTTGTCTTTTCCTTCTAAAGTGGGATAATCAGGTTTTGACGGTCTGAATTTGGAGATTATTTTTTTTGTTAGATCATAACCGATGGTTGCAAGAAATATTGACCCAAAAGTACAAATAATCAGAGCTACTTTTGCAATGAGCTTTATAAGGCCATCATCTTTAATGCTTGGCATTAGTTTGTTAGTAGTTTCTAAACTTCGTATAAACCCGGGGTTTAAAGGGCGAGCAGCTGACATATTACCTCCAAATTTTTTTCTTAAGATTTTGACGTATGCAAAAGATCTTTTCAAGAATATTTTTAGATAAATGATAAAATTATCTTAGCTGCATTTTTATTGGCATTTTTTGAAACTAAGATATCTTTTAGTTTAGAGCAGTTTTTTTTGCATTTTATTTGATTTTTTTCATCAAAAAATAATTTTTGACAAGATTCAAATAAGCTATCTACATTTAAGTTAGGACCATAGAGCTCTGAAAACGTTTCTTCTTGCAGAATGATGTTAACAATACAGTAAAAACGAAGATTTATTTTTAGAATTTTTCTTGCAATGAATAAATCTAAAGCTTTGATAGCAAAATTTACAACTGTTGGCACCTTATTTAAAGCAAGCTCTAGATTGATTGTGCCAGAGGTTGCCATAGCACCTTTTAATTTTTGCATGAAAAGATAGTTCTGATCGGGAGAGAAAAAAATAAATTTAGAAGGATCTAAATTTTCTAATTTAAAAATTTTATCAATTAAAGATTTATCACTTATAGAAATAGCAAATTTTAAATTTCTATTATTTTTTAAAAGTTTTTTTGCAGCTTTTAGCTGCAAGGGAAAATTTCTTTCTATTTCAGTTTTTCGAGAGCCTGGAAAAATACCGATCAGCTCTTTTTTAAGATCTTGGTTTTTAAAATTTTGTATTTCATAAGCGAGTGGATGGCCGATATATCTCACATCTAAAGTGGTGTGAGAAAAAAAAGGTTTTTCAAAAGGAAAAATAGTGATTAAAAGATCTAAATATTTAGCCATGAAATTAGATCTTTTATGTCTCCAAGCCCAAACAGATGGTGAAATA
>JAAKFJ010000052.1 GCA_011064745.1 Candidatus Anoxychlamydiales bacterium | reverse complement strand
TGAAGCTTTTTTAGCAATTCACTTTAAAACCACCGGTGAAAATGGAAATTTTTCAGGTATCTTGATAGATGAAAATGCTTCGATTAAAACAAATACTGCCGATATAAAATTAGAAGGGATCAGTGGTAATATTGGAGATTCAAATTATGGTATTCACCATCGAGGTTTAATCCAAACTAAAGGTAATTTAGAGTTAATCGGAAGGGCTAAAAGAGGAGATAATAATAATGTCGGAATACTTTTCGATGGCGGAAAAATTCTATCGAAGAATGGGTCTATCACGATTGACGGAACAAGTCTTGGTACAAAACAAGCGAATGATGGAGTCAATTTTGCTAATTATTCGCAACTTGGGATTGAAAACTCTAAATTGAGTATAAGAGGTATTGCATCTGGAACAAACTCTACTGGAGTAAATTTTGATAAGTCTAAAATTGAAACCACAGGGGACACTTTAATTGAAATATATGGTAAAGAGTCAGGTAAATTAGGAATTAGCTTATCTGAAGATTCTAAAATATTATCTCAGGGAACAGTGCTTTTCAAAGCTACAAATAAGATGCATTCGTATGGCCATATTGTTTCTCGCGGTTCTGTTCATATTGATATTGGGCTTGAAAAAGAAGGCCAGTTTGTCTTGACAAGAAATATCACAGCAAAAGATTTAACCCTTAATGGAAATGAGTTTAATGACACTTTTTATTTTGATTGTCCACAGAGATGTAAAATTATAGGCGGTGCAGGCCAAAATACTTTGATAGCTGCGAATTTATCGAATAAGTTTGAAATTAAAGATGTTAATAGCGGCTTATTAAATAATGAAATCACCTTTAGTCAAATTCAAAATCTAAAAGGCTCAAATTATAATGATGATATATTTATATTTTCTTTAAAAGGCAAAGTAGATGGCAAAGTAGATGGAAATGGCGGCAAAAACACACTTAAAGCTCCAAGCCATGATAATTTATGGGTAATCACCTCTGAAGATACCGGCTACATAAGAGGAATCGTTAATTTTAGAAATATTCAAAATCTTTTTGGTAATGATAAAAATGATACTTTTAGATTTAAGGAAGATTCCAAAATCAATGGAGTTATTAATGGTTTTAAGGGTTATAACGTTTTAGATTACTCTGCATTCGATACTGATTTAACACTAGATCTACATAAAGTTGAAAATATTCATGAGGTTATCGGAGCTAATAATCATAAAAATATACTTATTGGACCCGAAGATGTAAATATTTGGAAGATTACAGATTGTAACAAAGGGCAAGTTGGCGCTATTAAATTTGACCATTTTCAAAGTTTAGTTGGCAGTGGTATTAATGATGTTTTTTATATTGAAGCAAATGGACGCTTAGATGGTGAGATAAATGGTTCTGGAGGAGATAATTCTTTATTTGCGTCTAATCGAAAAAATATCTGGTACATTACTGGTGCTAATAGAGGATTTATTGAAAACATTTTAACCTTTTCAAATATTCAAAATCTCTATGGTAATGAAAATGAAGATATTTTTAAATTTACAAATTATGCATTTATCAGTGGAAAAATAGATGGTAAATCTAATTTAAATAATATTTTAGATTTTTCAAAACATACCTCCATAGTTTCAATTGATCTAAATAAGATTGATAATATCCAAAAAATTATCGGGGGTGGAAAAACAACTCTAAAAGGAAAAGACTCTGATAATACCTGGGATATCATAGCTGAGAATGCTGGACTTTTAAATAAGGCTATAGCTTTTTTAAATATTGAAAATATCGTTGGAGGTTCTAAAAAAGATATTTTTGCGATCCAAAAAGAAGGTTCGATGGGCTATATCGATGGAAGTAATGGTGACAATACTTTGCAATCACCCCAAATGGACAATATTTGGAATTTATATGCCCTTAATGAAGGGGTTTTAAACGATTTAAAATTTAAAAATATCTCAAATCTAAAAGGATCTACCAATAAAGATAGTTTCTATTTTGAAAAAGAAGCTAAGATCTCTGGAAAGATAGATGGGGGCCTCGGCAAAGATAATATCATGGATTTTTCAAAACAGATAGCCCCGGTCTCTCTAGATCTTAATAGAATTGAAAATGTTTCTACAATAATTGGTGGAAAAAATACAGATACTTTGATTGGTAGAGATGAAAATAATATTTGGTTATTTTCTTCCTTCAATGAAGGCCACGTCCAAGATGTTGATTTTATAGGTTTTGAAAATATTAAAGGTGGTAAACAAAGTGATGTCTTTGTTTTTAGAGATAATTCAGGGGTAAGTGGAGTTATAGATGGTGGTAATGATGGGATTGCTCTAAACATATTAGATTACTCACTTTGCACTAAACCGATAAGCGCTGATATTTATTCAGGCGAGTCTGCAAATACACTCAGCACTTGTAATATTCAAGCGACAGTTTTACCAAATTTTAAATCTACCAAAAAAAATCATATGGCATCGGGGCTTGAGATCCCTCTTAAACAAACTCAGTTTGATGTAGATTATTATGAAGATAATTTTGTGAAATTTTTTGAATCATCACCTAATTTGAAATATGATTTTGGCTCTGAGAAATTTAGGTTTCCTATATATGTAACAAATACCAAAAATGGTCCAATATATGTATATAGAGCATCCTCACCATTTGTAATAACAAATAGAACTGCCAAAGCTATTTATATAAATTCTACTTTGAGTCCTTATCTTGCTGATAATAGAGTGGCAGATGCTTGGGTTAGAATGAAAAACAATTTACTGACAACAATTAATAATCAAAAACTTGCGATTAGAGGTAATCTCGATCAGATACACGCTGTTTATGAGAGAGAAGAGAGTGGTTTTGATCAACCTAATGTTAGAATAGTTCCTCAAAATATTAAGGATAAAAGTATTAAACAAAGACCAAGACCTCTACATTATTATTCTAAAAATTAAAAAAATGCGAGTTGAATATGGAAAAATATATTTGTAAAGTTTGTGGATATATATATGATCCAAGTGAAAATAATAGCGTATCTTTTCATGATCTTGCTGACGATTGGGTATGTCCTGAGTGTGGCGTTGGAAAAGATCAATTTGAGGTTGTTGAATAGTGAAAGCCTTAGAAATAAAAAAAGGTATCTATTGGGTTGGAGCAATTGATTGGGACTTATCGGAATTTCATGGGTATCTAACCCAAAGAGGATCGACATATAATGCTTATCTTATCATAGATGAAAAAATTGTCTTAGTTGATACTGTCAAGTATCACTTGAGAGATGAAATGCTCTCTAGAATAAGATCTATTATCGATCCTGCAAAAATAGATATTGTTATTTCTAATCATACAGAAATGGATCACTCAGGTGCTATTCCTGATATTATGAATATGGCCAAAAATGCAACTCTAATCTGTTCTCCAAATGGTGAAAAAGGATTAAAAAAGCATTTTGATTGTGATGGCTGGAACTTCAAAGTTGTTAATAGCAATGAGAAAATAAATATCGGCAAAAGAAATCTTTCCTTTGTTTTGATGCAGATGGTGCATTGGCCAGATTCTATGGCAACCTATGCCATAGAAGATAAGCTTCTGATGCCTAATGATGCTTTTGGGCAACATATGGCATCATATGAGAGATTTGTCGATGAGAGTTTATTTGATGTTGTTTATGAAGAAGCTAAAAAATATTTTGCAAATATTATTCTGCCTTACACCAGACAATCTACCACAGCTGTCACGGAAGTTGAAAAACTTGACATAGATATGATAGCCCCTTCTCATGGTCTTATCTGGCGAGGTGCTCATGTCGAAAAAATCTTAAAAGGTTATGATACTTGGGATGCAAACATTTGTGAAAACAAAGCTGTTATTATTTATGATACTATGTGGGGCTCAACTAAAAAAATAGCGATGAGTATCTATAAAGCTTTTGAAGCAAAAGGTATCAAAGTTGAAATGAAAAACTTAAAAAAATATCACATCTCTGATATTATGACCGATCTTATAGACTCTAAATATATTTGTGTAGGCTCACCAACTTTGAATAATACTCTAATGCCAACAGTGGCATCTTTTATGTATTATTTAAAAGGGTTAAGACCTCAAAACAGAATTGCTATTCCTTTTGGCTCTTATGGATGGGCGGGACAAAGTTTAAAAGAGATAGAAGATATTTTTAAATTTTTAAAATATCAGATTTTAGATACTATTAAATTTGAGTATATCCCCAAAGGAAATGATTTGGAGGCGATAACTCAAGATCTTATAAGCAAATTATAAGATCTTTTTTTATAAAATAAGGCTCATAAAAATAAGATATTAGCTATGAAAAAAAAATATTTTTTAATGATTTTAGCCTTCATTCTTGTTAGCTCTTTTTCTATTACTGAAATTTTCAACAAAAAGACCTATGTTTATAAAAATGTTACAGGTAGTTCCAAAAATACCACAACTTGGTTAGTAAAGAGACAAAAAGGGGATCTTGTTATTACCAAAACCTCTGATTATGGGATTACAGATATAGTATATTCTCCTAAGTATGAATTAAAACTCATGAAATTCTCTTCAGCTACAGAAAACGATGATTACAAGATGCAACTCGATGATAACAAACTTACTTTAAATGGCACGATAAAAGGCAGAAAAGCATCTAAAGTATACATTATGTCCGATAGATGGGTGCAAGATTTTAATTATGGTCTTAGAAACTTTTTAGAATCTCAAATGAGTGAGTATAAATTTGTAATTATCAACCCTGATGATTTTACATCTTATCAAATGGTAGCCACAAGAAAAGGCATTCATAAGATGAAAATAAATGATCATATATATAATACCCAACAAATAGAGGTTTCTCTTCGAGGTTTCAGATCTCTTTTTTGGAAGGCTCAGATTTGGTATGATTTAGAAACCTATGATCTTGTTAAATATCGAGCTAATGACGGCCCAGGCTCTCCAATGAAAACAACTATATTGGATTCTAAAAAATAAAAAAAATCTTTTCATATGTTTTTTGAACTTCAATCTTTATTTTTAGGAAGTCTTTAATATGCAGTTATTTATGCAGAGACATCCTATTTAACCCGGCCAAAACGATCATGAAGTAAAATTAGCCGGGCTAAAAATACTTGAATTGTATGTTTAGCCGGGCTAAAATAAGGTTAAGATGAAAATAACCGGGATATTTTATGGAAATTGAAGTTATTGAGTTAATTAAAGAGATGAATCCATGGCTTAATGATGGTGAGATAATACCAACTAAAATGTCTGAGTATATCCAAAGAGAACAAACAGATAAATTATTACTCTCTGATTGGGATTTTCTCTGGTTAATTTTAACAGGTCCTAGGCAAGCTGGAAAAACTACACTTGGAAAATATATCGCTAGAAAATTGGTTGAAAAAAAATCTTTTAAAGATCTTCTATATTTGAATTGTGATTTTCTAGAAATACGTCAATGGATTATATCTCCTCTATTTATCAAAGAAGCGATTAAACAATTCAATTTAGAAAAACCAATTATTTTTTTAGATGAAGTTCAAAGATTAGAAAATCCTGGAATATTACTAAAAGGAATAGTTGATCTAAAACTTCCAATAAAAATGATCGCTTCTGGCTCTTCTCAATTAGAAATTAAAAGTAAAGTTCAGGAATATTTAACAGGAAGACAACTAGAAGTAATTGTGCTCCCATTAAGTTATAAAGAAATTGGTAAGGTTAATCAAGAACAACTAATTTATGGCTGTTATCCTAGAGTTGTTTTGAGCAAAGAAAAAGAAATAATATTAAAGCAATTATATCAAAATTATATATCTAAAGATATTATCGAAATTTTAAAAATTGGTAAACCTGATATCATGCAAAAATTAATTACTTTACTTGCTCATAATTCAGGTCAACTAGTTAATTATAATCAATTAGCTACTGACTGCCGTGTAAGTGCAACAACAATTCAGCATTACTGTTCAGTTTTAGAAAAAACTTATATCATTTCGAAAATCAAACCATTTGTTGGAAATAAACGAAAAGAAATCGTTTCAAACCCAATATACTATTTCATTGACAATGGATTTCGCAATCAAGCTCTAAGAAGATTTTCTAAAGATGAAAATAGAAATGATATAGGACTTTTAGTTGAAAGTGCAGTGTTTCAAGAAATATTAAAATTTAAAGAGCAAAATTTTTATGATTTTGATATTCATTTTTGGAGGACAAAATCGGGAGCTGAAGTTGATTTTGTTCTTTATAAAAATGATAAAGACTTTCTGCCCATAGAAGTAAAGTTTCGTAGAATGAAAAGACCTATGATAACACGGTCATTGAGATCTTTTATTGATGCGTATAATCCTGAAATAGTGATTATTATAACTAGGAATTTTAGAAAAAAAACTGAAGTGAAAAATAGCGTTATTCACTTTATTCCATTACAAGATATTATTGAAATATTTGATCTTATCAGATCTTCTTTAAAGTTGTAATATCTAGTCCCTTAAATTTATCGTAATTTTTTTAAATATTTATCTAGTCTTTCGATTTCTTTTAGAAAAAAGATAAGATAGTGTGTAATTTTCATAATACCTTTTTGACGCACTCTCCATTGCTAAAGCGAGGAGAATAGGCTCGCATCTATAATAGAGCATATTTTTAGACGTTCTATCAAATGTTCTTTTGTATTTTCACTAATCTTTGTAAAAAAAATCTTAATTTTTTTTCTAAATTGTGCACACTTAAAATATATAGAAAAAAATAGAATTTAATGAAAACTCAAAATATACATGCATTAGATATTGAAGAGATTATAGCGCTTTATAAGACATCTTTTGAGGGGTTAAAAGATGATGAGGCAAAAAGAAGATTAGAGTTATATGGAGAGAATACTTTAAAAGAAAAAGAAGAGAGTATTTTTAAAATATTTTTTCGGCAATTTAATAGCATCTTGATCTATGTGCTTTTGATTGCTTCTGTGATAAGTATCATTGCCCATAAGTATGTTGATTTTTTTGTGATTATTTTTTTGATATTCATAAATGGGATTATTGGCTTTATTCAAGAGATAAGAGCGAGGAGTTCTATTAAAGCTTTGAAAAAATTAACAACTAGCAAAACTAAAATAATTAGAGATGGAAATATTTTAGAAGTACCATCAGCACAAATGGTTCCCGGCGATATTGCAATGTTTATGGAAGGCAATATTATTACAGCGGATGTGAGGCTTTTTGATTCTCAAAGTTTAATGATCGATGAATCTTCTATCACGGGAGAATCCGTGCCTGTTATAAAGGATCATAAAGCTAAAATTGCAAAAGAAGCTCTGCCTTATGAGCTTAAAAATACTCTTTTGACGGGGACAATAGTCGTTAAAGGTAATGCCAAAGGTATTGTTACCAAAACTGGTGATGAGACCTATTTTGCATCGATAGCAGAAGAGAAAGAAAAATCGCCTAAATCGCCTTTAACCAAAGCTACTGAAACCTTTTCTAAAAGATATGTAGCTATTTTGGTAACCCTTTTTATCATAATAGGTGTTATTGGATTTTTGCAGCAAAGATCATGGCTGAATTTAGCTTACATCTTAATAGCTGAGCTTGTCTCTGCTTTGCCAGAGGGCTTGCCTATTGTAGTTACTACAGTTTTAGTAGTGGGAGCTATAGCCTTAAGTAAAAAGAAGACTTTGGTTCGGTATTTACCAGCTGTTGAAACTCTTGGCAGCGCAACTGTTATTGCGTCTGATAAAACAGGCACTATTACTGAGGGAAAACTCATCGTTAAAGATTATTTAGCTCTAGATGAAAGGATCTTAAAAATTATTGCCTCTCTTTGTAATGACACCAAAAATGATATTGGAGATCCTTTAGATGTGGCGCTTAGCCGATGGGCAGAAAATTTTGCTCAAATAAAAGAAAAGTATCCACAGATCAAAAGTTTTCCATTCGATGTAAATTCAAGGATGATGGCCTCAGTTAATGAATTCGAAAATAAAAAAACTCTTTTTGTAAAAGGCGCTTATGAATCTTTAAATAAAATAGCTACTAATAAAGAAGATTTTGAGCATATAGAGAAAAAACTTCATTCAATGTCAAGCCTTGGTCTTAGAACTATTGCTTTGGGATATGGCGATTTTGATGAGAATAAAGATTGGAAAATAAAAATTATAGGGTTAATTGGTTTTTTAGATCCGGCTAAAAAAGATGTAAAAGAAGCTGTCATAGAAGCTAAAAAAGCTAAGATTAAAGTTATGATGTTAACAGGAGATTTTCCGCTAACAGCTAAAGCTATTGCAAAAGATGTTTCGATCTTTACCGAGGGCGATACTATTTTAACAGGGGTGGAAATAGATCAAATGGATGATAAAACTCTTTTTGAAGATCTAAAAAACACAACTGTTTTAGCGAGAATTTTGCCTGAGCATAAATTAAGAGTAGTCAAGGTTATGCAAGAAAATAATGAAATAGTTGCGGTCAGTGGAGACGGGGTAAATGATGTGCCAGCCCTTCGAGCTGCTGATCTTGGCATTGCTATGGGATCAGGGACTGAAGCTGCTAAAAACGTCTCTAAAATGATCATAACCGATAGTAATTTGAAAGTTATTATCGATGCTGTCAGAAATGGCAGAGTTATTACCGGCAATATCAGAAAAGTCATTTATTATCTTTTATCTTCCGGTCTTCAAGAAATATCGTTGATATCTTTAGCCATTTTTTCAAATCTGCCACTTCCTCTTGCCCCCCTTCAAATTCTGTGGATAAATATTGTTACAGATGGTGTGCAGGATAAGACTTTTGCTTTTGCTAAAGAAGAAGAAGATGTAATGCTAAAGAAACCTAAAAAACCCTCAGAGCAGTTTTTTAAC
>JAAKFJ010000051.1 GCA_011064745.1 Candidatus Anoxychlamydiales bacterium | reverse complement strand
ATCTAAAAAAGCAGCTAAAGAGATTATTGAAAAAAGAAGAAGAAAAAAGATAAATACGACTTTTGATTTAGTTAAAGTTCTAGAGCCAGTTTTAGGCAAAAGAAGAAAAATACATCCGGCAACTAGAATTTTTCAAGCCTTGAGAATTTGTGTAAACGATGAGCTTGGCGCTTTAAAGATAGGCCTTGAAAATGGGATAAAAAGGCTTAGCGAAGGAGGTAAGATTGGTATCATTTCTTTTCATAGCTTAGAGGATAGAATTGTAAAACATACTCTAAGAGATAATGAGACTATAGAAATTTTAACCAAAAAACCGATAAGACCTGCTTATGATGAAAAAAATAGACGCGCAAGAAGCGCTAAAATGAGATTTGCAAAAAAAATAAAAAAAAATGACTAAAAATATAATATTTAAAATCCTAATTTGTCTTTTTTCTTTGGGAATAGCCCTTTATTCTTATATAGAAAAACAAAATAAGCTAACTTTTTTAAAGATGAAAGTGCCAGCGGTTGTTAAAGAAGTTGAAGCTCTAGGGGCTGAAATAAAAAAGATTCAGTATGAAGTGGAAGTTTATGAAAATCCGGCCTATCTTATGCAGCTTATTAGAAAGCCTGAGTTTGGTTATTTAAAACATCCCTTTGTTGAAGATGTATTGACAATGCCAGAGGGTATTGCTCTTTTCGATGAAAAAGAAAATAAGATTTATACTCCTTAAAGTAAAAATACATGAGATCTAGATCGTCTTTCGGTGCTAAAGATACAAAACGTTTAGTTTTTATTGCTTGTTTCGTCTTTTTTTTATTTTGTTTAATTGTCATTCAATATTATAAATTGCAGATAAGCGAGGGGAATAAATGGCGAAAAATAGCTAGCGCGCAACATCATTTAGATGTTACGGAATATTTTATGCGCGGAGGTTTTTATTCTAATACAGATATCAAAGAAGATCACCCAGATCAAAAAGTTCCTTTTGTTGTAGAAGTACCAAAATTCCATTTATATATCGATCCGAATTCAATCGATGTAAATGATAAGCTAATCATTGCAAAAAAGCTATTTGAGTACTTTAATTTTACAAGCAGTGAAAAAGAAAATATCTTTTGTGAATTTTTTAAAAAAAGCAGATCTAGAAAAATAATATCGTGGATAGATAAAGATAAAAAAGATGAAATTATAAAATGGTGGCAAAACTTTTCAAAAGAAAAAAAAATAGTTAGAAATGCTATTTTTTTTGTGGGTGATTATAAAAGATGTTATCCGTTCGGGCCTCTTTTAGGTCAGATACTCCATACAGTGCAAGATCAAAAAGATCCCATCTCTTTTCAATCTCTTCCAACCGGTGGGTTAGAGCTCTATTTTAACGATCATTTAAAAGGCCAACTAGGGCGGCGAATTATCACAAGATCTTCTAGACATCCCTTAGATACTGGCAAGGTTATCGATAAACCTCAAGATGGCTCTGATGTCTATCTAACGATAAATCATTATCTGCAAGCGATTGCTGAAGAAGAGCTTGATAAAGGTGTTAAAATTGCAAATGCTAAAAGTGGTTGGGCTATTATGATGGATCCGTATACCGGTCAAATCTTAGCGCTGGCTCAAAGCCCGACTTTTGATGTGACAAGATATAGAGATTATTTCAATGATGAGAGTCTCAAAGAGACTACCAAGCTAAAAGCTTTAGTCGACCTTTTTGAGCCTGGAAGTATTTTTAAACCGATTACCTTAGCGATTTGTCTTAAAGCTAATGATGAGCTTGAAAAAATGGGAAAAGAACCCATTTTTTATCCTGATGAAAAAATTGCAGCATCTAATGGAAATTTCCCAGGAAGATCTAAACCTATAAAAGATGCTAGAGTTCACAAGTTTTTGAATATGAATTTAGGCATTCAAAAATCATCCAATATTTATATCGCGACTTTAGTTGATAGATTAATTAATACGCTCGGTGAAAAATGGTATCAAGATAGTTTAATTGAACTTTTTGGATTTTCAAAAAAAACCGGGATAGAGTTTCCATTTGAAGCAGATGGTTTTGTTCCCCAGGTGGGAAAATTTTATCCCAACAAAGCTCCTCAGTGGTCAAAATCTACGCCATATTCTTTAGCTATGGGATATAATATTTTGGTAAATTCTATTCAGATAGCAAGAGCTTTTGCTATAATTGCTAATGGTGGCAAAGATGTTCAACCCACACTATTTAAAAAAATTGTAAAAAATATTGATGGAAAAGAGAGAGTTATTTTAGACAATACGAAAAATTTTGATTTTCAAAAAATGAGACAAATTATAAATCCTGAGCATTGCAAGATCATTAAAAAAGCGACTAAATACATAACAAAAATCGGTGGCACCTCAAGACTTGCCGATATTCCAGGCTATAGTGAAGCGGGAAAATCTGGTACAGCTGAAAAAATTGTTGATGGGAAATACAATAAAGATATTCATATCTCTTCTTTTATAGGTTTTGTGCCAGTTGAAAAACCTAGCTTTGTTTTGATGATTGTTATCGATGAACCAGAAAAAAAATATGTACCAGGGCTTGGCTCGATGCAACTAGGGGGCGTTTGCGCGGCACCAATTTTTAAAGATATTGCTACAAGAGCTTTAAAATATTTAGGTGTTGCACCAGATGATCCTTTCGGTTATCCTTATCCAGATCCCAGAAGAGATGCGGCTAAAGCTGATTGGGCTGATGAATTAAAACAGTTATCCGAGCTTTATAAAAGTTGGAATGAGAGATGAAACTTAAAAAACTTCTAAAAGATATTGAGTATACAGAAATAAAAGGTTTTAAAGATGTTGAGATATCAGGGATAACAGCTGACTCAAAAGTTGTGGCGCCAGGGAATCTTTTTATTGCTAGAAAAGGTGAAAAATTTGATGGGGCTGAATTTATCTATGAAGCTATAGAAGCTGGGGCTATTGCTGTTATTACAGATGTTTTTGATCCCTTTTTAAAAGATATTACTCAAGTGATTTGCCAAAATGCTACAGAGTCTATCCCTGATATTGCTAATAACTTTTACAACAATCCCTCTAATGATCTTTTCACTATCGGCATTACTGGCACTAATGGTAAAACTACTACTTCATATCTAATAAAACATATCTTAGATAAAAGTCATAAAAAAACAGGTCTAATAGGTTCGATAGAATATATTTTAGGCGAGCATAAAATTGTCTCTAAATTAACATCGCCAGATTCAATAACTCTTCAAAAATATTTAAGAGAAATGATCATCTCGAACTGCCAAAGTGTCTGTATGGAAGTCTCTTCTCATGCTTTAAAACAAAATCGAGTAAAAAACGTAGATTTTGATATTGCTATTTTTACCAATCTAACAATAGATCATTTAGATTATCACATCTCTTTTGAAAATTATAAAAAAGCTAAAAAAAAGCTTTTTGATTCATTAGATGAAAAATCAACTTCAATTGTCAATATCGATGATGAAAATTACCCAGATATGATAAAAGATACAAAATCAAAGATATTTACTTTTTCTTTGCAAAAAAAAGCCGATCTTTATGTAAGCGATATTAAATTTTCTTTAAAAGGCAGCTATTTTACGCTTTATTTTAAGGATAAAAAAACAGATGTTTTTACCCCTCTTATCGGAAAATATAATATCTATAATATTTTAGCGGCTATCTCTGTTGGATTAATCGCAAATATAGAGCTTGAAAAGATCATTTTTTTTATAAAAAATTTTAAAGAGGTTAAAGGAAGACTTCAAAAAGTTGAAAATAAAAAAAACTTAAATATTTTTGTAGATTTTGCTCATACAGATGATGCTTTAAAAAATGTACTTTTAACTTTGAGAGAGATTAAAAAAGGCAAGATCATTAATGTTTTTGGTTGCGGTGGCAACAGAGATAAATCTAAAAGATCTCTTATGGCCAAAGCTTCTGAAAAATATGCAGATATCAGTATAGTAACATCGGATAATCCAAGAGATGAAGATCCTGAAAAAATCATTGATGAAGTCAAATCAGGTTTTTCAAAAAACTCTAAATTCATCATCGAAAAAGATCGAAAAAAAGCGATTGAAAAAGCGATAAGCCTTGCCAATGGACAAGATATCATTATAATTACAGGAAAGGGTCATGAGACTTATCAAATATTTGATAGAACAACAATAGAATTTGATGATGCAAAAATCGTCAAACAAATATGTCACATTTTATAGGTAAAAATGCGTTTTAGATTGTTTTTAGTATTATTTTTATTTTTGAGTCTAAATTTATATTCTGTTCCTCAAAAAATGCTGGCTGCTGCTTACAAAAATAAAACTATTCAAAGACCAACTATTGTTTTGGATGCAGGACATGGAGGCAGAGATCAAGGTGCAAAAATTAAGTATCCTTATTTAGAAGAAAAAAGATTGACTCTATCAGCTGTATTATACACCAAAAAATACTTAGAACAATTAGGGTATAAAGTTGTTCTAACTAGAGCTAAAGATTATTTCGTACCTCTTAAAAAAAGAGTCTCTTTGGCAAATTCAAATAATGCTGAGATTTTTGTTTCTATTCATTTTAATTCCTGCCCTAATAAAATTGCTCACGGTATTGAAGTTTACTATTTTAATAGCCAAGAAAATAAAATAAGAGCTAGAAATTCTATGAATTTAGCTAATTGTATTCTCTCTGATGTTATTAAAAAAACTCAGGCAAAATCTAGAGGCGTTAAAAGAGGGCAGTTTTGTGTTGTTAGAGAGACTAATATGCCCGCAATCTTATTAGAAGCTGGTTTCTTAACTAATCCACAAGAGAGAGATAATATCAGAAAAAAACTCTATCTCGAGAAAATATCTCTCGGTGTGGCTAATGGAATAGAGAGTTTTATCAAGAAATATTCCTAATATTAAATAAAATCTTTTAATTGATTATTTTTATTAGTTCTAATTATAGTCTTTCCCAATTAATAAGAGGTAATTATGGAGTCAGTTTGGTGCCCAATTCGATCTACAGTTTGTGGTTCTTGTCTAGGAAGTTCACTGGGAGTTTTTGCATCAACCATTGATTTGATCGCTCTAAGCCAAGGAGTTGGTCCTCACAGAGTTTTAAAGATCAGTTCAATAGCCACAGCTACAATATCTTTTGTTGTTTCTTATGCTTTTTTTAATAAATTTGTGCATCCTGAAATTTCAAGTGAAACTGAAACTAAAGATTTAGAAGAAGATAATTTAGAAGAAAAAAGGGGTATAAAAGTATTAATTAACAATGGGGAATATATAGCATCTGCTGCCATTAGCTCTTTGGCTGCCACTACTATATCATCAGCTTTTGTGATTTTTGCTTTCAACCTCAATATAAAATAGCTAATCTAGTTGAAAAGCTGTCTTTTTAAAATTATTTATATATAAAATATTAGTTTTAATTGTCCTTTTTAATTGCTATCAAGTAATAATTTTAACATTTTTTATCTATAAAATGCCCTCGGTGCGATTCGAACGCACGACCTATCGCTTAGGAGGCGATTGCTCTATCCCCTGAGCTACGAGGACTTAACTCAAAAAATCATACTATAAAACGTCTCTTCAAAACAACCCTCAATTATCTATCAAATATTTTTTTTAAAAAGCTGCTGTATTAACTAACTAAACATGTGTTATTAATTGAAACTAAATATAATAAATAGTATAATTAACTATTATTAATAATATAAGTAATAAAACTTAATAAAAAACGGTATTAAAATGTCTTCTACAGTAAGTAATGAAAGAGATGTCTTTTATCATAATGTTGATGTATTAGAACAAAGAAAAAAAGGCGATATATTTTATTCAAAAAATGGCCTTTTAAAAAAAATGTCTTTTGTTAGAAAGCTATTATTTGTTGCTAGTAAAGTTTTTTATTCATCTTATTTTAATCAGGTTCAAAGTAATCTAAAAGATACGATCAATTGGGTAGTTAATAACTCTAAAGTGGGTGATAAAAAGGTAGTATCAAATTTCTTTTTTAATAAACTGGCGCCACTTTCAGAAAATATTTACGATAGATCTCAAATTCAAGGAAAGACTTTATCAGTATTAAGAGATTCCCTTACAGAAGAGAATAGTCAAAAAAACAATGCTAAGAAACTCTCTGAGTTTAATGAAGAATTTTTAGATGCTAAATTAGCTACTTATTTAGGTGTTAGACCTGTTAAACCAGGTGTTGGTAACTCTGAGTCATACATATTAAAAGATATCAATCATAGAAAAGTTGGAATTTTCAAAACATCAACCGGAGATTCATTATCGAGGAAATCTCCTTTTTTACCACTTAGAATTAGAAATCAGTTTCTTTATTTTATCGGTTTTGGAGGCTCTATATTTAAGCATGTCGCTGGAAAATGTCATATCTCAGAGGTAGCAAGTTATAAGATGGCAAAAAAAATAGGCTCGGAGAGTATACCAATAACTAAAATTGTTAAGTTAGACCCTCTAGGATACAGAAGAGGAAAAGGTAAGGAGACAGATGGCTCTTTTCAATTGTTTGTACCAAATACAATAGAGGCAAAAGAGTTTTTAAATGTTAATAAAAACTATGTAAAATCTACAAAGCCTAAAAAAAGAAGAATTGAGAAAAAACTACCGAAACCTTTAGCTGAAGATTTAATAATAAACGATGTCATCGAAGGTAATATGGATAGACATGCTGAAAACTGGCTTATTAAAGCGAACAAAAGAAAAGCTAAAAAGATTGTTTTAATAGATGGGGGAATTGCTTTTTCTCCAACTCATGCTAATTCTATCTTTGAGACCCACAAACTATATCGTTGGGCAACCTTTAAATTAAAATTTGCTCAAAAAAGATTTTCACCTGAAGCGAAGATAAGAATAAAAGAAATCTATGATAATAGATTTGAGCTAAAAGATGATCTTAATAAAGTATATATATCTAATGGTGATAAAGAGTATGTCGCAAGCAAAAGAGCAAATAGAATGGTTGAAAGAATTGAAATGTTACATTGGTTTGCAAATGTCAAGAATTTAAGAAAATATAAGCTAAGATCTTTTATAACTTCTAGACAGGTTCAAAAAGCTAGAAAAGATCTAGAAAAATCTGAGCAAAAAAAATCTAGAAGCTAAAATTTTATTCAGATTTTAAAATTTGGGTAAAAACATTAGATGGGATATTGACCTTTCCAATTTCTTTCATTTTCTTTTTACCTTTTTTTTGTTTTTCCCAAAGCTTTCTTTTTCTGGTAATATCGCCGCCGTAGCATTTAGCTGTTACATTTTTACCCATTGCTGAAATGGTCTCTCTAGCAATAATTTTCCCGCCGATAGCCGCTTGAATAGGCACTTTAAATAACTGTTTAGGAATAAGCTCTTTTAGCTTTTTACAAAGAGATCTACCTTTAGCCTCTGCTTTGGAGCGATGCACTAGGGTTGAAAAAGCATCGACAACTTCATCATTTATCTTGATTTCTAACTTGATAATATCGGATTTATTGTAATCCGCCAGTTCGTAATCAAAGGAGCCATATCCTCTTGTATAGGACTTTAACTTGTCATTGAAATCTGTTAATATCTCATTCATCGGAAAATAAAAAGTTAAAAGCAATCTTTTAGCATCTAAGGTTTCTGTTTTTTGAAGCTCGCCTCTTTTTTCCATACCTAAATTCATAACAGTGCCTAAATACTCAGAGGGGACCATAATATGACAATGGACATAAGGCTCTTCAATCGATTGTATATGTGTCGGATCTGGAAAGTTGGCTGGATTATCAATTTTGATAACTTTTCCATCATTTAACAAAACATTATAGATAACACTAGGCGAGGTAGTGATAATATCTAAATCATACTCTCTTTGTAGTCTTTCAACGGTAATCTCTAAATGTAAAAGACCTAAAAATCCACACCGAAATCCAAAGCCTAAAGCTTGTGAGCTTTCTTGTTCAACATATAGGGCTGAATCATTTAGCTGCAGTTTAGTCAATGCATCTTTGAGATTCTCAAAATCTGATGAGTCAATCGGATAAATACCCGCAAAAACAACAGGATTAATAATTTTAAAACCAGCTAGTGGCTCTTTGGCAGGGTGATCGACTAAAGTTATAGTATCACCAATCTTGATATCTGTTGTGTTTTTTATGTTAGCGACAACATAACCGACTTCCCCAGCTTTTAAAGATTCAACTGGTTTTTCATTTGGTGAAAACATTCCTACTTCTAAAACTTCAAAGGTTTTGTTTGTTGCCATAAACTTGATAAGAGATTTTTTAGAAATTTTACCAGAAATTATCCGAACGTAGACCATAACACCTCGATAAGTATCATAGTGAGAGTCAAAAACTAAAGCCTTTAAGCTAATATCTGGCTCTAATTTTGGCGCAGGGATATCTTTGATAATTCTTTCTAAAATTTGATCTATACCAATATTTTTTTTAGCTGAGGTTAAAATGATATCCTCGGATGGTAGACCAATTACTTCTTTGATCTGATTTTTAGCATCCTCAATATTTGCACTTGCTAGATCTATCTTATTTATTATTGATACAATCTCTAAATCTTTCTCTATTGCTAAAAAAACATTAGCGAGCGTCTGCGCTTGCACACCTTGAGATGCATCAATGATCAAAAGAGCGCCTTCACAAGCGGAGAGAGATCGAGATACCTCATAAGAAAAATCAACATGTCCGGGTGTATCAATAAAGTTTATCTGATATGTATTGCCATCTTTGGCATTGTAATACATTGTTACAGGATGTGCTTTGATCGTAATGCCCTTTTCTCTTTCTAACTCCATATCATCTAAAAATTGCTCTTGCATATCCCTTTTAGAGACCGTATCAGTAAATTCCAAGAGTCTATCCGCAATAGTTGATTTACCATGATCAATATGCGCAATAATGGAAAAGTTTCTAATATATTTTAAGTCGTATTTAAACATATTTTTAAGTCTTTAATAGATAAGTATCAGTTTAATACATTGATCTGATCTTTTCAAAGAGATTTTAGA
>JAAKFJ010000050.1 GCA_011064745.1 Candidatus Anoxychlamydiales bacterium | reverse complement strand
TAGCATAGCTTTATTAATTCTTTAGAATTTTTTAGCTCATTTAATACATCTTTTTTCAAGATAAAGACTTTTTCTGGTAAAATCTCAGTAAATAGATTTTTAAGTGACTTATTATGCAAGATAATGAAACTTACTTCATTAACCGATGATAAGAGATCTGCAAATTCATCATCAGGATTTTCATCTAAAACGTAGATGATAGTATCATTTTTAGTTTTTGATAATTTTTTAATAGCTCTTAAAATAGCTGATGTCATGCCGCTTGTGCTATTGATTCCCAAAAGATTAAATCTTTTATTCTCTAGAGCTTTTTTTAAAGCAAAAAGATGAGAGAAATCAAATATCTTATTTTCTGTATCATATTCTAGAAGTCTTTTAGCAAAATCAGCGAGTGTGATCTGGGCGCAACCGATGTGCTCGATTGCAATTGAAGCGGCGATATTAGCAAGTTGAGAAGCAACTGGCAAATCCAGTCCATTTCCGAGAGCAATACAAAGCATAGCCAAAACAGTATCGCCAGCGCCAGTAACATCTTTGACCTCTTTAGATCTAACTGGAAAATCTTGTCTTTTAAGATCTTTGGAAAAAAGAGAAATTCCATCAGAAGATCTGGTAATTAAAAGATTATCGATTTTGGTTTGATCAAGAATTTTTTGAGCAACAATATTTAGATCAGCATCTAAACTTAAATTAACGGCGCTATAGGCTTCTTTTAAGTTAGGCTTAATGATATTGGCTGATTTATATTTATTGAAATCTAGGCCCTTAGGATCGACAATTACGCACACTTTATTTTCTCTTGCTATATCTATTACAAACCTGATCAATTTATCGGATAAAAAACCTTTAGCATAATCTGAGATTGCAATTACTTTGACAGACTTGATAAGCTTGGGTAGTTTTTTAATAATTTTATTTTCTAAAATGGTAGATAGGGGCTCTTCTTTTTCAAAGTCTACTCTTAAAACTTGTTGACTTTCGGCTATTAGTCTATTTTTCACAGGCGTTTGATAATTTTTTTGGATGAAAAGATTATTACTTATACAGCCATGATCATTTAACAGCTTAATTACAGTATCTCCAGCATTATCATCCCCTATTCTGCCAATAGCTATAACGCTCGCTCCTAAAGATAAAAGATTCAAAACGACATTACCAGCGCCGCCAAGTTTCATTTCTTCATTTCTAACTTTTAAAATGGAGACCGGCGCTTCTGGTGATATTCGATTGACATTACCATATGTATATCGATCTAACATAAAATCGCCGATGACAAGAGTTTTGATATTTTGAAGTTTAGAAAATGTATTTGTTAATTTTACCATCTTTTGTCTTCAAGTAAATAGTTTTGAACATAGTCTTCAATCGCATCTTCAATATTCGTTGTTTTAAAATCCCCTTTAAAAAGTTTATTGAACTTTGTCATATCTGCCTTTGTAAAGTTTTGATACTGTTTATTTAGCTCTTTTGGCATATCGATATATTTTATTTTAACTGGTTTTTTCAAAGCTTTGAATAAAGCTTTGGCCAGATCATTCCAAGTTGTTGCAATCCCCGATCCAATATTGAAAATGCCTGAGACATCTTCAAAAGCTTCTTCAATAAGGGAGCAAGTCATTTTAACAGCATCTTTAACATATATAAAATCTCTTTTTTGCTCTCCATCTTTAAAGTTTGTAGGGTCATTGGATTTAAATAAGGTTAATGAGCCTTCCTTTTCAACTTTATGCATCATTTTAAGAATCATGGAGGCCATTGGACCTTTATGGTATTCATTAGGACCAAAAACATTAAAGTATTTAAGACCCACCATTTTATCTAAAAGATTTTCTTTTTTAGCCCAAAGATCAAAAAGCTGTTTTGAATAGGCATACATATTAATAGGTCTTAGCTTTTCTAAAAGAGTTTCATCATCTGAAAAACCTAAACTTCCATCACCGTAAGTTGCAGCCGATGATGCATAGACAAATCTTTGATCGTTACTAAGAGCATATTCAGCAAGTTTTTGAGAGAACTTGTAGTTATTTTCAAGAAGATAATTTTCATCTGTGCAGATAGTAGATGAGCAAGCTCCAAGATGAATAATAGCTTCTATCTCATTCTCCCTTCCTTCTAAAAATTCAAAAAGATCTTCTTTTTGGATAATATCTAAAAAGCTTTTACCGACTAAATTTTTCCATTTTTCATTCTTTAGATCATCAACTAAGACAAGATTAGATAAGTTTTTGTCATTAAGATAGCGAACGACCCCAGATCCGATAAACCCCGAAGCGCCAGTGATGATAATTATTTGATCATCGAAAAGTTTTTTCTGTTTCATGTATTTCTTTTTTTCTAAAAAGAATACCAGCTATTTTTATTTTTTTGGATATTAAAAACCTCGAAAAATGAAATTTCTTTAGAAGGTCTTGGTTTTATAGAATTATCAAAACACATAAAACTAGAACCAGAGCCGGTCATGACAACTTTTTCAAAGCCTATCTCTTGAAGCTTTGCTTTTATAGAAACAAGTCTTTTATCTATCTCAAAAGCTGAGATTTCTAAATCGTTAAAAGATGAAAAGTTATTCTCAATCACACTTTTTTTTAGCTGAAGCGGATCTTGTTTTTTTAAAAGATCCATTTTAACATTTTTGTAGACTTTAAGAGTTGAAGATCCAAAATTGGGTTTAGCTATATAAAAGTTCAACGCCTTTAGCAAAACATTTTCAAAAACATTTCCAATACCTGTGCAAAAAGCCGTGCCGGATGAGAAAAAAAAAGGCACATCAGCCCCGATTTTTTTTCCTATTTCAATCAGATCTAAAATATCTAGAGGTTTATCAAAAAGCTCATTTAAAGCCCAAAGAGTCGTTGCAGCATTTGAGCTGCCCCCGGCTAAACCAGCTTCAATAGGAATGTTTTTCTTTAAAAGGATTTCTATCGGAGTGGTTATTTTTGTTTTTTTTCTAAAAAGATTTGTCGCCTTAAAAATTAAATTGCTCTCATCCCACTTCAAATCTTTATTATTAAAACAATAAAAATGATCTGATTTACTTTTTTGAAAAGAGAGATGATCAACTAAAGATACTGTTTGATATAAAGAGGCTATATCATGATAGCCATCTTCTCTTTTTGATAGTACTTTAAAAAACAAGTTTACTTTTGCCGGTGAAAAGTAGAAAATCATTTCTCTTCTTTTTTCTCTTTTGATTTTTTTGTTTGTTTCTTTTCAGTTTTTTTATCTTCTACTATCTCTTCTTCACCCTCTTCAACTATTTGATCTTCTTTTTTCTTTTGGCCATCTTTAGGCAATTTCACTTCTTCAGGAATAATCTTTAAAATAACCTTTGTTTCAACATCCTCTTTTAGTTTGATCGGAACTTCGATATCACCTGTTTCTTTAATAGGTTTTTTTATACCAATATTTTTTTTAGTAAGTTTTATATTATGCTGCTCAAAAAGATGCGTAATATCCGTTGCTGAGACAGACCCATACATCCTACCATCATAATCTACTTTAACCTTGATAGATAACGTCATCGTTTCGATGATTTTAGCTAAAGCCGCTGCTTCTTTTTTGTCTTCAGCCGATTTAACAGCTCTCACTTTTTGGAGTTTTTCTTGCATTCTTAAAGTGTTCGCATCAGCTGTAATCCCAAAAAGCTTGGGAAGTAAATAGTTTCTAGCATATCCAGCTTTTACTGAAACAACTTCTCCACTTCTTCCTAGATCTTCAATATCTTTAAGTAATAACATTTTTTGTTTAGCTTTCATAAATAATACCCCTTATTCTTCTGAGACGAATGGTAGAAGAGCCATATGTCTCGCTCTTTTTATTGCTTTTTTCAACTGTTTTTGAAAATAAAATGACACCCCAGTAATTCTTCTTGGCAAAATCTTGCCTCTCTCTGTGACGAAAAGTCTAATATTTTCAATGTCTTTGTAATCGATTGTTTTTATACTTGCAGATGCAAAAGGACACCCTTTTTTCTTTTTTACACTAAATGAAAATGGTCTTTTTTCAAATTTTTCACTCATATTATTTATCCTCATTAAGTTGTTGGTGTTAAAGATTTAAATTCTAAGGTTTCTAAAATAGCGTCTGATTTCGAAGTCATAAATCTAATAATATCTTCATGCAACAGATAATCATTCCAAAGCTCTTTTACGTGCTGGGTAGCTATAGTAAAATAGATAAGATAGTAATAACCTTCTCTTTTCTTATCTATCTCATAGGCGAATCTTTTTTTTCCCATATCATGGATTTTATGAATCTCACCCTTTTTTTCTTCAATGGCTAAAGTTATTTTATCTAAAGCTTTTTTTCTTGCGTCTTCTGAAAGGTTTGAATTGATAATATACATACCTTCATACAGACGTTTTTTCTCATGAGTCATGTTTTTCCTCTTTACTTTTTTTTAATCTAACATTCGCTCTATTAGCAGCGATTTTAACACCTTCTTGCATCCAAAGTTCAATGAAGGCTGCTCCCTTTTCTTCGATTTGGGGTAGCTTTTCTTTTTCTTCATTGGTAAACCTATCCAATACATAGGCCTTTAGCTCTTTTTTCTCTCTTCCTATCCCCACTCTTAGCCGAGCGTAGCCCTTTGTCTTAAGGTGCATCTCTATATTTTGAAGCCCTCTATGGCCAGCGGCTGAGCTGTCATCTTTTATTCTAAACTCTTCAAAGGGGATATCCGCATCATCGGCCACTATCAAAATATTTTTAAGATCTATGTTTAAATAATTTTTAACCTTTATAACAGCTTGCCCGCTCTCATTCATATAAGTCTGAGGCAAAATGAGATAAACATCGAACCCTAAAATTTCACCCCTCGCTACTTTAGCTTTAAATTTTTTTTCATTTTTAAATTCTAACTTATGTTTCTTAGCCAGCCTTTTTACTACTTTGAATCCAAGGTTATGTCTGGTATTTTTATATAAAATACCAGGATTACCAAGACCGACTATTAGAAACTTTTCCATATCTTATCGCTTAGTTATGGTAACAATCACTTCATTTAACTTTCTAGATACACTAATCACATCTTTTGGAAGCTTAATCTCAGATAGTCTTTTAGTATCTCCTATTTCCATATCAGCGACATGCACCACAAATCCTTTAGGCAGATCTTTAGGTAAACATTTAACTTTCATAGCTCTAATTATCTGACGAAAATTACCACCCTGTTTGATACCTTTACATTCAGCTACTCCAGTAAATCTGATCGGCACTTTGGCTGTAATAACTTTTTTTTCATCTAATCGCATGAAATCTAAATGTGACACCTCATAAGTCGTTACAAAATACTGTATCTCTTTAACTATCGCCTTAAAGGTTTCTTTTTCACTTTTCAAAGTAAAAATTGAAGTTGATAAATCTCCAGGTTTTAGCGTAGCCAATTGTTTTTTTAGCTCAGCTTTTTTCAAATAAATATTTTCATTTTTTTTCTGATCTTGAGCATATACGACAGCTGGAACATTGCCTAAATGTCTAAGTTTCGTGATCTGCTTTTTTTCTCTTTTATATATTGATAGTTGCATAAAATAATCCTACCTTTTTTTAACTAATCTATTTTAAAAAACTACTGAGTTTTAAAAAACAAAAATATTTTTTTTAGATATTCAAAGAATTAATGCATAGCATTAAATAAGGATCATATTCCATGAGATAGGGTATACACTTTTTTTAAAAGAGCCTATCTCTCCACATAAAGTGGCTTGCGAAACGCACCAATTCCTTAGGAATATCTAATTTGGGGTGGAAGGATTCGAACCTCCGCATGGCGATACCAAAAACCGCTGCCTTACCACTTGGCGACACCCCACTGTAAAACTGGTTTCTAATATATTGAAAATTAAGGTTTTTTTTCAAGAAAGATTATAAGCTATGTACCAAATCAAAGAAGTATCACCTAATCTTTAGAAGATCTTAAAAAGCCTAGGCTTATAGTAAAGACTTTTTTAAAGGAATTTTAACTAGCATTAAAAATATTATTTTATCAATTTAGAACGATGTTTTTGTGAAAAATTAAAATGATGATTGGTCATTAGAAAAATTAAAATAGTCTTATAGTTTCAAATTATTACAATATAAATAATTGATATACAATCGCTTATGCAGCGCATTAATACGTATAATTATTGAATGATAAAAGAGCAACTATCACCAAACTAAGAAAATGTCGATTTGGTGATAGAAATATTGCAACACAGAAGTATCACCAAATTAAGAAAATATCGATTTGGTGATACTTTTATGTTAGATATTTTTTTTAATCAAATTATATTTTTACATCCAAAGATATGTCTTTGAAACTATAAATTTTTAAATTTCCATATAAATTATTTTACTATTTTGCTACAAAGTTGTTTTGGGGGTGGCTTTGGTGAGAATAGTACATATTGCAGCCGAGATGGCACCTATTGCAAAGGTGGGAGGTTTAGGAGACGTTGTAGGCGGTCTCTCATCTGTTCTTTCAAAACAAAAAGGTATAGATATCTCTGTCATTTTACCTAAATATAAAAGCTTAAAAACGCAATATCTAAAAGATCTAAAAATTATAAAGAAAAATTTCAAAATTTTTGAAAGAAGTAGGTGGCAAGTTGTTAATATTTATTTAGCAAAAGTAAATGGTGTTCAGGTTTATTTAATTGAGGATAAGAAAAATTATTTTTCTAAAAAGCCCAAAATTTATGGATATAAATATGACGTTCATAGATTTTTATTTTTTTGCAAAGCGGTTTTAGAATTTTTAAAAGCTGATTTTAGAAAAATAGATATTATCCATATCCATGATTGGCACACTGCTGTTATTGCTCCATTATATAAAGATATCTATTCCAAAAATCTAAAACATAAAGCCAAAATAGTTTTATCTATTCACAATCTGCAGTATCAAGGACTTTGTAAACCAAAAGACATAAAGAATTTGGGTTTTAATGGGAAATATTATCTTACAAAAGAAAAGCTTAAAGATCCAAACAGGCCAAAAACTTTAAATTTATTAAAAGGAGGCCTTGTATATTCAGATATTATAATTCCGGTTTCTGAAAATTATGCTAAAGAGATAATGACAAAAGAGCTTGGCTGCAATCTAGAAAAAATTACTCAAAAATACAAAAAGAAAATAAAGGGCGTTTTAAATGGGATTGATCAAAATTTTTGGAGGCCCGAAAAAGATAAAGACATAAAATATAAATACAGCTCTAAAAGCTCACTTAAAAAATTTATAGACGCTAAAAATAATAATAAAAAAGAGCTTCAAAAGATTTTAAATTTAGATGAAGATGACAAACCTCTTATTTGTTCTATTGGAAGACTAGTTTCTCAAAAGGGACCAGATTTGATAAAAGCAGCTATTTTAGAATCTATAAAAGTTGGTGCTCAATTTGTTTTATTAGGCTCTGCTTTGGATAAAAAAATCACCAATAGCTTTAAAAAGCTTCAAAAGGATTTAAAAAAGAATAAAAATGTATCTTTAAATTTCGAGCATAATGAAAAACTATCTCACAAGTTTTTTTCTGCAGCTGATTTTATAATTATCCCATCGCTATTTGAACCTTGTGGTCTTACTCAAATAATTGGTTTTAAATATGGTGTCATGCCCATTGTTAGAGAAACTGGGGGGCTGGCTGATACTGTTTTTGATTTGGATGATAAAACAATTTCAAAAGAGAAAAGAAATGGTTTTACTTTCACAAAATTTTTAATCTCTTCTCAAACATCAACGCTTAAAAGAGCGATAAACTTCTTTAAAAAAGATCAAAATGAGTTTTATGAAATAGTTCATAAAAATATGAAACTTGATTTTTCTTGGGAAAAAACAGCTAAAAAATACCTAACTATTTATAAAAAGGTCTTATAGAAAAAATCTCTTTAAATAAGATCTATTAGCATAGACATAATCAACAGCGCTGATCACGCTATAGATAGCTGCAATAGAGACTAAAATTAAGCTGGTAACTCTTAGAGTTTCCAATGAAATATAGCCCATAATAAAAGGAATCATCAAGACAACTATTAAAATCGCTACAATTGCTTGAAGAAGAGTTTTTATTTTACCACTTCTTCTCGCTGCTAGAGAAAATCCTCTTAAAGCACAAATCGTTCTCAAGGTACTTATTAAAAACTCTCTATATAGAAATACAAAAACCAATAAAATAGGGATATCGATCCAGCTTTGAGTAAAGGTAAAAAACACTAAAATATGAGTTATGCTATCAGCCATTGGATCCATAACTTTACCCAGATCTGTTACTTGATTTTTCCATCTCGCCCAAAGACCATCTACTAAATCTGTTATTTCACAAAAAATTAAAATACCTAAAAGGATAATAGGCATCCAAAAAAGTGGGATTTTAAAAAAATTATATTTCAAATAGATAAGTGGGAAAAAGGGAATAATCAAAATTCTAAGAAGTGTTATATAATTGGCGATATTCATCCAATTACCTCTAAAGTGTTTTCGAAAGTTTAATGAAACCTTTGAAATATTAGCAAGCTATAATATGTTTGACTTATCCCTAAGGGCTAGTTGACCACATGAAGCTGATATATCGTTTCCCTTGCTATATCTTTGAAAAACGTTTAGTTTTTGAGCTATTAGATAAGATTTAAATTTTTTAATTCTATCATTTTGAGGTCTTTTATAATTTAAACCATCTATTGGGTTATATGGAATTAAATTAATTGAACATTGAAAGTTTTTTAAAAGATAAAAAAGCTCTTTAGCATGGCTAAGAGAATCGTTGATATTTTCGATTAAAATATATTCAAAAGAAATATCTCTTTTTGTTTTATCTTGGTAGCTTTGAAGCTCTTTTAGGATATCTTTTAACTTATATTTCTTAGTATATGGCATTATTTTATTTCTTATTTCATCTGTTGGAGCGTGCAAAGATAGAGCTAAATTACATTTAAGATTTTTTTCTTTTAATTTTTTGATATTTTCTAAAACACCTACTGTAGAAATAGTTATTCTTCTTTGAGAGATTTTTAAGTATTTTTCATGAGAGATTATTTCAATTGATCGTACAAGCTCATCTAAATTTAAAAGAGGTTCACCCATTCCCATAAAAACTATATGCGTAGGTGATTGATTAGTATCTTTTGTAATATGAATTATTTGCTCGATTATCTCAAAAGCTTTTAAATCTCTAAAAAAACCTTTTTTTCCTGAG
>JAAKFJ010000005.1 GCA_011064745.1 Candidatus Anoxychlamydiales bacterium | reverse complement strand
TCAAGTAAGCGATTGTATTTAGCTATTCTATCTGATCGACAAAGAGAGCCTGTTTTTATTTGCCCGGCGTGGGTAGCAACAGCAAAATCCGCTATAAAGGCATCTTCAGTTTCTCCAGATCTATGGGATATGACGGTATTAAAACCATTTTTTTTAGCTAAATCGATAGCGGCGAGGGTTTCTGTTAGAGTGCCTATTTGATTGAGTTTAATCAAGATGGCATTAGCCGCTTTGGTGTCGATGGCTTTTTGTAAAAATTTAGTGTTGGTAACAAGCAAATCATCACCGACGAGTTGCATTTTAGAGCCTATCTCATGGGTTAGCTCTATCCAGCCATCCCAATCGGATTCAGCAAGACCATCTTCAATGGAGTCTATCGGAAATTTTTTAGCGAGTGATTCTAGGTATTTGATCTGTTCTGAGGGGGTTTTAGTCTTAAAACTTTGATTGGCTTGTTTTTTCTTCATCTCTACATAGACTTTTTTATCTGTGTCATAAAACTCTGAGGCAGCGGGATCAAGCGCGATAGATATCTGCGTGCCAGGCTTATAGCCCGCTTTTTCAATGGCTCTGCAGATCAGCTCAAGAGCTTCTTCATGGGACTTTAGCTTTGGCGCAAAACCGCCTTCATCACCAACAGAGGTGGCATGGCCCTCTTTTTTTAAGATGGATTTAAGGGTATGAAATACTTCAGCCCCCCAACGAAGAGCTTCTCTAAAGTTTTTAGCACCTTTAGGCCTTATCATAAACTCTTGAAAATCAAGTGAGCTATCAGCGTGAACACCACCGTTTATGATATTCATCATAGGACATGGTATTAGATAGGTTTTTTGGGGATTTAGATATTCATAAATTGCTTGGTCTTTTGAGGCGGCTCCCGCTCTTGCAACAGCTAAAGAGACCCCTAGCATAGCATTAGCGCCAAAATTAGCTTTGTTTTCAGTGCCATCAGCTTTGATCATGAGATTGTCGATAGTGGCTTGATCGGTGACTTCCTTGCCATGTAAGAGTTTATCAATTTCATTATTTACGTTTGAGACAGCTTTTAAAACACCTTTGCCTGAGTATCTTTTTTTATCGTGGTCTCTGAGCTCTAAAGCTTCGTTAGCTCCAGTTGAGGCTCCAGAGGGGACTTTGGCTTTGGTAATAATACCGTTATCTGTTCTTAAAATAACTTCAATGGTTGGGTTGCCACGAGAATCTAAAATTTCTAGAGCTTGGATTTTTTTTATTTTACTCATAATTGGATGTCCTTTTTTTGTCTATTGCTTCTTTAATTAAACTACGATAAGAATCAAAACGCAAGGAAGAGATCTTTTTTTTGTCTAACGCTTCTTTTATTTTGCAATTTGGTTCTTCTAAATGAAGACAGTTTTCATATTTGCAATTTTTAAATTTTTTAAATTCAAAAAAATAATCTTTTATATCTTCTATTTTCAAATCCCAAATCCCAAAACTTTTGATTCCTGGAGTATCGATACAAAAACCACCGGTTTTTATTTCAACAAGCTCAGATTTGGTAGTGATATGGGCGCCTTTATAGGTTTTTTTAATCAAAGAACCTGTTTTTAATTTGGTATGTAAAACAGCATTTATTAAAGATGATTTACCTGTGCCTGATTGACCAGAGAAGACAGAGGTTTTGTTTTTCATAACCTTTAAGAGACTATTTAAACCCACTTTTTCTTTAAAGCTCAGAGCTAAGATTTTATACCCAAGTTTTTTATATATTTTTATAAAATTTTGAAATTTTTGTTTTTCTTTAAGTTTCAATTTTTTGAGTAAATCGATTTTATTGATGAGTATTATCGGATGCATATTCCCTTTATGAGTCGCTATGATATAGCGATCGATTAAAAAAGGTTTAAATCTGGGTTGATCAATAGAGGATGTTATTAAAACTTGATCGATGTTAACAGCAATAATGCTTTGTTTTTTTCTTTTCTCATCAGTTCTTGAAAGAATTGAAACTCTTGGTTCTATATCTTCAATAACCCCTTGATCATTTTTTATTGTGATAAAAACTCTGTCGCCAACAGCTAGGATATTTTTGTTTTTAGTTTTTTCTTTTTTTAAAAGACCTCTAAGAGAGCACCTAAAATGTTTTTTGTTAAACCTAACATTTATCTCTTCGCCAAAGATTGATAGAACTAAACCCTTTTTGAAATGATTTGTTTTAGGTAAGACTTTTTTTTGTTTTTGGAGATCTGTTTTTTTGTATTTTGATCGATCTAATTTGCTTTTTTGTTTTCTCTGTTTTCTGTATTTTTTTTTGTCTTTTAAAAAAAATTCTTCCTCTTGAAGATATTTATCAAATTTAGAACTACTAATTTTATTTTTAGACATCTATTTTCTCATCTCATACATACAGATGCTTGCCGCGATTGCAACATTTAAAGAATCGATATCTTTTTTTATTGGAATTGTAAAACGTTTGGATATTTTTTTTGTCCACTCAGACGGTCCTTTAGCTTCATTAGACATTATTAAGCCCAAGGGTTTTTTAAAAGTCATTGTGTTTAAGCTCACACCTTCTACATCCGCTAAATAAGTAGTTAATTTGTTTTTTTGAATAAATAAAAATATTTTATTTTCACTCATGGTTCTAATTGGAATAAAAAAAGTAGCCCCTTTTGCAGCTCTGAGTGCTTTTTCTCCATATGGATCAGTTGAATTTTCAGATATTATTATCATATCAAATTTAAAAGCGTTAGCGCTTCTAATAATTGTACCTAAATTGCCTGGATCAGAAATATTATCTAAAATTAAGACATAATCTTTGCTGGTTAATTCTTTTTCAGGAAGATCAACCAAAGCGGCAACATCTTCAGGAGATTTTACATTCGTTATTTTTCCCATGACCTTTTTAGAAACAAGCAGGGTCTTTTTAGGTTTATATTTTTTACCGCCAATTTTTTTGGTAGTAATTAAAGTATTGATGCGATGACCGGCTTTTTTGATGTCAGAGAGAGCTTTAGTTCCAACAATTAAGACTTTTTTTTCTTTTAGGCGAGCTTTTTTTTCTTTTCTTATTTTTACGATTCGTTTTATATGAGGATTGGAGGGACTAATTGACATAAAACTCCTTTTATAGTTATGAAATCATCTCACATTAAAGCAAAAAGTTTTTTAGCATCTCGAATTTTTTTTATTTTGCTAATTTTAGTTGTTTTGCCTTTATTTATTTATACAATTTTTTTATATAAAACTGAATATAAACAAACACGGGAAGATATTTATCTAACTCTATCGGTTATAGCAACTCAAATAGAGAAAAATATTGAAGATAACTTGAGCTTCAAAGATCAAATCTTAACATCCATTTTCGATGAGATGAAAAATAAAAATCTAAATTTTGATAATCTATTGAAAAAAAGATCAAAAGAGTTTGATTTAGAAGGCCTTTTTTATTTCTCTTTAGAAGATCAAGACAATTTTAGAGTTAACAATTCATCAAAAGATCTAAAAATAACAAATCTAAATGCTCTGAAAGGGATATTAAATGCTAAAAAAACTCTTTTTTTAACTGCTCTTTTAAATTGCTCTGATTGTATCTATCTATCAAAAAGAGTCATGCTAAATGATAAACCTGTTGCAGCTTTAGTAGTAGCGTTTTTGAAAAACGATTTATTGATAGATTTTCCAAAAGATAAATACTTCGCTAATGTGAGTATGGCTATTGTTGATAATGGCAACACAATCCTTTCCAATATCACTTCAAAAGACAAGAAAAGTTTAAAAAATACTACTAAGAGTTCTGCTTCAAAACAAATCCTTGTTAAAAAGGATTTAAAAAATTCTAACCTAAAGGTTGCTCTTAGCTTAGATGAAAAAGATGTCAAAAATTTTCATATAAATAGCTTTATTTTTAAACACCTCTATATCTTGTCGATTATTTTTATTCTTTTATTGCTCCTATCTTTAATCTTTATTGTTCTTATGACCAAACCGATTGGAAAACTTTTAAAAACTATGCAAAAAGTCAAAGAAGGTAAGTTAGATAGAAGATATAAAAAACAAAAATATGGATTTGAGATTAACCATATTGGTTATTTTTTTAATGAAACTATCGACTCTTTACTCTTAAAACAAAAAGAAGTTGAAAAAGAAAAGATCGAAAAACAAAAATATTTAGAAGAGCTAAAAATAGGTGAAGAGATACAAATGAGTCTTTTGCCTCAACAACCTTTGGATGTTAAAGGTCTTGATATTGCTTTTGGCAATTTATTTGCCAAAGAAGTAGGTGGAGATTTTTATGACTTTTTTGAAAAAAATGGACAAGTATTTTTTGTAATAGCTGATATTGCCACCAAAGGTATTTTAGCTTGTCTATATGCTCTAAATTTAAGAAGCATTATTAGATCTTTTGCCTTTGAGCTCAATTCGCTCGAAAAAATTATTTTCAAGACTAATCAAGTCTTTTTAAAAGACACGCAAAATCTTTCGATGTTTGCAACAGCATTTTTTGGGATGTATGATCCCAAATCAAGAATTTTAAAATACTCAAATGCTGGCCATCAAAGTGCCATATTGAGAAAAAAATATTCAACTATCACTGAGCTTACAACTAAAGGGATAGCTTTAGGGGTCAAAGATCTCAAGGATATCTATGTCAATGAAGTGACTTTAGAAAAAGGAGATCTCATCTTTTTATATACCGATGGAATAATCGATGCTATTGATATAAAGAATCGATTTTTTGGTAAAGAAAATCTAATCAATTTTATTAAAGATACTGACAAGCTAGCGGCTTATGAAATTATAGAAAAGCTATTTCGTAGACTTGAGACATATTCAAAAGATACTTTTCAGTATGATGATATGACAGCTTTAGTCTTTAAAATCAGATGAAATTAGAAAAAATTTCTTTTTTTTAATGAAGCTAATAATTTTTTTTCAAAACTTGTAATGTCAAATAGTTCATCTTAGAAGTCAGATATAATGGAATCGAAAGAATTTGATCATAAAATGATAAATCATTTTCAGAAATCCTAATCCCAAAAGGAGATCTTTTTAATTTCAAAAAACTTTTTAAAGATCTAAGTGTGCCGGTAGCCCCAGCCTTAACTTCAATCGGAATAATCTGAGAATCAATTGTTTTGATAAAATCTATTTCAGCATGACCATTTTTTTCCCTTTCCCAAAAAAGTAAAGATCTATTTTGATCTGGAAGATCATTTGCTAAAATCTCCTGTCCAACAAATTGTTCTGCGAGCATTCCAGCATTGATTTGCATGATATCTTTTTCAAAAAAATCCCCAGCATCTACTTGCAAAGCAGTTTGAAGCAGACCTATATCTAAAAATAGCAATTTAAAACGATGTTCTCGAACATGAGCATGTAGAGGAATGCCACTAGCTGTAGTTGCAAAAACCTGTTGAATAAGACCTGCTGATGAAAGGAGATGAATTGCTGGTTTTAAATCTCTAGATCGAGTTTCTTTATCGATATTTGTATATTTTAAGATTTGTCCAATTAGAGCCGGTGTTTTTAGAAAAATCATTTGTAAAAATTTATGTTGCACATGTTCAGAATATTGTCCGAAATCACTTTCGTATGCATGAAGGATTCTTCTGTGCACTTTTTGACACTCTAAAAATGAATTACTTGATTTGTATTTTTTTATTGCATCTGGCATGCCACCAATAAAGAAATATTTTTTGACCCATTTTAATAGTTCAATATGTTCAACCTCGCTTAAAGGTTTCTTTAAAGTTATAGACTGTAGTCTTTGATAAGCTATTGGAGCGAGTTCCTCTAAAAATTCTTCAAAAGAAAAGGGACGTAAATATAAAAACTCAACTCGACCTACAGGAAAAGAATATTTTTCATTGTTTAATAAAAATTCCATTAATGATCCCGCGGCAATAACATGAAGATCTCCCATTAATTCACGAAAATATCTCAAACTTATCAATGCATTTGGACATTCTTGGATTTCATCTAAAAAAAGTAGAGTCTTACCAGGAATGATTTTTTGTTCTAAAGTAACCTCTATTTCTTTTGTGATTTCAACCGGGTCACGAGTTTTGAAACATCGACTTAACTCTGGGCTTTTTTCAAAGTCGATTTTGATGATATTTTCAAAATAATTTTTACCAAAATACTCAACCAGATAGCTTTTACCAACCTGGCGAGCCCCTCTTAAAAGTAAAGGTAGATATTCATCTCTATTTTTCCATTCGATTAATTCTTTTTCTAATTTTCTTTTCATGTTTTTCTCCTTTTTCATAAAATTACCATTTTTTGGCTATTTTTGGTACCTATTTTAGCCAAATTTTGGCTAGAATTGGTACCAATTTCAGCCAAACTTTGGCTAAAACAGTACCCAAAAATCGCAAACCATTGTATTCAAGCAGTTTGTATAATGGGGATATTATAAGATGTTTATCCAACTATTTTTTAGGCCAAAACTTCATTTTTTTAAGCTCTTCGATTATTTTATGAGGGTCGGTAAGCTTTTTATTGATGGATATTTTTTCACCTTCTTTAAGAAGCTGGCCCATAAGTATGCCGGGTTTAACATTGCATAATTTTAAATGATCTGATTTTAAGAGAGGATCATTGTTTTTGATTCGATCGATATATTTTTGCAAAACTTTTTGTTTTTTTTCATGTTTTAGAAGAAAATCTTTTCTCTTCTCAGCTTTAACATGAATGGCTAAGATATCTATGACAAGCTCATAGAAATGATTAGCATAAAAGTAGGCCCAACTATGATCGTCTATTTTATTTTCATTTTTGATGTAGTAAATACCGTTGTGCAAAAAAGTGACAAAATCTACTTGTCTATTTGAGAGTTTTAGATATCGACAAAGGTCTTGTTTTTGCTCTAAGCCAAACTCGGGGAAAAGCTCTAAAATAGAAACTATAACAGGGGATCTATGAGGAAAATCATCGATAATAGAGAGTCTATCACTTACTTCATCTAAAGATAAGTTTTTAAGACCTGGAAAAATGGTTTGAAGTAGATTAAATTCAAAAAGCATAATTAAAGCTTTTTTAAAACCTTGATACTGGCTCATTTTAGTTAACTCTTGCCAGATTCTTTCAATGGCAATGGATGGAAAAAGATCTTCGGCGTGAGTGGTGATAGCTCTTTTAGTCTCTTTCTCAATTTCAAAATTAAATCTAGCAGACATTCGAACAGCTCTGATCATACGTAGTCTATCTTCCCTAAATCTAGTGTGAGCATTGCCGATGCAGCGAATAATTTTTTTACTTAAATCTTCTCTTCCGTTTACATAATCAATAATTTCTTCACTCATTGGATCATAAAACATGCCATTGATGGTAAAATCTCTTCTTTTAGAATCTATTTCAGGGGAAGAAAATTCTATCTTGCTAGGTCTTCGACCATCTTTGTATTCAATATCATGTCTGAAAGTAGCAACTTCATATTGTTTATTTTTTATGATAACTAGAATTATTCCAAAAGCCTTACCGATCGGGATAGTATGGGGAAATAAAGATTCAACAACTTCAGGCGGAGCGTTAGATGCAATATCGATATCCTCAGATGGATGATCTAATAAATAATCTCTAACCCAACCACCTGCAAAATATGAGATGTAGCCGTTTGAGTTTAAAGTTTTAATGATATAAAGCGCTTCTTGCATAAAAAAATCAAAGTTTCTCTTAAGAAATAATTCTTTATGTTACACTCAATTTTTGCAAGACAAAAAAAAGGCTAATAGATTTGAGCCACATAAAAATCTTAGAAGATAATCTAATAAATAAAATAGCAGCGGGTGAGGTGATAGAGAGCCCAACCTCTGTTGTTAAAGAGCTTATTGAAAATGCTATCGATGCCAAAGCCATAAAAATATATATAGAAATCAAAAAAGCTGGTTTAGAACTTATAAAAGTTGAAGATAACGGTACTGGTATGAGTAAAAATGATGCTCTTTTATGTTTTAAAAGACATGCCACCTCAAAAATCAAATCATTTGAAGATTTAATCAATGTATCTTCGATGGGCTTTAGAGGAGAGGCTCTCGCTTCTATCGCAGCTGTGTCTAAGATTGATTTAAAAACATCTACAAAAGATGTAGCAACTTTTGTAAAAATGGACGCAGCGAAGATGGTATCTATTAGTGAAATTGCTAGAACAAAAGGCACCTCTTTTGATGTAAAACATCTTTTTTTTAATGTGCCTGTTAGACGTAAATTTCTAAAAACTCATTCATCTATAAATTCTGAAATTATTAAAGTTGTCACAGCCCTTGCGATGTCTCACCCAGAAATAGAGATGAAATTAGTTATAGATGACAAAGAGCAATTTTTGACTCCTTCTTTTTTAGATGAAAAAAAAGAAGCTTTCAAAAAAAGAGTTAAAAATCTTTTGTCAAAAGAATTTAGTAAGGCCTCTTATATTGTTGATTATTCTATTAATAATATTAAAATTTTTGGACTAATCGGTTCTCCAAATGCCTCTAAGAAAACAAGATCTAATCAATATTTGATCATCAATAATCGGGTAGTTGTGAGCAATTTAATTGCCAAGTTCATAAAACAAGCTTATGCCACAAGAATTTCAGAAGATGATTTTCCTATTTTTGCAATAGGCCTTGATATACCAACGTCTTTTATTGATGTTAATGTTCATCCCCAAAAAAAAGAGATAAGATTTAGAGAATATCAATTTATAAAAGAGGCTATAAAAAAAGCGATAGATCAAGCATTTGAAAAAGATTTTTTAGAAAAAAAAGATGGTAGACCCAAAAAAGCTATTTTTGATAGCAACCTAAATTTTACGAAGATGAATGTATCTCAAGAGATTGAAATTGAAAAAGTCAATATTTTTCAAAAATTTGAAAGACAAATGCTTTTTGATAAGTTTTTTAACATTCAAAATATTATGGATGAATTTTTGCAGATAGATAATTTTATATTTATTGAATCTAAATACTTAGAAAATGTAATAGATGATATCGAAGATGAAAAAATGGTGATAGTTGATTTGTCGGCTATTTTTGCAAAAGATCTTTTTGAAAAAATGAAAAACAGAAAAAATCCATCAAAATCTCAAAAACTTCTTGTGCCTATAAATATTACTCTTTCCCCTAGCGATAGCACTTTTGTAGAAGAAAATATAAAAAGTTTTTTAGATTTAGGATTCGATCTTCATAGAATCGGAAAAGATCAAATTGTAATAGATGCCATAGATGAAATATTAGTAAGAGAGGATATAAATGATCTGTTTTTGGTGATTTTAGAAGATGTTAAACAATATAATAAGAGCGATAAAGTCGATGCTTTATATGAAAAAAAACTAGCTAAAAAAATAAACTTGTTTGCCAAAAACAAAAGCTTTTCAACTCAAGAAGCTATCAATCTACTTAATCTATTTATTAATAATAAAATGTCTTACTTTGATCCCTTGGGCAACAAGATACTTATCAAAGTGAGTAAAGATCAAATCGATAAACAGTTTTTTAAAAAATAAAGGTTTTTTTTAGATATGAACTATTCAAAAAGAATAATAAATTTACAAAAGTGTCTCATGCAAAAAAATATGGATCTTTTAATCTTAGATGATCCTATCTCACTTATCTATCTAACAGGACTGAAGCTCTCTTCAGGAAAAATATTTATCTTAAAAGATAAAGCAAAACTTTTTGTTGATGGCAGATATATACAAGCCGCTAAAGAAAAAACTGATATTGACGTAGAGTTAATAGGTGAAAAAGTTTTAATGGATTTCATAGTACAAAACAATATTAAAAATATTGGTTTTGATAGCTCTATTACCACTTATCATAGTTTTGAGAGATTAAAATCTTTTTTAAAAAAAATTAAAAATGCCCACGATCACTCAATCGAACTTATTCCAGTTCTATCACCTTTAAAAGAATTGAGAGTTATTAAGGATTTAGATGAAATCGCAGTTTTAAAAAAAGCCGCCTCTCTTACCTGGAAAGGTTTTGAGCATATCTGTCTACATTTAAAAGAGGGGATGTCAGAAAAAGAAGTAGCTTTGGAATTTGAAATGTTTGTCAAAAAAAATGGGGCAGACGCTCTTTCATTTAACTCTATTGTCTGTTTTGGGAAAAATAGCGCTATGCCACATCACATGCCTTCTGATACCAAGCTAAAATTAAATGATATTGTTTTGATGGATTTAGGAGTAACGGTAGATAATTATAACTCAGATATGACAAGAGTCGTTTTTTTTGGCAAGCCCGATCCAACTTTAGAAAAAATATATTCAATAAATAAAAAAGCGCATGCAAATGCGCTAAGTGTTTGTCGGCCTGGTCATAAACTAAAAGATTTAGATATAGCCGCGAGAGAAGTTTTAAGAAAAGAGGGGTATGAAAAAGAATTTGTCCATTCACTCGGTCATGGAGTAGGTTTGGAAATCCATGAATTTCCTAGAGTAAAGTTCGATACAGAAGATAAAGACGTTATCTTAAAACCTGGAATGGTAATAACTATTGAGCCGGGCATATATATTCCAGATCTTGGCGGTGTTAGATATGAAGATATGATAGTTATTACAAATGATGGGTATGAAAATTTTTATAGATAGGATTATGTTGTAACTTTTCTTGTAACTTTTATCTGAGTTTTTTTATCAATTCCAACAAATATCTTCTCTTTAAAAATATTTACTCTATTTGAAAAATCAAAAAAATCTAAAATTTTCTCATCTATTTTAAAATGGCGTTTTTGACACATATCTAAAACAGCTGTTTTTGTAAGGTTTTTAAGATTTTTTTGTTTTTGCAAGATTTGAATTTCATTAGCAATGCTCTCATTAAAACAAGAAAGTAAAAGCTCTATCGATGCATCCTTCATCGGAATTTTTAATTTTGAATTCTCAAATTTTACAAAATCTAACAAAGATGGAGACCCTGTTTTTTTTTCAAAATCATAGAATTTTGTGCCTTTTAAAATACGATAATAATTTTTTTGAACATTTTGTTTTCTAAGGGTTAGATTAGCAAAGTTAAGCTCTTTTTTCTTTTTTATCTGATTTTGAAAAGCCAATATAATATTATCTAATAGTTGATACTCAAATTTATTTGTATAAAAACCCTGATTTGAATAAAGATTTTTTATCATTGAAGCTGTTAGCTTATAGAGTTCTTTATGATTCTCTTTTTTCTCAAATACCAAAGGATAGATATTGATTTTTGCATACTGGGGATTAATATTTCTTGATTTTTCATGTGCATTACTGTTGGTATTCGAGGAGCTCAAAGGAGTTTTTTTCTCCCTCGGTTTTGTTCGGATATTTTTAAAGCAGGCTATTTCAGATTCATTATAAGCTTTTCTAGAAGCTACCATGTAGCCTGAAAAACTATTCGATAAAATATCATCGGTGACTCTTTTTTTGAAAAGAGTATTCGTTGTCATAGCGAAAATCATCAAGATTCCAATTACAAAAGCTAAAATATTCATCTGCTACCTAAAATGGGTTCAAATCTTAACATTTCCAGCTGGTAGAAAAAAAGCAAAATTTAAATTATTATTTATCTCAACATAAATAACTGAAGGTGAAGAACCAACTTTTTTAGGCCAGAAATTATACCAAAAAATATTATCAGAAATACTTTCATCAATATGGTTTTTTAAAAGCTCATTTTTCGAATCCAAAAATCTATAGCTAATATTTTTTACATTTTTTATGAGAATCTCTAATCTTTTCGAATCAACTTTTTTATCCATTGGTCTAATCTCAAGACAAAGATTATTGTTTTTATCAACAAAAACTTTCCCTCTTTGAATTGAACTAAATATTGGATCTGGATCAACGCCATTATCAAAACAAAAATTTAAAGATAAATTGCTAGAATCATTTTCATATTCACTATTAAAAGGCTCATCAATACCCGATACAATCTGAGAAAAGATATGATTTAATCTGATGTGGACGTGGTTCTTTTCAAAAACTATTACTTTCATATCCTCAATATTTTTTTCAACCTTAGTGATTTTAGAAAAATACCCAAATAAAAAAGACATGATAATAGTTATTAGAAATAAAGATACTATTACTTCTATTAATGTAAAATTAACTTTTTTTATTTTCATGGTTTTGTAAATAAATATATAATGAGGTGCTCAATAATATAGCATATTTAAAAACTCTGCAAGAAATTCTGATTTTAAGAATTTTATAGAAATTTATCTTTAAGCTTTTCTTAAATAAAGAAGAGAAAAACTTGAAACTCAATTCATTTGATCTTTGATTATATGTTTTACGACACGAAATGTAAGCATACTTCCCAACCAGCTTGTAGTCTTTCCTATAATTTCGATAATCTTCCATTTGGAACAACAAAAACCCTCTATTAAATAGCTTCCTATATAAATTGCAGCAATCCCTGGAGGAATATGTTTTATAAATAGTCTTGCTATTTTGGGTAATATATCTATATCTAAGAAAATATAGTTTGTCTTTAACCATATAGATATTCCAATCATTCCTATCACATAACAAGACAGTGTTTTGTCAAAATTATCATTAGAATAGATGATAGATATCAATGGCAGCAAAGCCGCCGATACAACTAAACTTTTCATAATAAATCGAGAGACTTTTCTAGTTCTTGTGATAAGATCTGATCTATCTAAAGGGTCTTTGCATTGCATGCAAATTGAATTTCCTCTTATAGTCCATTGCACTAATTGATTGGTTTGTTCTGCAAGTTTGCAAGAACATTGTTGAAGTGAAATAGGGGTGCCAGGGGTTATTTCCTCATGAGTGATCATGCTATATGGATGCCCTTGATCATTAGTAGGAAAGTTGATGCCCGGGCTAAAGGTTGCAGGTTTATTATATTGATCGTCTGTAAGTCTTGAATGGATAACCCTTGCAGGAGAGTGCGATATGCTACTGCTACTTGCTGCCATTATTGTTTACTCATTTTTGATTTTATAGCATGTAAATATAACATTTTATTACAAACATTACAAGTATTATTTAATAATAACGGTATTAGGTGTTTTAGTTTAAAAAGTAAAAAAGATTATTAGAGTTATTTTTTCTTGCAAATCATTTTATATCTATAGACATAGGCATCTTTTTCTTTTATATCTTGAGGTTGAAGATAGATTTTGACATGGACAAGTTTATAGATTTTGCCATCCAGGGTTTCTTTTGGTTTTTTTCTTGAGTAGAGTTTATACGATCTTTTCACCGCCTTTTTATTAAAAGTATCTAAAAAATAAGGATTTAGGTTAATTTTTTTAGCGTCCACCTCTAATAGAGATATATCATTTATATTAATATGATCTTTAAAAGATTCTAACTTGATATCTAAAAAAGTGAGATCGGCTATTCTTTCACATTCTAGCTTTTCTAAAGATTTTATTTGATGTTTAAAAAAATAAATAGGATTACGAATTAAAGGTACAGTAACCATTGAAATTATTAAAAAAGCTACTAAGATTTCAATTAATAGAAACGCTCTTTTATTCTTATAATAAGAAAACTTAATGGGTTTGTTTGACTTCATAGTAATATTGAGGTAGTATTTAAGTTAGGTTTTTATCCATAAGTAAATGTTTATGCAACTTCAAAGTAAAGCATTATATAATTTAGTTAAATTTACGTCATATTATAATCCATCTTTTGATGTAAAAAAATGGCAAATTGAAAATCTCAGAGTTGAAAAGGAAAATAATTTATTTAGAAGATTGAAAGGATTGGGTCTAAATTTAGATAAAGAAATCTTTTTAAAATATATCAATGAAGTTGATAGCCCAGAGCAATTATCCAATCTTTTGGCTGGTGAAATAGATATCGAAGTCCAAGATCAAATATATCTTATATTGTTTGAGCTTTTTAGAAGATTTTCATCTCAAAAATGTTTATCTATTTTTTGTGATGAATTAGATCATAGAATTTTTCTATATGACACAGATGGGCTTGAAAATGATGAATTGATTCAAAATGCAATTGCTAATTTAAAAAACATTTTAGATAGTAATATCGATTTAGGGCTCTCATACAAAAAAGCTTTTGAAAATCTATTAGAGTATCTAGCGCATGATTTAGAGAACTTTTTGTTCGATTATATCTCAGATGTAATAGACGCTAAAAATAAGACTTATGCATTTGATCTAATAGATGGGTTTTATCCATATGTGAATAAAAAGCTTTGGTTTGATTTTTTAAAAGCTAAACATCAAGCGTTAAGTAGCGTTGGATCTTCTAATGAGATAATTGAAAAGATTTTTTCTTCACTTAAAGACAAACCCAACTTAGATCTACAACTCAGAATATTAAAATTTATGGTCGATATTGGTGAGAGGAATCTATTTTTAAAAATAGTTAAAGAGACGAGCTCTCATTTAAAAAAAGAGAAAGAGTTTAAAGAGATCTTAAATATAGCAATAGATTTTTACACAAGATTAGATAAAGATCATCTAACGCAAACAATATCTAACTTTCTATCTAAAAGATCTAAAATCAAACAAGATTATTCTCTAAAAAAAGCAGACTTTGCACAGTTTTTAAAGATCTTATCTTAATTTTTAAAACCAGGAATATATTTTTTTAAATTAGAAGGAAAAGAGTTTTTTCTTTTATCTTGAAGATGATCATAAAATTTAACGATTTTTTCAAGTTGTAATTTTTGGATTTTGATAATGGGGCGTTTGTCTTTTATGAAAGCTACTGCTTGTTCAGGAGTTAAATTGTTTTTTTCCAAAAAATAACAACAAACAGCCATTGCACTTCTGCCTATCCCAGATTTACAATGAACATAGACTTTTCTCCCCTTTTTCACTTCTGTTTTAATAAATTGGACAGCATCAATAATATCTAATAGCTCAAGTGGTTTCATATCTTTTATTTTTATTTGATGCTGAGTAAAATTTTGTTTTTTCCAATCATCTTTACTAATAGGAGTACTAAAAGGGGTTTTTCGATATTCAAAATCTTCAATTATCGATAAAATAGAGGTAATATTTTTTTTATTAAATTTATTTATACTATCTTTCTCTTTTAGAGGAATAGCCCCTAAATAAACATTATTATCTATCTTGTGAAACCATTTATAATTCTTTTTTGAGCAAACTTTATTTCGAATTAAGAGTGAGAAAAGCATTATTTCATAGTAGATCTCTTTTTTATATTTGAAAAAACTACCTGCCATCATCACAGTTAATAAAGCTGATATTGAAAGTTCAAAAGGACTTATTAGGCTTAAAGGGGTGAGGGCTAAGGTTAAAGATGCTGAGCCTAAAAGGATTGTCCAAAAAGTTGGTGAGTTTAATATCCTTTTAGAAATTTCAAATGTTTTTTTGACACTTGAAGAAATGACATTAATGGTTTTATGCCATTGGGTAGAATTATTCTGGTTTATTGATGGTATTGTCATAATAGTAATAATATAAATGCTAATAGAATAATTATTCAATATTAAATATTTATTTGATGTAATTAATTTAAGTCTTATAGGGGTGTTGATAAGAAGTTTATTTTAAATTATATATTAGATCGCTTAAATGGTGCTTTATCTTTTATAAAATTTTAATGGGATTAAAGTTTAGAAAGTCTGATGAGGTTAAGACATATTGTGTTTTATTTTTTTGACCGAAGGGTTTTTTGATATCAGTTTTTACATTATGCAAATGTCCAAAAACTGAGATATCTATATTGTATTCATCTAAAAGTTTAGAGACCTTTGAATCTTTTAAATCAGCACTAATTGGAGGATAGTGAGTCATTATAATTTTGGTTTTAGCATTTTTATCTATTTGGTTTAGACTTAGCTTTAATCTTTCGATTTCTCTTACGAATATTTTTTGAGATAATTCCTTTTGAGCTTCTTCTTCTAAATTTTTATTTTTTTTCACTTTAGGGTTGTAGATATAATTAATGTAATCATTAAAATTAAACTCATCTGTGTCCCAAAGTCTCGTGCCTGATATTGAAATATCACCTATTGTAATAGCGTTATATTGAATGAAATCAATAGAGGGGGGAAGATAAGTTTTAAGTTTGCTAAAAGATGGCCACCAGTAATCATGATTACCTTTAATTATTATTTTTTTGCCAGGCAGATTATGAATCCATTCGAGATCAATTAAAGCTTCTTTTAATTTCATAGCCCAGGTGATATCACCAGCGATGAGAACTAAATCATCTTTTGAGATATTTTTTCCCCAATTTTCTTTAATTTTTTGTTCATAGTCTTTCCAAATAGGACCAAAAATTTCCATGCTTTTATTTGGTGTGGAAAAACAAAGGTGAAGATCAGCGATTGCAAAAATATTCATAAACTAAAATTCAAAGCCATCCGGCAGGGTTGTTCCTGCGGTAACAATTATGATATTATCCCGGACGAATATTTTTTCGCTATCATAAGAGGAAAGATTTTTTTTATTGATCAATTTTACATTATTACCAATCTTTACATGCTCATCGATAATGGTTTTTTCAATAACACAATTTTTTCCTATTTCAAAAACATCCGGCAGAACATCTTGAGTTTGAATAGGGGATGAATAAGTTGAGTTACCAAGTAAAACGCTATTTTTTATTATAGTTCCAGCATTTATTTTTGATCTAAGTCCAATCATTGAATGGTTGATTTCTTTTGCTTCAACAATTGATCCTTCACAGATAATTGAGTTTGTAATTGAAGTTGTTTTGATATTTGCACCAGGTAGATGATGGGCCGAGGTATAGATAGGATTTTTTTCATCATAAATTTGAAGGCCTAAGCTAGCTGTTGTAAGAGCAATGTTAGCATCGTAAAAAGATTGAATAGTTCCAATATCTTCCCAATACCCATCATAGACAAAAGCGGCAGCTTTATCTTTATTTAATTGGGTAGGAATAAGATGTTTGCCAAAATCTTCACGGGGATCTTCTAAAAGAAGTTTTTTTAGGGTATCTCTTTTAAAGATATAGATTCCCATTGAGCCTAAAAATGGTTTTTCTTTAGTAATATGACAATTAGGATTTAAAGATGTTGGAATTCTAAATTTTTCTAAAACCTCTTTTTCTTGGGGTTTTTCAAAAAAATCAGTGATGTAAGATTCGTTATCAATTTTTAATAAACCCAGTCGTCTTGCATCATTTTCATTAACAGGTAGAGATGCGATTGTTAAAGGGGCGTCTTTTTCTTTAGCAAAGTTAAACATTTTCTGAAAATTAATATTGTAGAGTTGATCACCAGATAATATCAAAAAATAATCAACTGGAAGCTCTAGTATTACATCTAAATTTTTCCTTATCGCATCAGCGGTTCCATCAAAAAATATTCTCTGACCATTCGGTTTTTCTTCCGGCGTTATTAAATCTAGTCTGCCAGGAAAAAAATTATCAAATTGATAAGTCTGAGATAGATGATGCCCAAGCTCTGTGGTGAGATACTGACCTATCACGATGATTTGGCGGATATTAGAGTTTAATGAGTTAGAAATAGGAATATCAATCAATCTATATCTTCCGCCAAATGGAACAGCTGGTTTCGAATGATTAAGGGTTAATGGATGCAACCTAGTACCTTTACCGCCAGCTAAAATAATACTGGCAATATTATAATGTTTTCTTGTCGACTCAAATTGCATGAGATATATTGATTTTGTTTATTCACCCTAAAACTACAAAGTATTAAATTGTTAATTACAAATCAATAGATTTTTTTGAATTAAATTAAAATAGAACCGATAAATTTTAAATTAAACTAATAAAGAAGAGGCTTGATTTTTAATTATTTGTGCATTGTAACTGGATCGAACATAAGGACCTGCGTATATATTTTTTATTCCAACGCTTTTTGCGAAATCTTCATATTCTTTATATATATCTAAAGTAATAAAGTCTTTGATTGGATACTTATTTTTACTAGGGGAGAGATATTGACCTATCGTTACAATATCTACATCACTCTTTTTTAAATCCTTAAGGGTTTCAAAAACTTCTTCTTTTCTCTCTCCGAGGCCAACCATAAAACCAGATTTAACGAACATAGCTTTTTTTGATTCTTTTACATATTTTAAGACTTTAAAACTGTTTTCATAAGTTGCTATATGCCTGATTTTTGGACTTAGTCTTTTAACAGTTTCTATATTGTGATTAAAAACATCGACTCTTTGATTTAATACTATATCTATCAAATCAAAGCGATTAGAAAAATCAGAGGTTAAAATTTCTATAGATGATTGAGGGTTTAATTTTTTAACCTCGCTAACGATTTTTGCAATATGATTTGCGCCTTTATCTTCTAGATCATCTCTTGCAACCATTGTTATGACAATATGTAACAGATTTAAACTTTTTGCCGCTTTTGCGATATTGATAGGTTCATCAATATCTGGAAGAGGAGGGTTTTTATCAAAATCTATATTGCAAAAAGCGCAAGATCTTGTACATTTTTTTCCAAGAGCTATAAAGGTAGCTGTTTTTTTTGAATAACATTCAAATAAATTTGGACAATTAGCTTCTTGGCAAACAGTATTTATTTTATGCTTTTGCAAAATAGAGGCTGTCTTATTCAAAGGACCAATTGGTAGTTTTCTTCTTAAAAATTTTGGAAATTTCATATTTTTAAATTCGGTGGAAAATTTAGAGCTCTATTTTGAGAAATTAAAACAGCTTCTAACCAGCTCTCAGGTAGAGTCGGGTGAGCGTGGATAGTTTCAGTAACGGCATCTATTTTTAGGTTGTTTGTGATGGCAAGACCCATCTCAGCTATTAAAACAGAAGCAGATGGTCCAATTGCTTGAGCGCCCAAAATAGTTTTTGTTTTTTTATCGATGACAACTTGGACAAAACCTTGTTTTTCACTCAAGGCGTGCGCTTTTCCAAGAGCGGTAAATGGAAATTTTCCAACATCTATATCTATGTTTTTCTCTTTCGCTTTTTCAACACTTAAACCAACGATGGCAATTTCAGGTTTAGTAAAAATTATAGCAGGCACTGCCCTAAATTCCATCTTGTTTTCAATGTTGGCAATGGTATCGATTGCAACAAGGCCTTCATGCGAAGCCGTATGTGCTAGCATCCACTGACCGATAACATCTCCAACAGCGAATATATTTGGAATAGAAGTTCTCATTTTTTCATCGACTATTATCTCTTTATGTTTACCGAGTTTCATACCCAAATTTTCTAAATTTAGATTTTGAGTTAAAGGTTTTCTGCCCGTTGCAACTAGTGCAATTTCAGATTCAAGGACCTCATTAGTATCTAAATGCAGCTCAACGCCACTCTGAGTCTCTTCGCATTTTATAACTTTAGAGTTTGTTTTTATTTCAATGCCTTGATCTTTAAAAGATTTTGTTAAAAGATCTGATAGATCTTTTCCATGCGAATATAAAATAGATGGCAAAGCTTCAACTATAGTAATCTTAACTCCCAGCCTGACATAAAATGAGGCAAATTCACAGCCAATATAACCACCGCCGATTATTAACATAGATGCAGGCAATTTTTTTAAACAGAGTAGTGAATTAGAATTATAAATCTTCTTGTGATCAACTTTTATATTTGGAATTTCACATGGATATGAGCCGGTTGCTATAACTATGTTTTTAGCCAAAATAGTAGCATTTGTTTGACCTGTTATTTCAATCGATTCTTTAGATAGTAATTTTGCTTTGCCTTTAATAACATCAATTTTATTCGCTGCCATTAAACCTTTTAGACCTTCTCTTAGATCTGCAATAATTTTATCTTTTCTCTCGATCATATCAGATAGATTAAATGATACTTTATCAACGTTTATAGCAAATGACGAGGCTTTATTGATTATATCTAAAGCATCAGTGCTAGTTAATAAAGCTTTAGTTGGAATGCATCCAACATTTAAACAAACACCCCCTAGGAGCTGTTTTTCTATTAGACAAACTCTAAACCCTAACTGAGCTGCTCTAATCGCTGCAACATAACCACCGGGTCCACCCCCAATAATTGCAATATCATAATTTTTTTCCATTTGCTTTACCTTTTATTTTCCCCCAATTTATATGATTTTCAAAAATCTTTCTACAAATCTTTGATGTTTTACTTTGCAAAAGGTCTTTTTTTTGGTAATAATAGAAGATATAAAAATTGGGAAAAAATATGGAAAATGAGAGCACTAAAATGTGTCCTATTTGTAATGGCTCTGTAGCTATGCAAGTTAGTATTTGTCCATACTGCGCTTCTAACCTTTATGAAACCCATGAAACTAGAGATACTCAAAAGAGTTCAGATGATGTCAAATCTTTATCTTATGAAGAAACTTTATCCTCTTTATACCCACCACCTTATAAACCAAAAGCAATTGACACATCTTCATCTTTAGAAGATGAACAAGAGGCAGAATCAGAAGATGAAGAAGAAGAAGTTGCTGATGAAAAAAGCGCTCTTATTCCCACCGTTTTATTTTGGGCTGGAGTTAATATCTTTTTATTTGGCCTACTACTATTATTTTTTTCAGAAGGACAATATCTACACCTTCAATGGAAAGCTTCGTATTGGTTCTTATATTCAATTGCAGCCTTGCCACTTTTATATTTCGGATTTAAAGGTCTGCAGCAATTAGATTAGATCTTATAAAATTATAGGTGGAAAAAAAGCGGATGAAAAGGTTTCTTATCATTCTATAAAAAGTGATATAGAAATCGAGAAGATCTTGAATGATGTTTTTCCTGTTTTATTATCTACTAGATCTCGGCTTGGGAGTACCCTTATTTAATCACTTTTGATATGAGTATTAAATTTCAATATTTATTGAAAATGTAAAACCATTGAATTTTAAGTTGTTTCTACTAACAGTTTTGATGCCTGTAGGATCAGTCGAGAAAAAACGTTTTAACTGGTTTTGTCCCCACCATTCATGAAATTCATAGCTAGCTCTAAAAGATAATCTATTGATATTTTTTGTAAAATATCTTGAGTAACTAAATCCTAACCCCAACTCAGCATTTGGCTTTACCTGATAAGACGTTTCTTTTAAATCATATGTAGCATGAACTAATAGAGGTACGCTTGAGTTTTGAGATATTTTAGTTTTTCCATAAAGAAGTGAAAAGACAGCTTTAGTATCTATGATGAAGTTTTTAGTGATTAAAAATTCTGATTTATAACCTGTATTTAATCCCACACCCCAATATTCATTTTTAGCATTTACTGGGTTGGTAGTAGAGGCTATATCATAAAGCATCTTGAGTGACTGATTTATTATCGCTCCTCGTATTCCTAGAATTGGTCTTGAAACAAAAGATTTGCTTACATGATAAGGTTTTAAGAAAAACAGATCCCAGGTATTGAAATTCCCTGTTAATTTGGCAGAAGCGCTTGTTAGAGAACCAATATTTGGTGGGAAAAAGGTGCCTAAAATAGTATCGCCTGAAGCCTCTATTGAATCTTTATTTTTCATTCTGATATAGGTGTAGGCTAAATCTAAATACAGAGATCGATATGCTTTAAATTCAGCTGAAAATCTAGCCCCAGATTTGAATTTTTGCTTATTTTTAGTTCTTATAGATTCATCATCCAATATAGATGCATAACTAAGACCATCTTCAAAAAAGTTCATAAGTAGATATTCAAAATCTAAAGATACCTTTTTTGGACATATATCTTTTGAATAAGCCTGCATTATCTCAGAGCAATCTTTAGGTAGTCTTATTTTTTTTGAGGTTGTTGATGTTTCATCGGCATCTGTTTTAAGATTTTTTGTAGATTGATTGGAAGCTAAAATTAATTCTTTTGAAGGCGCTTTTTCTCTCTTAGGTGTTTCATTTTTATAAGTTTGAGCCGGTTTACTTGAAAATAAATTAATTTCATTAGATCCCGGTGAAGTTTTTGTTGGTTCCTCTTTTTTATATTTTTCAGTAAGCCTATAAGAATTGTTGGAAGATATGTTTTTCTTACTTGATGCAATTGTTTTTTCATTTAAGTCTTTTTGAGCTATTTCTTGAGACTTTATGGTTATATCTTCTTTGATGTTTTTCTCAGCTATTGCAACTGTGGCATCCAAAATTTTTGGTTTTAAGCTCTTATTATTAGAAAAATGATTGAGAGTTGATGAAAAAAATAGCATCAAAACTACGTATAAATAAAAATTCAAGATTTTTACATTCATAAAACACGAGATTTTGTATCTTCTTCCTTAATTTGCAATAAAGACTAAATAATTAATAAAGTCAATGCTTTAAAGGTTTTTTATTGAAAAGTATAATAATATTAATAAAGGAAGCAATCTTAGAACAATTGTTAGAAATAAATATCTAAACTAAAGATCCACAGCATTTTTTATATTTTTTACCGCTTCCACATGGACAATCATCATTTCTGCCAACTTTATTCTCACCAATAATAGGGGAGGATTTAATCTCTTTAGATTCTTTTTGTTGATGTTCATCCAGTTTTTCATTTGGCTGAGGCACAAATGATTTTTGAGTATGCATTTGAAGCTCTTTTATGGATTCTTGAAGTCTTATTTGAGGGGAGACCATCTCAAATCTAAACAAATCTGAGGCAATTTCTAATTTGATTCTCTGAGAAAATTCATCAAAAAGAGTGAAAGATTCTTGCTTGAAAACAATTAGAGGATCTTTTTGAGCAACAGTACTTAAGCTGACATCTGTTCTTAGATGGTCTATTTGAAGTAGGTGTTCTTGCCAGAGAGTATCTATCTTTCTGACCATAATATTTTTGATAACATTTTTCACAACTTCATCAAGATCGGTTTCAGCATCTACTTTTTTATAAGTTGAAATAAGCTTTGTTTGCATTTTTAATTTTTCATCGAAAGCGAAAAGAAGTTTGTCTACTGCTAATTTTTCTATTTCATTGATATCTAGATAGTCATTATCAAAAGATTTTTTATCAAAAGTTACAGGGAAGTTAGACACGAGCCAATTGATAAAACCATCTACATCCCACAGTGTGTCTCTTGATACAAAAAACTCAGAGGCTTTATTAATCACGATAGTTTCAATAACCTCTTTTGCGATATCTTGAGAATTTTTAGATTGAATAATTTCATTTCTAAAAGAGTAGATCTCTTGTCTTTGTTTATTCATCACATCATCGTATTCAAGAGTGTGTTTCCGCATCATAAAATTGCGGCCTTCAATTCTTTTTTGAGCGGTTTCAATTGATCTATTTAAAACCTTGGCAGAAATAGGCTCGCCTTCAGGCGGTCTAAATCTTTGAAGCATAGAGGTTAATCTAGGGGAGGCGAAAAGTCTCATTAAAGAATCTTCAAAAGAGACATAAAATTGTGAAGATCCAGGATCACCAAGTCTGGCGGATCTACCTCTTAGCTGTCTATCTATTCTTCTAGAATGGTGACGCGTTGTTCCCATAACATGCAGACCACCTATGAGTTTAACTTCATCTGATAACTTGATATCTGTTCCTCTACCGGCCATGTTAGTCGCTATGGTAATCATCGATTTTTTACCAGCATTAGCAATGATTTCGGCTTCTTTTTCATGGTTTTTAGCATTTAGAACAAAATGAAGAATCTTATTTTGTTTTAAAATGCGAGAGAGTTTTTCTGAGATTTCAACCGATTCTGTTCCAATTAGCATAGGTTGACCTTTAGCATGAATCTTTTTGATATCTTTTAAAATAGCTAAATACTTTTCTCTCTCAGTCATGAAAATTAGATCATCACTATCTTTTCTTTCACATTTGCAATATGTTGGAATCTCCAACACGTCTAATTTATAGATCTGTTTAAATTCATGCGCTTCAGTAATAGCAGTACCTGTCATCCCAGCTAATTTATCATACATTCTAAAGTAGTTTTGAAGTGTTATCGTAGCATATGTTTGAGTCTCTCTTTGAACTTGAACATTTTCTTTCGCTTCAATCGCTTGATGAAGCCCATCTGAAAATCTTCTACCAGGTTGTGGCCGGCCTGTGTTTTCATCAATAATTATTATTTCATTTTGAGAAATGATATAATCAACATCTTTTTCCATCAAAAGATGAGCTCTTAGAAGTTGTCTTAAATTATGTGCTCTCTCTTTTCTTTTCGCATCTTCTTCTCTAAGTTGCTGTTTGTTCTCTAGCTTTTTTTGCTCAGATATATTTTTATTCTCATCAACTTTTGCATATTCATAACCCAAATCTAACATCACAAAATCATTTTTAGTATCAGTATCATTTGAAAATCTTGCCCAAGCGCTTATACCTTTATCCGTTAGTTCATATTCACTCGATCTTTCATCTACAATCATAAAAAGCTCAGATACGACATCAGCTTTTTCTTTTTTGTTTTGATCAAGATGAAAGTATGTCTCTAGTTTGTCTATCTCTGCTCGAAGGTTTGGATTTTCTTTGATTCTTTTTAAAACTTTATTTCTTGGAGTACCTTTACTCACGAGCCAAAAATTTTGCAGAGCTTCTTTTTTTAATCTTTCATCTTGTTTTTTAAGCTTTTTATCATCTTTATCTATGATACCCAAATCTACAAGAGTCTTTCTAGCATGGCTAGCAATACGAGAACATAAATCTCTCTGATTTTTAACCAAAAGAGCAACATTTGCTTTGAGCTCATCATACATTTGTCTACTCTCTGGTACCGGTCCAGAAATAATTAGAGGAGTTCTTGCTTCATCGATTAAAATAGAATCAGTTTCATCAATGATAGCAAAATAAGGTTTTCTCTGAACTTGTTCATCAATATTCGTTCCCATCGAGTTATCTCTTAAATAATCAAATCCAAACTCAGAGGCTGTTCCATAAACGATGTCAGCCGCATAGACATCTTTTCTTTGATCAGGCGGCACATCATTTGTTAAAGATCTAACTTCTAATTTCAACTTTCTAAAAACTGTGCCAATCCATTCACAATCCCTTTTAGCTAAATAATCATTTACAGTAACCAGGTGAGTTGCTTTGCCAGTTAGAGCATTTAAATAAAGTGGCATTGCAGCTGTAAGAGTCTTTCCCTCTCCCGTTTGCATCTCTGCAATAGATCCAAAATGCATAGAAATAGCGCCAAGAAGTTGCACATCATAAGGGATCATGTCCCACTTTTGATCATAGCCTGAAACATGAATATCAGAGCCAAAAAGTTTTCGACAAATATTTTTTACAGTTGCATAGGCTTCAACTAATAGATCATCAACACTTTCACCGTTTTTATATCTTTTCTTAAACTCATCAGTTTTATTAATAATTTCTTCTTCAGTAAGCTTTTGAAACTCTTTTTCAACCAAGTTGATCTTTTCGACTATTTTTGAGTATTTTTTTAATCGTCTAGATTGCTCGGTACCAATAATTTTTTTTAAAAGTTTGAACATATGAAATTTTTCCTATTAATTTAACTCAATTTTAAGGTATTATGGTTTTTCATACAAGCTATCTACTCAATTAAAAATCTTTGAAACGATTTCAAAGTTGTTTATAGATAATTTCCATATTTATAATTTTAATTTGATAAAAAATAAATTTTATTTTTTATATTTACTTTTTTATCAAAAAATACTAAACTTTAATAGTCCTCAGAAAAAATATTTGGATTAAGGCAATGATCGAAGGTAGAAATATTAAAATCAGACCACTTAAGAATGGTGAATTAGATCAGTTTTTTTCACTAATTGAAATGGCCTCAATGAGAAATGATTTTTTCCCTTTCGATGTTGAATCTGAATATAATTTTAAACAAAAATACCAAACAACCGGTTTTTGGCAAGATAAAGAAGGTCTTGCTCTTATCTTAAATTTAGATAACGAAATTATCGGAATGATATCTTATATCAAATCTATTTTCTTAGAAGCTTTAGAGTTAAAATATATCATCTTTGAAGAGAAAAATAGGGCTAAAGGTCATATGAAAGAAGCCCTAAATCTTTTTTCGACTTACCTATTTTCCAATCGAAAAATAAATAGATTGCAGCTTGCTATTCCCGATTATCATCGAGCATCAATTGCGATCGCTCAAAAATGTGGTTATATTTTTGAGGGGATTGCCAGAGAAGCTGTCTTTTCAAGTGGTAAATATTTAGATGTTTGTATCTATTCACTGCTTCGAAAAGAGAGCTAGTAAAAGTACAAAGAACCGTTAAGAGTAATAAATATATTATAATTATTGATCTATATCAGGGTTGTTTAATTCTTCATTTATCCCTCCCTTAAAGCTTTGTGCTACACCGGAAGGAGGAGGAGGCGTGGATTTAGAGGCTGACCAGCAGGAGATAGTAATTAAAGATGCTAAGATCATAAAAATTAAAAGTCTTATTTTTATCATTTTTTTTCCTTCATAATATTAGATGTTTATATTTTTTTTCATTAACCTTTAAAAATCTAATCTAGCGCTTAGAGTTAATCCATGCAAAGCCAACCAGCCTGGAGGTAGAAGATGGGAAGCAATGCCATGAAGGTCATAGCCAGCCAAACCATTAAAGTGATATTTATTGTAGTAAAAATATTTATCAAATTCAAAACCAATCATAAGCTCAAATAACCCATTTACTGAACTTCTTCTGTGCTCTGTAGTGGTCAAGGTTGGAAAAACATTAACAAGTGTATCTAGGTCATCTTGTCTTAAAAATATTTTTGTAAATTTTTGATATAATAGGGCTGAAGAACCTTTTCCTGATAAGCTAAATGAATTTATAAGTTTCCATTTATAGAAAAAACCAATTTTAGGCCCAATAAACCACTGTTTGATAGAGTAGATAGCATTATTTACTATATTTAGAGAGCTTATTTTAAAAACTGATGTAATGTCTTCATCTAATTTAGCTCCATGTAATCCTAAAAAGGCTTTGAATAGCAGTTTTTGGCCAGTATATTGCCATCTACTTAAATCTAAATCCAACATGTCATATTCTATCTTTAGCTTAAAATCAAGCTCATCACCAGTTGTGTTGGTTAACCGATTGTAGACAGGTTCCATAAATTGAGCCCAACCAGGTCTAGTTCTAGAGACAGAATTTGTTGCATGATATCTTGTGTATTCTATGTATGCATTCCAATCATCATATTCAAAATTATAGCCAAGACCAATTTTAAACCCTGGTTTATAATCATAGTCCATTGTACTAAATTTTGATCGATCATTATGCTGATCGTCACCATCAGCTTTAAATTTAGCGACGAAAATATTTTCTTCTAACTTCCAATAAATAAAACTTAAAGTTAGATAGGCATCTTGAGAACCACAAACATCGATTCTTGCGGAGCTGTTATATGCAGCGATAGTGGGTTCTTTTGGGATTGTACAGCAAGGCTCAGGCTGTTTGCAACACTCTGTGCCTGAATCATCAGTATAATCTTGCTTAGCAAAAAGAGTTGAAAAAGTTCCGATTAACAAAAATATTACTATTCTAAACATAAATGGTTTCTCACGTTTTTAATTTAAAAAATATTAACCCATATTTAAAAAAAAACAATTATTTAAAAAAAAACAATTTAGATGTCAATTAAATTTTAATAGATATCTTAAGAAAAAAAGTTAAACATTGATTAATTGATAAAATTTAGTTATATATTTTTTCATGTTTAAAAATGTTTTATTTGATAGAAAAAATAATAAGTTAATCGAAGATAAAATCTATTATCGATCGGCTTTGGAATTTCTATATAGCAAAAATATAATATCGAAAGCTTTTTTATACCTTTTTGCAAAAGTACCATTTATATCTAAATTGTATGGTTATCTAAACTCAAGAAAATTCTCTAAATTTAAAATCCGCTCTTTTATCAAACATTTTAATATCAATGAAGATGAATTTTTAAAAAACACAAAAGAGTTTAAATCCTTTAATGATTTTTTTATAAGGGAACTGAAAATAGATGTAAGAAAAATTGATTATGATGAAAACACTTTAATCTTACCTTGCGATGGTAGATTTTTAGCCTATCAAAATATTGATGGAATTAGCTCTTTTTCCATAAAAGATCAAAAGTTTAACTTGGAAAAGTTTTTAAAAGATGAAAAGTTAGCAAAAAAATATGAAGAAGGTTCCATGCTTCTTTGTAGACTAGCACCTGAAGATTATCATAGATTTCATTTTCCAATAGATTGTGTGCCATCCGATGCAAAAATAATAAATGGTTATTTGTATGCAGTAAATCCTATAGCTTTAAAACAAAATATAAAAATCTTATCTGAAAACAAAAGAGCTATCACTACCTTAAAAACTAAAAATTTTTCAGATATTTTATATATTGAAATTGGAGCTACCAATGTTGGCTCGATCAAGCAAACCTATTTTCCCAATAAAGACTATAAAAAAGGTGAAGAAAAAGGCTACTTTGCTCTCGGCGCTTCCGCAATTGTTTTGCTTTTTGAAAAAGATTCAATTGTTTTTGATGATGATTTAATAAAAATGACAAAAAAAAATATCGAGACAAAAGATAGTTTTGGATCTTCTTTTGCTAAAAAATATAAAAGAGCTTAAAGAAAAAGATTAAAGCAGAGAATTCCAAAAGAAAAGAGAGCTTTTTAAACTTTGTAAAGATGATAATTTTAAAAGATTTTAAATAAGATTTTTTAGATCGCTTGATAATTTTCTGTCTTCGTTTTGTCTTGCAAAATTTAAAATAGTCCAATCTTCTTTATCTTTTATTTCCATGATCTTTTTTCTGTCTTCTTTTGGTATTGATTTTATAATATCAAGTGCTTTGTCATTTTTTCCTCTAAGAATTAACTTATGTAGAAAAGTTAAGCCTTTTTCATCTTGAACTTTTAGTAGAGCTTTTTGAAAGACGAGAGAATTTTTTTTAAAAACAATATAAGCTTTATCTAGATTATTATCTTTTAAATTTGAATAAAAATTATTGATATTTTCAGAAACAATTTCATAACCATTTTTTTTACTTGGGCATGATAATTTTGCTAAAATGTTATCTGCAGCATCTTTTTTTTGCTTAATTAAAAGTTTTTGAAGTAAATTCAATCCCTTGGGATCTTTAACCTTAAGAAGTTCTTCTTTTAAAGGATTTGAAAGTTCAAAATAAAATGATGTTGCCACGTTTAAATCTCCTTTAGTAAAGGAGATATAAAAATTAAAGACTTTATCGGTCAATTCTTTGCAATCTCCCATATAGGCTGGAATCTTTCCAAAAAATATGATTTCATCCGATCCTGAATTAACTCTTAAGCTCATAATTACTCCCAAATTTATAAAATTGGTTAGTTATAACATAGAAGTAGTTAATTGATGATATTTAAAAAAAGGTTTATAAACAATAGTGATTTTTTATTAAATTCATATTTTTATTTCGTTTATTGCTAGGAAATATAATGGGAGGTTGTTAATTGAGGTAGTTTCTGCGGGTTTTTCATCTTCTATCTCTATTGCTTCAGGTAGTTCTGAAAAGGAACTAGAGGGAGAGACTTCTTCTGAAAAGGAACTAGAGGGAGAGACTTCTTCAGAGCCTGTCCAAAAATCTTCTCTTGGTTTAGATCTCTCAGCTATGTTAATACTATTGACTTTCCTAGGTGGTATTTCGTCATATCTTAGGTTTTTATTGTATAATTTTCCAGAGCAATTAGCTACCAGAGGAACACTTCCTGACCAGACAAGAATTTATCCTATAATACTTCTTTGGAGGAAAGATACGCTCTTCAATGAGATTGTTATAGGTTCGATTAAATAAATCTTTAATTTTTTCAACACTTTCTTTTTCATCATCTGGTATCAAATCTAAGATTGGTTTGAGTTGTTGTTGAGAGATTGTAAGAGGAGAGTGATCTACAGGTAACATAAGTTTTCTTAAGGCATAAGTCTCTCTACAAGTGGCTTTAAATAAAGGAAGTTTAGTTAAAGCATCTATTACTCTGTGTGCTGCTAGATGAAGAGGTGTAAAAAATTGAAGCCCTCCTTGTATTTTTAAAGAATCCGACCGGTCTTTTTCAGGTAGCATCTCTAAAAATTCTTTTAAAAGATTAAAATCTTCATTCCAATTTGCGGCGGCAAGGTGCATAACACTAAAACCAGAAAAACTTTGAGCTTTAAAACAACGTATTCGATCCTTTGCGGGTATTAATTGGAGAATTTCAATAATTTTATCATGTAACTCTTGTTTTTTTATTGGATCACAGGTTTTTAATAATTTATGCAACAGTATATGAAGAAGTGTCATCTCATGCTCTATTTCTACATTGATAAGATGGATAGGATCTAAGTTAAGAGTAAGGATATCTATACGATTATTACCATGAGTTAATTTGAGTATTCGATAGATATGATCAAGATTTTTCATCTCAATATTTTTAGCATTCAGCTCAGTTTTAAATTCTTCTTTAGCCCTTTCAAGTGGCAATAGAAGGGGGTAATCTGGAAAAATTGATGATGAACCATTGGGCAAGGATTCCTGAGATAGAGCTTTGAACTGTGATATTGACATAATTTCCTCAATTTTTTTTTATCAAAATTTATTAAAAAAACGAAAAAGCAAGCCACTATATGAAAACATATATTATTTTGCAGCAATTTTTAAACAAATCGGACAGTTTGATATTTTATGGCCTTTTGCAGGGCAATATTCTCTAGCGTAATAAATAATTTGAATATGGAGTTTTGACCAACTCTTTTTATCAAAAAGCTTTTTTAAATCAACTTCTGTTTTTTTTACATTTTTTCCATTTGATAGTTTCCATCTTTTTGCGCATCTATGAATGTGGGTATCAACTGCAAAAGCCGGTTTTTTAAAACCTTGGCTCATAATAACAGAAGCTGTTTTATGGCCAACTCCTCTTAAGGTTTCTAGCTCTTCAAACGTGTTTGGGACTCTAGAGTGATATTTTTCAACAAGCGTTTTGGAAAGAGATAAAATAGCTTTGGCCTTTTGAGGCGCTAGCCCAATCGGTTTGATAATTTTTTCAAGCTCTTTTAAAGAGAGATTTAACATCTTTTTTGGATTTGGAGCTTTTTTAAATAAAGAGGGGGTTATTTCATTAACTTTGGCATCAGTTGATTGGGCAGAGAGTAAAATTGCGATTAAAAAGGTATATAGATTTGTATGTTTTAGAGGGATTTTAGGGTTTGGAAAGTATTCATTTAGAATCTTTTGAACTATTTTTGCTCTTTGTTTTTTTGTCATTTTCCAATACAAAAATTTGAAAAGATAGATGTTAATATATCATCAGTTATATCAAAGCCTATTATTTTTGAAAGGTTTAAAAGAGAAGATTTAAGATCTGCTGCTATAAATTCGTAAGTGGTATTATCTTTTAACCCTTGAGCTGCTTTTTTTAAATACATTATAGAGTTTTCTAAAGCAACTTGGTGTCTTTTTTTGGTAATAATAATATCATCATTTAAAAAGTTTGATTTGAAGGTTAAATTTTTAATCATTTGATAAAGGTCATCTAATCCTAGCCTTTTTTTAGCTGAAATATGTGCGATATTTTTAGCATCTATTTTCTGACTTGGTTTTTTTAGATCAATTTTATTCCAGATAACTATAGTTCTATTTTCATCCATCTCTTTTAATAGATCAAAATCCTCCTCATCCAGATTTTTATTAGAGTCTAAAACAAGTAGGGTAAGATCCGCCTTTTTAAAATGATCTCTGGATCTTTTTATTCCCTCTTTTTCAATTAAATTATTGGTTTTTCTAATTCCCGCGGTATCTATCAACTGATAAAACATTTCATTTAATTTTATGTCTTCTTTTATAACATCTCTTGTAGTTCCGGCTATTTTAGTGACAATGGCTCTCTCTTTTTTTAAGATTGCATTCATCAAAGAAGATTTGCCAACATTGACCCCTCCAATAATACAAAGAGAAAGCCCATTTTTAAAAATTTTGCCATTTTCAAAAGTATTTGATAGCTTTTGCATATCTTTTAAAATCTTTTGAACTTTATTTAGGAGTTCATTAGCGTTTTCAAATTCAAGATCTTCTTCAGTAAAATCCATGCTTGCTTCTATTATAGCTGTAATATCGATTATCTCTTTTTGAAAACTTTTGATTTCATTTGAGAGGTACCCTTCTAAATGATTTTTTGCGGATTCTAAGGCGAATTTATTTTTAGCCGAAATTAAATCTTGTATAGCTTCAGCTTGTATAAGATCAATTTTTTTATTCAAAAAAGCTCTTAGAGTAAATTCTCCAGCCTCTGCTATTTTCGCTCCGGCTTTAATTGTTGTTTCAAAAACTCTCTGAGTGATAAGAGATCCACCATGACACTGAATTTCTACGATATCTTCGCCCGTAAAGGAATTGGGCGTAAGATAAACAACTATAATAGCTTGATCTACAACATTTTTTTTATCATCGATAATTTTACCCACATGAGAGCTGTGGCTTTTAAATTTTTTTACATCTTTAGAGAAAATTGAATCAGCAATTAAAATAGCGTCTTTGCCTGATAAGCGGACTATAGATATAGCGCCATTGCCTGGCGCTGTAGAAATAGCTGAGATAGTATCTTTTTGATGCATAATTTTTTATATTTGAAAACGAGACAATTTTATAATTCTTGAGGTTTTATAATCTAGTGAAATATTGTAAATATCTTATTTTTAATTATATA
>JAAKFJ010000049.1 GCA_011064745.1 Candidatus Anoxychlamydiales bacterium | reverse complement strand
AAAAATTTAAAAATTTTCGAGTTGTTGATTAATAGCTTTGATTAGTTCACATTTTTTTTCATAGAACCAAGTGGGCGCTACAATATCTTTAACATAACCACTACCAGCTGAGCTATGAATAATACAATTATTCCCCAAACTTTTTATGAAATGAGTTGCTATTTCTAGATATTCTTCATATGAGAGAGGAGACCAAAGTTTTCTTTGGTAGAGTTTTTCAATTGGCGTATTTTTAATAGCAACTAGAAGATGGAGTTTTATCCCATCTATTTTTAAAGAAGATAAAAAATTAGCTGTTTTTAGCATGTCATCTTGCGTTTCTTTTGGAAGTCCTAAAATTACATGAACACATAAATGAAGATTATATTTTTTAATAAGAGCGTAGGCTTTTAAAAAATCATCTAACGTTTCTTGTCTGTTGATCGTTTTGAGTGTTTTATTATGCATTGTTTGAAGGCCAAGCTCAATTGATACATAAGGTAAATATTTTCTATAAGATGCAATTAACTTAACTTTTTCTTCATCTATGCAGTCTGCTCTTGTAGAAATAGAGAGGCCCACAATATCAGGATGAGCAAAAACAGCCGCGTCATATAGATTTTTTAGTTCTTTAACATCTTTATAGGTATTGGAAAAAGATTGAAAATAAGCAATGAATTTTTTAGCTCTATATCTTGTTTTTCTAATCTTAATATTATTTAATATTTGATCTTTTATAGAAATATTTTCATGGACTCTAGAAGAGGAGCCATATTCATCACAAAATATGCAGCCACCTTTAGCTTTAGAACCATCTATATTAGGACAAGTAAAACCAGCATCAATGGATACTTTATAGACTTTACAGCCAAACATTTTTTGAAGATATTTGTTAAAAGTTCTTTGTTTTTGCATCTTTTAATTCAAATTTTTTAAGTTATTTATTATACTCCAGAATATTAGGATTATAGCTAAAAGGGCCCGGTAAGTGAAGAAGATAGATCAAAAAATGAAGAGAAAAAGTAAAACTATCTATATTTTTTTAGCAGTTATTACTTTAATTTTTACAGGATATACATTAGCTCCCCCTATTATCGCTAAATACTATACGCAAAAAGCGTTTAAGGACCTTAGTTTAGATATTAAAAATATTGAATATGATAATGACTTTTTTGAATATGTTGAAGGAGGAACAGGTGAGACTATAGTTTTTGTGCATGGCTTTCAATCGACTAAAAGCTATTGGCTACCATATCTGAAAAGATTAAATAAAAATTATAAAACTATCGCTTTTGATCTGCCAGGTCATGGTAATAGCTCGAGACCTCAAAAACAAAAATACGACCTTCAATCTCTTACAACTTCTTTAGAAAGATTTATCAACGAAAAAGAGCTAAAAGATTTTCATATAATAGGAACTTCTATGGGAGGCGGACTTGCTGCTATTTATGCTTATAATAATCCAGAAAGAGTCAAAAGCTTAATTATGATAAATCCTTTGGGCATTGATCAAGAAAAGAAAAGTGAACTCCAGCTTTTAATGGAAAAAGGTAAAAATCTATTTTTCCCAAAGGATTTACAAGAGTTTGATGAAATGTCAATTTATGTAACTGGAAAAACTCTTCCATTGAGTACTTATTTTAAAAAATTTGCTTTAGGTAAGATGGTAAAAAGTTATGGCTTTTTTAAAAAAGCCTTTATAGAGATGTTAACTACCTCAAAACCGCTAGATGATATCCTGCCAAAAATCAAAACTCCGTCTTTAATTTTAATTGGTCAAAAAGATCGGATTATTCATCCAGCATCTTATGAGCATTTTGTCGATCTAATGCCTAATATTAGAGCTATCAGATTAAAAAATGGTGCTCATGCATTTATTGGAAAAGATTTTGAAGAAGCTACAAAATCAATCGAAGAATTTTTGAAAAACTCATCTGATTAATTATGTAGCTTCATCCCTAAAGAATTTTTGATGAAAATATTGAAATTTCTCTAATTATTCTATTAATAGCGATTGCTTTTTTCTAAACCATCTAACTCTATTGCAGAAAGAGTTCTACCAAGTATTGATAATACAGTAACATTTAGCTACGGTTTAGTGTTATTCGTGGTGAAGGTAGTTGTCTTTTAAACAATAGAGCAGCATCTAAGCTCTTTTTCGTCACCTTCATATTCAGGGTTGATGGATTTTAAAATACCTAAGGCAGTTTTTTGAATTTTATCAACTTTTATCAGAGCTTCGCCAATTGTATTTGCTGTATTAATACTGGAATTAAAATCATGAAAATCAGTTCCAGTAAATCGATCAAAAAGATACCCCAATGGAGAGTGTTCTGCAAATTCAGCTTGTAAGATTTTATTACCATCAAACTTAGTTTGAAGTTCTTTAAAATCTGCATTGGGAATTTTGTGTATCATTGCATTGACGTTTCTTGCAGCTTCAGCTATTGCTCTAAAATGGTTTGAAGATGGAATTGCAGAAAAAGAATAGTTAGAAATGGTATTTTGCTGAATCTGTTTCTGGCATCTCTCAACTATAGGAGAGAATAAAAATAAACTAAATTCAATGGTTGACTTTTCTTTTCGAAGCTTTAGAGTAGCATGTAACGCTTCTTTTCGAAGCTTTAGAGTAGCATCATATAGATCCTTATATCCTGGGCTAATAGTTGCTGAGCTTGCCATCTAAAATCCTTCCTTTTTTTTAAAAATTTAGATTTTTTATATCTTAAGGACAAAGTTTAACCTAAATTAATCATTTAGAGCAAGATTATTTTCAGTTAAAAATTGTTTTCTATAAGATAATTAATCTCTTATTTCGATGGTATAAACTTATATCTAAAAGAACCATTAAGCTATTTAGAACATATAAATATATCACCCAATCATAGTTGTAATAAGCTTTATAGATGATGCCTGACATATATCCAATAAAGATAGTATATAAAAAAGCTATACTTTTGCCTTTGGTAGATTTCGTTTTATGAGATTTATAAACAGCCAATGGCCAGGCTATCCCAAAGCAGATCAACATAATCATCTCAAAGATCATCTAGCTGTACCTTTTTAGAATTTTTAAAAATGGTTTTGTAAATATCTTTAATATAATGTGATTCAGTTTTTGAAAGTATTTGATCTTCTCTTTTTGGATCAAATATTTGTCCTTTTTTTTTAAATTTTTTAATCTCTTTGGCAATCTTTAATCTTTCCTCTAGAAGGGGAATTATTTGATCGTCAATTTCATCTATTTTTTCTCTTAAATCATCTATCATTTTTTTCTATTAGGTATAGTTTATCATTTCTTCTAACTTTTTTCTCTATTGCAATAGCGACTTTTTCGCCTTTGATAGCTTGGGTCACTTTTTTATCGGTATATAAAGAGGTAACTTTTGTTTTAATAACTCCGGTTGTAGGACCGATAACAAGAATTTTATCACCTATTTTTACTTTGTGGGAATGTAGTAAAAATTCAGCGACATTTAATTTAGAAAAGAAGTTGGTAGCTTTACCGATATAGGTTTTTTTCTCTTTTGCAATAGAGCCATGAGCCCCGCTCCAAATATCTGTTTGGTTGCCCATATAATAACCACCATGCCAAAACCCGCGATTATAAACATTTGATAACTCTTCAATCCAAGCATCTATTTTTTCTTTGGTATAGGTATTCTCGTAGACAGCATCGATAGCTTCCTTATAGGCTTTGGTGACAGCGTAGACATATTCAGGGGATCTCGCTCTACCTTCAATTTTAAAGACTTTAATGCCCGCTGATACAAGTTTATCGATTTGTCCAATAGTACAAAGATCCTTTAAGGACATAATGTATTTGTTATCTAACAAAAGCTCTTTATTAGTCTCTTCTTCGATAACTTTATATTTTCTGCGACATGACTGTGAACACTCACCTCTGTTTGCTGATTTATTATAGTGATCAAGTGACATATAGCATTTGCCAGATATGGCAGAACAGAGAGCGCCATGAATAAATGTTTCAATGGTTACTAAATTGTTAGAAGGTCCTCGAATATTATCTTTTTCAATATTTTTAACAATATTAGAGACCTGCTCTAAGCTAAGCTCCCTTGCGAGTACTACTAAATCTGAAAATTGTGAGTAATACCTAACAGCATCTGTGTTGGAGACATTCGCTTGTGTCGAGATATGGATTTTAATTCCCTTTTCCCTTGCATATTGAATAGTTGCCATATCGTGCGCTATAATAGCTGTAATTTTGGCATCTTTAGCCATATCAATAACTTCTTTCATTATCTTTATTTCTTCATCGTAGATAACAGAATTTAGAGTTAGATTGGTTTCAACCCCATTTTCTTGACAGATTTGAGCTATTTTAAAAAGATCTGTTATCTCAAAGCTTGAAGAGGACTTTCTCATGTTTAAAGAGCCAACTCCAAAATAGATGCTATCCGCTTTTGCATCAATCGCTGCTTGTAGACTATCGAAATAACCCGCTGGCGCTAAAACTTTAGGTTTTTGATTCATCTTGAAAATCCTTTTTTGAGTCTATGAAAAGTAGAATTTTATAAAATAATGAGATATTTTAAAAGTTTTTTGATTATTAAAATATTATAAGGTGAAATTGTTATAAAAAAAATTGAAAAATTAGCGAATAAAACAATTTTTTACATATTTTAGAGCTGTTTTTCGCATATCTTCCATCTCTTCATCAGAAAAGGCTTTTGAGCTAGATAAGTCAGGATTTAGAGTAACTTTAGGAACAAAGCTTTGTAAAAAATATTTTTTAGCGCCTTTAATTAATAAACCCATTTTTTCAATATCTTCTATTTCATGTAAATTTTTGACTAGAGTGGTTCTAAACTCATAATCTATATTTGAGGACATGATTAGATTTATACTCTCTTCTATTAAGTTAAGACCTAGATCTAATTGAGTAATTAGTTTGTATTTGTCTAAGGGAGCCTTAATATCCATGGCTATATAATCTAATAGATTCTCATCTAGTAGGTTTTTGATAATTTTGGGGTGAATACCATTAGTATCTAGTTTGATCAAAAAGTTTAAATCTTTAATTTTTTTGATAAAAGGTATTAAATCTTTTTGAAGAGTAGGCTCACCGCCTGATATGACAACAGCATCTAATTGGTTTTGTCTTTTTTTTAAAAAAGTTAAAACTGTGTCTTCATCGATAGGGGGCTGAAATCTCTTTTTTAAAACAAGTTCTGGATTATGACAATATTGACATAAAAAACCGCAGCCTTGAGTAAAAATCAAGGCTGAAGTTTTTTTTGGATAATTAATTAAAGAAAACTTTTGCAGTCCACCTATTAACATACAGCTTTTGTTTTTAGTTTTTCTTTAGTTGGGCATTCATATTCTTTTCGAATATCATACTCTGCTCTTTTACCATCATTCCATTGATTGACAGGGCGTAAATATCCGACAACACGAGAATAAACCTCACATGTTTTTGAGCATTTTGGACAGTTTTGATGCTCTCCATTTAAATATCCATGCTCAGGGCAGATACTAAAAGTTGGAGTAATAGATAGATAAGGCAGTTCATATGTATCAAATGTCTTTTTAATGATATTTTTAACACTTATTGGATCATCTAATCTCTCACCGATAAATGCATGCAAAACAGTTCCTCCAGTATAGCTTTTTTGAAGATCATCTTGGTGATCTAAAGCTTCAAATAAATCATCGGTATAATTAACCGGAAGAAGAGATGAGTTTGTATAAAAAGGTTTTGCGCCTTGTTTTAATTTATCTTCATTGGCAACTAAAATATCTGGGTATCGTTTTTTATCGATTAGAGCCAATCTAAAAGCTGTTCCTTCGGCAGGTGTAGCTTCTAAATTGTAGTTGTTTTTTGTCTCTTCTTGAAAGAGGGAGAGTTTTTCTTTCATAAAATCTATAACATTCATAGAAAACTTTTTACCTTCTTCAGAGGCAATAGATTTTCCAAAAAGATTTAAACACGCTTCATTCATTCCGACAAGACCAATTGTAGAAAAATGATTTGTCCAATATTTATCCAATCTTTGTTTTATATGTCTTAGATAAAATTTTGAGTAAGGATAGAGCCCTTTTTCTGTAAAATGCTCAATGATTTTACGTTTGATTTCTAAGCTTTCTTTGGCAAGATCCATCAAGTCACTTAAGTGTTTGATAAATTCTTTTTCATTGTTTGCAAGATAACCAATTCTAGGTAAATTAATCGTTACTACACCGATTGAGCCAGTTAAAGGATTTGATCCAAAAAGACCTCCTCCTCTAGATTTTAGTTGTTTAGTATCTAATCTTAATCTACAACACATCGATCTTGTATCTTCAAGATCCATATCGGATGAAACAAAGTTTGCAAAATATGGAATACCATATTTAGCTGTAACTTTCCAAAGCTGATCAAATTTTGGATTGTCCCAATCAAAGTCTTTAGTAATATTATAAGTAGGTATTGGAAAAGTAAAAACTCTACCTTTGGCATCACCTTTTTGCATAATTTCTAAAAAGGCTTTATTAAACATATCCATTTCTTCTTGAAAATCACCATAGGTTTCTTCTTTTACTTCACCGCCAATGATAATGTTTGTGTCTTTATATAATGAAGTGGGGGTTAAATCTAAAGTTACATTAGTAAACGGTGTTTGAAAGCCAACTCTTGTTGGCACATTAACATTAAAGATAAACTCTTGCATCGCTTGCTTTACTTGCTTATAGCTAAGATTATCGTAACGAATATATGGTGCTAAAAGAGTGTCTATATTTGAAAAAGCTTGAGCGCCTGCAGCTTCGCCTTGAAGAGTATAAAAAAAGTTTACGATTTGACCCAAAGCGGTTCTAAAATGTTTAGGTGGATCGCTTTGGACTTTTCCTGCGACTCCCTGAAAACCGACAGTTAAAAGATCTTTTAGATCCCAACCAACACAGTAACCAGCTAAAACACCGAGATCATGAACGTGAAAAGAACCTTCAATATGAGCTCTTCTAATGTTAGGTGGATAAATTTTGTTGAGCCAATAAATTTTATTAGTCTCCGATGCAATATAATTATGTAGTCCCTGCAAAGAAAAACTCATATTAGAATTTTCTTTCACTTGCCAATCTAATTTTTCTAGGTATTGATCTATCAGATCAACACCAGCTTTATTTGCAATTTCTCTAATTTTAAAATGTTGTTCTCTGTATATAATATAAGCTTTAGCAGTCAGTTTAAAAGGAGATGACAATAAAACTTCTTCAACAATATCTTGAATGTCTTCAACAGTTGGAATTTCATCGAGTATTTTTTCTGCGAGAGCTACTGATCTAATAGTTAAAGTCTTTGCAATCGACTCATCAAATTCTTTAGAAGCTTTGCCAGCTTTTAAAATAGCTTTGTATATTTTATCAGAATCAAAATCTTCAACTCTTTCATTTCTTTTTATGATTCTTTCCAATTTTTTTACACTTTTTTTTGTCATATATTTATCTCCTATTTTACTAACTTTTTAAAGTAGCCTATCAAGATATTGAGTCCTAAAAGTACCACATATAGTATTTTAATCTCTATTAATTACTAGATATAGGGTTACGGCTTTTTAATCTACTATTTTTTTTTCTTCTTGAAATTTAGAGTCTTATGCTTTTTTTCTTCAAAATATAATTCTTAAATCATAATATTAAATCTACAACGATTACAACATTAAAAAAAGATTTTTTTAAAATGTTTGATGAAAAAAAAAGAATATTTTTTGGATTTGAAATTGAAACTCTTTGGCAAGATATCCCAAAAGAAAAAAAAGTTATTGAGGAAAAAAATAGACATATAACCCTTCTTTTTTTAGGAGAAAATAACCTATCAGATGTAGAAAAATACTTAAAAGATCTACCTATATTAGATGAAAAAATTGCCCCAGTGGGGTTTTTTGATAAGTGTCTTTTTTTGCCCGAAAAAAGACCAAGACTAGTAGCTTACAGGGTTGATTTTTTAAATAAAAAATCTCAAATTGAAAAATTTCAAAATCAGCTTTTTGAATTTTTTCAAAACAAAAAATTTGAGATAAAACATAACCATAATTTTTTTTTACCCCATGTCACTATCTGTAGAAATAATTTCGATATTAATAAATGGAAAGATAGTTTTATCAAAACTCCACTGTATCTAAAAAGCTTTAATTTGTTTGAGAGTCTCGGTGGTAGTGTGTATAAAACGCTTTGGAAGAAAATCTTTGTCCAAAAACCTTTTTTAGAAATTCCACATACCGCCGATATTGCCTATTTAATTAAAGGGGCAAACTTTTCTGATCTACTATATAATAGTTTTATAGCCTTGTCTTTTAAATGCTTGAGCTTTTTAAATTATTTTAAAGAATTAAAAGATGTAAAAACCATTGATGATGTGATAATTAACTTAAATGAAGTTATAACCAAAGCTGAAATTGCAGGGGAACATCTGCCTTTTAAAGCGGTTTGTTTCCATGCAGATATTATAAAAAAAGATGATATTTTTATCTGGGAGATGATTGTCGATGTCTGATCTAATCAAAATAGGCCCTGCCAAGTTTTTAGTTCCAAAAGTTGGGAATATGCGAGTTGATGGTCTTATAATTGCTAAAGAAGAGCTAATAGATGTTATCAAAGAAGATAAAGCTCTTGATCAAGTCAAAAATGTGGCCACCATGAAGGGTATTGTTGGCTATTCAATTGCTATGCCAGATATTCATTGGGGATATGGTTTTCCTATTGGTGGGGTGGCAGCATTTGATGCTGAAAATGGCGTTATAAGTCCAGGTGGTGTGGGTTACGATATAAATTGCGGCGTTAGAATAGCTCTTTTGCCTATAAAATTTTCAGATCTAAAAGAAAAGTGGGGAACAGCCCTTATTAAAAGGATATTTGAGTTAGTTCCATCTGGTGTCGGTTATGGTCATAGAGGTGAAAAACATCTATCAGATAGCGATTTCGAAAAGCTAACAACTCAGGGAGCAAAATGGTCTATCGATCAAGGCTATGGTATAGATAGTGATTTAGATCATATTGAAAGCATGGGACAAATCAAAGGCGCTGATATATCCACAATATCGCAGCATGCAAAAGACAGAGCTAGAAAACAGCTAGGTACACTAGGTTCTGGAAATCACTTCATTGAACTTGGTAAAATAGATGATATTTTTCTGCCTGAGATAGCTAAAAAATGGGGATTAGAAAAAGATTATTCATATGTAATAATTCATTCAGGATCCCGTGGTTTTGGTCATCAGGTTTGCCAAGATGTTTTAAATCTATTTGTAAAAAAAGACTACGCTAAAGATCTACCCGATAGGCA
>JAAKFJ010000048.1 GCA_011064745.1 Candidatus Anoxychlamydiales bacterium | reverse complement strand
CTCCCCAGCCATCTACTAATAGCTTATCAACGTCTTTCGCCATCCCAGAATTTTTTAAATATTTTTGTGGGTTTTTTACAACATCATCCATGTTAGATCCTTTAGCCGTCTCTAAAGTTAAAAGATCTACGATTTGCATCTTGGCTTGTTTGGTTTTAAAAACCTTACCTTTTTCTAAACTACCTTTAACGTTGTACCCAACAACGGAGGTGATTATCCCAATAAGCAAAATAACTACCATAATCTCTAGAAGGGTAATGGGTCTTTTTTTTCTCATAATTTTATTCTCCTATAAATGAGCTGACATCAGTTAGGGGTATTAAAATAGATAGCACCACAAAACCGATAATCAAGCCTAATATTATTAATAATACTGGTTGAATAATAGTTGATATTCTTGCTAAAAATTTGTCAACCTCTTCCTCATAAATTTTAGCAATATTTAAAAGCATTTTGGGCATTTGAGAAGTCTCTTCAGCAATAGATAGCATCTTGCATATTTCGTCAGGGATATACTCGCTGTTTTTTAAAAGTTCGCTTAGGTGTTTACCTTCTATTAGTTGATCTTTCATCAAAGAAAACTCTTTTTGTAAAATGGAATGGTCTAAAACATTCGTGGCAAGATCTAGTGCGTTTTCGTAAGACTCCCCGCCTTTTAATAAGTTTGCGTATGAGATAAAAAAACGAATAAGAGCAACCTTTATTAAAAATGGTTTTAAAAACGGAATTTTTATAAATTGCTGAGATATTTTTTTTTTAAAAGGAGAATAAAAAACTCCTCCTAATATAAAAAAAGCAATTAAAAAGACTCCCCCAAAAACAAACAATTTATTATTGATAGCAAATTTACTCGTAGCAAAAACAATTTTGGTAAAAGGATGTAAAGCTCTGTCTTCAAATAAATCAAAAAGGGTTGGAATAGTCACAAAAAGCAAAAAATTTAAAACAACAAAACAAAATATCGATAAAATTATTGGATAAGTAAACGCGGCTACTAATTTTTTTTTCAATTTTTGAGAATTTGTTAAGATCTTTATTATCTCTTCTAAAGTTTCTTCTAATCTTCCTGTTTGTTGAGCATTTTCAATCATCTCTGCTACTATTAAATCAAAGGAGGCAGGATGATCTTTCATGCCTTGGGCTAAGGAGTAGCCAGATTTTATTTTTTCAGATAAATCATAAATTATTAACTTTACTTTTCTTTTATTACTTTTCTGAGCCAATATTTGCAGGGATTCATATAAAGGTAACCCGGCTGATAATAAATTGTTTAGCTGATTAAAAAAGCTTAACGCCTCTACTTTATTTAGATTTTTGAATCTTTTTTCAATAATAGCGATTTTAAGAATAGTAATTTTTTTTACTTGGAGCATCGCTTTGGCTTCATCGATAGATTCAGCATCAATGATGCCTTTGATTTTTTTTCCAAGATTTGAAAAAGCTAGATATTCATATAAAGCCATAAAATCCTACATATGTCTCGTAACTCTAAAAACTTCTTCAGATGTAGTAATGCCTTTTTTTACAAGCTCTTTTCCATTTTGAAGAAGTGTTTGATAGTCCGTATCCAAGCTAGATTTTAATTTTTCAATATCTAAGTCTTGGATGATCTGATGTTTTATTTTATCTTTTAAAAGCATCATTTCATAAATCCCACATCTTCCTAAATACCCAGAATTAAAGCATTTTGAGCACCCTTTGCCGCGATATAAAAACTTTTGATGAAGATGTAATTGCTCAAGCTCAAACCCTGTTGGTTTATATTCTTCTTTACATGATGGGCAAATAGTTCTAACCAATCTTTGTGCTAAAACAGCGATAATAATCGATGATAAAAGATAAGGCTCTATTTTCATATCAGCGAGGCGTATTATGGCCGAAGGGGCGTCATTAGTATGAAGCGTGCTGAGAACTAAGTGTCCTGTTAGAGCTGATTGAATCGCAATATCCGCAGTTTCTCTATCTCTTATTTCTCCGATCATTATTATATCTGGATCTTGTCTCAAGATATGTCTGAGACCTCTCGCAAAAGTCAAATCAATTTTAGGATTTATTGTCATTTGAGATATATTGGTAAGTTTATATTCCACTGGATCTTCGATCGTCATAATATTTAGCGCGGAACTATTGAGCTCACTAATTGCGCTATATAATGTTGTCGTTTTACCACTACCTGTCGGTCCAGTAACCAGGACAATGCCCTCAGTATGAGAAATAGCATTTTTGAAATCAGAGAGAAGTTTTTTTTCCATGCCAATCGCATCTAATCCTAAGACAATGTTGCTCCTATCTAAAATTCTCAAGACCAGTCTTTCTCCAAAAACAGTCGGCACTGTGCTGAGCCGAAAATCAATTTCCCTTTTGTTAATCATTAACTTTATTCTGCCATCTTGGGGAAGTCTTTTTTCAGCTATATCTAATTTAGCCATGACTTTTATTCGGGTAATAATCTGAGAGATGTGCTGACTTGCTATAAAATCTTTTTTTTGTAAAATACCATCTATTCTATATCTTATTTTTAAAATGTTTTCTTCCGGCTCCAAATGAATATCAGAGGCTTTTTGCGTTATCGCCTCTAAAATAATGGTATTTAAAATATTAACAGCTTCATTATTCGATGAGTGTTCTAAAAGATCATAACCTTCAACTTTTTCGATTCTTAAATTTTCATTTTTTAGAGGGTTTTTTTTAGTTGTTTTATGATAACACTTCTCTATTGCCTGCTCTATTTCATGTTTTTTACAAACTAAAGTCTCAATATCAGCGCCCAGCATCAAGTAAAGCTCATTTATAGCCTCAAAATCATGCAGATCACTAATAGCTACAAGAATTTTCCCATTTTTTTCTTCTAAGGCTATTAAATTATTTTCTTTAGCAAAAAGATATGGGATTTTTTTGATTCTATTTTTTATAAAATCAAAATCATGTAGTTTCAAAGGGTTTTTCTTTTCTGTCTTCATTTTTCAAAAAATAGTTTTAAGCTTTTTTCAAACAATTTAGATTTTTCTGCCTTTTTGGCAATTTGAAGCTTTTGTAAAAAATCATCAATATCACCTTGTCTTTTTTCAAGGCCCAACTTTCTTTGCTTCTCTAAGTTTAGTTTCGGATCAACAATTATATGAGGTGTTATGAAAATAAACATTTCAGATGAGCTTGTTGAATTTTTTGTCGTTCCAAAAAACTTGCCAATACCTGGAATCTCTCCCAGAAATGGAATCTTTTCTGAGCCTTCTTCACCAGTTTTTCTCCTTAGGCCTCCCAAAATTATTGTCTCACCATTTGCGACTCTAACTTCATTTTCTATATGTCTTCTGGTAACTGACGGACGATCATTTTCAGCAGATTTTGTCGTATCAAAAGATATATCAGTTTGAAGAGTCACAAAACCTTTTGATTCATCTTCCTCATCAGATAGATGAATGGTTGGAGTCATTACAATCGTAGTACCAAACTGCGCTCTTGAAAAGGATCTCTCTAGTTTAGCGCCTTTAGTAGTATCTACCTGAGTGGCTCCATTGTTTATCGATATTTCATCGACAATCGAGATGGTAGCTGCCGTTTGATTAACAGCCAGTATAGAAGGACAATCCGCTATATACATATCATCATTGGCCATCAAAAAACTAAGCGTTAAATCAAAAGATGGCAAAAAGGATTTTGATCGAGATAATATAAAATCAAAGAGTCCTTTTCTCTTAGAAGAAGTTGCAGCATCAAAACTAATAGCTGTCTCATTAGAGTTCCTAGCGCTGCCAATTTTTAATAGATTAACCCCTGTCTGTTTACGATCTTGAAGTTTCCTTTCAACTAAAAGAACATCAATTTGCACCATTTTTTTCGGTTCATCCAATTTTTTTAAAATAGATTTTAATTTATTAAGCTCATCTTTTTTTACGACCATTAAAATTGAGCCTGTTTTTGCATCGACAATAAAATTATTCGTAAGTGTTTTACTCTCTTTTATAGTCGATACTTTATTTGGCTCAATATTTTTTGGCGCTCCCGGCAAACTCTCTATCGGCCTTGTCTGTTCAACTTTTATTTTCTCTTCGATTTTAGCCCCTGACATAGAAAAGTATATTTTTTCTAACACTTCAGCTATTTCAGCTGGATCAGAGTTTTTACAGGTATACCAAAATATAACCATCTCACTAGGATCGTCAAGTTGCTTTTCTAAATCTGTGATAACCCTCTCGGCTCTCTCAACAAGAGCGCTCTCACCAATTAATACTAAAGATGTGCCTTGAGTAACAATAGAGAGTTCATCTAATGCTTGTTGATAAAAAGAAGGTCTCGCTTTTTGGGTATGAGAAAAAAAGGCTTGTAAAACTTTTTCAGCCTCTTGGGGGGCAACTTTATCCAAAGTCACAACCTTCACTATTTTGCCATCAGAATTTTTAAAAACAGCTTCATATAGATTGACTAGCCTCTCAATCGTTGCTTTTGATCCAATTACAACAATACTACTTTTTATCGCTTGAACACTTGTCTGTTTCATATCTGAAAATCTCTCTAAAAAAGTTTGAGAAGCTGAAAGCTGCTCAACTTTAGGAGAAAATAAATAACAAATAATAGCCGAATCATCTAAAAAATTTAGATCTTTAGGATCATTTATAATCGCCTCAATGAAACTCGGGTCATGTTTCAAAATGTAGAGTTGATGCAAAAAGGGATTTAATCTTTTTACACCAATACCATTATGAGTCAAAATTAATTTTAGTATGCCCTCGAATGATTCTTTGGGAATCGGAATTGTTGAAAATAAATTTAATTTTATTGTTGTTAGCTCTTGAGGAATAACATATAAAAAATCTTGCGAACCATATTCCATGATAAGTTGAGAAATCGTTGTCTCGCCCTGATCCCAAAAAGCATACCCCTCATCAGTTTTCATCGCATCTTTGATCGAATCTTTTCTAAAATTATCTTCTAATAGCTTAATTTTTTTTCTAATTTCTTTTGTTTGTTCTAAAAGATTTTCATATTCTCGAGTTTCAACATCTTTAGAATATAAATGATTTACTGAGCTTAGCTTATCGTTCAACTCTTTTTTTAAAGATACAAGCTCTTCATTTATTTTTTTTACATCTACTTCAATAGAATATTCATCATCCGCAAATATATTAAAAACAATGAAAAGTAAAACTAAAATATATAATCTTTTTATCATCTAATATTACCTCTTTTTAGACGCTTTTTATCAGAGAGAGAGGAGATAGGAACTTCTATCTTTTGAAAATTTGTTCTCGTTGGAGAAAAAAGATACCCTATTAAATAGTTAGTTTTGTTTCTATTTTCAATTTTCTCTAAATAAAAAATTTCATCACTTTTAAGATCGTCAAAGTTCACACTCTTTTTCAAAAATTTCCATCTACCATCTTTTTTCATAAGAATATCTCCTTTTTTTAGAATCATTCTTTGTTTCTCGATTAAGCAACTAATTAGTGTATGAGTCCTCTTCCTTGCAGAGGTAATTAGTTGATCCGATCTTTGAGAAAAACTACCCTTTGGCTGCAAAGAGATGGCAAATATAAACTTATCATTCCCACTTTCATCAAACGCTTCTATTTCAAGAATTTTTGTGTCTATCGATTTTACTTTAGCTATAGGATATTTTAAGGTGTTTTCTCCCTCAGTAGGTATTTGCCACTCACCTTCTTTAAAGATAAGTAAATCATTTTCCGTTAGATAATATATATCCTCTTCAATTTCTAGTTTTTGCTTTTGATATTTTAGATCATCGGTTTTATAAATCTTCAAAAAACAATCCTCCCCCCACCATTTAGCAGAAGCGAGAATTTTAAATTCAAATCTATTATCAATATCACTTTTTAAAGATGAGTCAGAGGCTGAGACAATAAATGAATCAAAAAGGTTTTGTTCTGAACTTTCAGATTCAAAATCTTTCATTTCAGCTTTGATAACGACCCTCACATTATTAGAATCAATAACTTTTAGAAGAACTCTCAAAGGTGTTTTTTTCTTTGAAAATTCAAAACTGCCGTCATCTGTAGCTGATAAATATAAGATCTCTTCTTCAAAAGCCGTTACAATATTTTGAGAATTATTGAACTTAATCTCAAATTTAGTCTTTTTATTAATGGAATCTGGACGATTCTCAATCATCGCAATTTCAAAACTATCTTTAATTGAAGGCAAAGAAATGTCCGTCTTAATAGGCGATAACCTTAAACTTTTTCCAACAATAGTCTCAAAATACTGATCTTTTTTAGATCCATTTTGCCTATATTTAAGACTTTCTATCTCAAACGGCTTTGACAAAACAACAAAAAGTAAAGCTCCAATACACAATGAGATTATAATAAAGTAGATAAATATCTTATTTAATAACCTTAGCGATATCATGTTTTTGTCAGATTTGTATTAAAGTAGTTTATTATTTTATATGATCTCGGAAAAAATTACAAAGAAAGAAACTTATTTTCATTTATTGCAAAAAATTAAATTAAATATTTTAATTAGTAGTATAAAGAAAATGTGAATTATACCTTCATAGCTCGGATTTATTAATAAATCTCTTAAAATGAAGGTTTTAACGAGAGGAGTATATGGCTAAAAAAGTATCAGATAAAATAAAAGAGGGTGTATCAGTCGAAGAAATTGAGAAGTTCGCTCGAAAATATACAAATGAAGTCTTTTTGATTCTCGCATTGATCATTGCCACAATATCTAGTATATTTCATTTTTTTACCGGTCCTTCTTGGAGTATATTCATGGCCGGTCTCTTAGCAATAATCGGAATTGCCTTGCCTATTCAAGTAGGGAAAATCTTAAAAAAGCTTCTAAAAATGCAAGCCAAAGCTGAAAAATCAGTCGTTATCATAATCGGTGTTGTAAGAATTGTTCTAGCTGTCTTTATTCCTTTTATCTTATTTGCTGAGGTGGGTTTGCTCGCTGGCTACGCTTTTCATACAACTACTAGAGAATTTGGCCCTATCGAAGAGCCAAAAAAAGAAGAAGAAGAAAAACCTAAAGAAGACGAACATATCTAAAAATCTTCAAGTTGAGCTGAGTCTATGTTTTCTAAACATTATATAGTCTTTCAGCTCAATATTATTATCATTAAATATATTCTTTAAAGCTTTAGATGCCACTTTGATATTCTCATTTAATTTATCTTCATTGCCAATCTTCAAATAACTCTCTAATTCTTGCCAAGCCAATAGCTCTGCCTGATCGTTTTTTAGTTTTGCTTCTAAAAATGCAATTCTAAGCAAATTAAATGAATATAAAATAGATCCCGCAGGCAAACTCTCTTTTTCTAAAAAAGAAAGATCTTGAAGCATTTTAGATTTTAACTCTTTTGAACCTTCAAGAGCTTTTATGTACTCTTTTTGATGAATTAAAATAGCCACTTTTGAGTATTCATAATAAAAAGGCAGCTCATCTTTGGTTCTATCGAGAGTCTTATCAACTAAAGCACCTTTGAGATCTAAAAACTCCTCCTGGACAATTAAGTTTTGCAGAATTAACCCTTCATATTTGGGTTTTAAACCAGGATTTTTCTTCAAGATAGTTTGAAGATCATCTAACTTTTTATCATCTTTAAAAGCCGACTTTTCCCACTCTTCATATGAACTTTTTGCTAAAACTGACATCTCAGGTGTGTTTTTCTCAAAAAATGGCTTCACCTTATATAAGATGATATTAATAAAAACAACACTCGCTAAAATAGAAAAAAAATAAATTCTTTTCTCCATTATCCATAAGATAAATTTGCTATGCTTACTTGTACTTGGTTTAGTCCTCTTTTTTTTTGTCATATAAATATCACCTAAAAAATTTTTAAATAAAATTATAGCTTATCAAACGCGGTTTTTTTAAGAAAATATTTTTAATTCTCATAACATTTAAAATTTATATTTATAGAAGAAAAATAATTAAAATTTTATTTTAAATGAACATTTTTTTAAACTTACAAAACTAGAAATTTAATAGTTTTTTTGATAAAATTTAACTATCAAAAATAGGGATAATTATAAATGAGCCTTACCGTTTTAGCTGCACAAGCAGTTCATGATAATATAGCTTCAAGAGATATAGCATCAAGAGATTGTAAAAAAAAATTACCTGAAGAGTGTCTATCTAAAATAAATTGTTTTTCATCTAAAAAATATTCTCCACTTGAAATGTCTATTGGAATGGTAGATCACAGCCTCATTGAAAGAAGTTTAAATTATCTTGGTATAAAAAAGTATCCTGCTCCGGATCCTCACTTTGCTGAACATTTGATAGATCATTTAGATTTTTATCATAAAGAAACAGAGCTAATGCATTACTTTAAAACCTTTGGTCTAATAGGGGCAAATCGCCTTAAAGAAATCCCTGATGATCTGAAATCTCGTTATTTAAATGTTCGCGATAATGAAGGTAAAACCGCCCTGCATTGGGCGGCTGAAATAACTGGATATAAGATACCAAAAATACTTACTCAAATTCCTAAAGAAGATATTTTTTCTTTTTTAGAACAACAAGACAATGTGGGAAATACTCCTCTTCATTATCTTGCTCAGAGATATGATTCAGATAGATTAATTGAAATATTCGAATTGTTATCAACAGAAAAAAAACTAGATCTTTTAAAAATACAAAATGAAAGAGGAGATTCCCTAATCCATATAGCTATAGAGCATTATGATTTAGATTTTTTAAACGCAGCTTTTAAAGATCTATCTCAAAATGAAAAAGATTTGCTTATCACACTTCAAAATAATAGATATTTTACATCTCTTCATCACGCTTCTAAAACTAGGGTTAATTGGAGGCTTAATAATGACACATTTCCTTTTCTTTTAAATGAATTATCACCCACTCTGAAAACTAAAGCATTGAAAATGCAAACAGATAAAGGTAAAACAGCCCTTCACTATGCCGCAAAACGACCTTTCGGAGCTACTATCTCTCATATTATTCTTCAAGAATTTTTAGCTACTGATAGTGAAAGAAATGATTTTATAAGAATTCCTGACAATAAAGGCAGAACAGCTCTGCACTTTGCCTCAACAAATTCTGGGAATAATCATATTGTTAATATTCTTAGCTATGTTAGTGGAGATCATGAGAAAAAATCGCAATTAAAAATCAGAGATACTCAGGGAAAAACAGTTTTACATTATGCTAAAAGTCCTGAAGTTATTGATACAATTTTGCAAACTTTAGACGATGATGAAAAAACCGATTTTATAAAGATACAAGATAAAAATAGAAAAACAGCTCTTCACCATATTACGGAGAGAAGTTCATATCAGATAAATCTTGCAGTCGAAAAATTCCTTGAATACTTCTCAGATAATCAAGAACAGTTATTGATTTTTTTAAAACAACAAG
>JAAKFJ010000047.1 GCA_011064745.1 Candidatus Anoxychlamydiales bacterium | reverse complement strand
GCTAATGTATGGTTTGGTCCTCTAAGATACAAAAGATCAAATGAATTGTAATCTTCAAATTCTTTGTTTATATAAATTTGATTAGTTAGATCTACTAATTTATGTGGATTTATTTGATATTTTAAAAATTTATTTTGATAATTTTCAAACTTTTCTTTTAAAACATCTGCATCAGGCGAAACGATTAAAGGATAATTATTAAAAAGTAAAGTAGCTTCATCTGGGGTATATAATTTAACATCTGAAAGGTATTCAACTGTGTCGTTTTTAAGCTTAGCCTCGATTATAAAAACTCCTTGAGATTTGGCATCGATTGTTACTAAAAAAGGACCTTCTATATTTGGAGAGTAGGCTTTTAAAGAAATGTAGCTAATTAAAGGGATTTTTTTTGCATAGCTAATCGTTTTACAAATACTGGCACCTACTCTAAGCCCGGTAAAAGATCCAGGTCCAATACTTGTGGCTATGTATTCAAGATCAGAGAGGTTAGTATTTGTTTTATTTAAAATATTTTTAAGATTTAAGAATAGTTCTTTAGAGAGATTGAGTTTTTCAAATTTTTTATAAACAACGATTTCATAATTTTCAATCAAGATAATATATGAGGTATCTAAGGTTGTATCGATAATTAAGGCTTTCATATTTAAAAATAGTTGTTTTTTGATGAATATTATAAGCCATATTAGCTTAATTTAAAAGAAGCTATCTTGTTAAAAATAGATAGAGCTCTTTTTTCAACGCGCTTGATAGTTATAATCGATATTTGTTAGAGTTATAGGTTAAAAAAGTTAGCTATGAGGTCATTTTGATAGATAATAATTCAAATCCTGATAAACCCAATCCTGAAGATCAAGAATATATTTCAATTCCAAGCGCAGATGATAAAATTGCCAAAAAACCAAAAGATTCTAAAATATCTTTTGCCAATCCTAACAATCTTTTTATTTTACCTCTAAATAAAAGACCTTATTTTCCTGGAATGGCAGCTCCAATATTAATTGAGAAAGGCAATTTTTATGAAGTTTTGAAAATTGTTTCTAAAACCCCACATAAATGCTTAGGTCTTTTTTTAACCAAAAAAGAAAATGCCGATATTTATAAGTTAGAGCCTGGCGATTTATATGAAGTTGGAGTGGTAGCTAGAATTTTGAGAATTATTCCTCTAGATCAGGGAGGAGCCCAAGTTGTTTTTAATATGGAAAAAAGAATTTCTATAGAAGAGATGACAAAAGGTAAATTTTTAAGTGCCAAAGTAAAATATCATGAAGATCCGCCTTTAGATCAAATATCCAAAGAAATTAAAGCCTATTCAATAAGTGTTATTTCAACGATCAAAGAGCTTTTAAAATTAAACCCACTTTTTAAAGAAGAGCTGCAGATATTTTTATCTCATTCTGATTTTACAGATCCAGGAAGATTGGCAGACTTTGCGGTTGCTCTGACAACAGCATCTAGAGAAGAACTTCAAGATATTTTATCTTGCTTTGATTTACAAAAAAGAATTGATAAAGCTCTGATGATTTTGAAAAAGGAGCTCGATTTATCTCGTTTGCAAAGTTCTATCAACCAAAGAATAGAGGGGACTATTTCCAAAGCTCAAAGAGAATTTTTCTTAAGAGAGCAGCTAAAAGCTATTAAAAAAGAACTTGGCATGGAAAAAGATGATAAAACTTGTGATTTAGAAAAGTTTCAAGAAAGGCTTAATAAAAGAAAAGTTCCTACGCTTGTTCAAAAAGTTATTACAGAAGAAAAAGAAAAATTAAATACTTTAGATATTCACTCTCCCGAATATGGCGTTTGTAGGAATTATTTGGATTGGTTAACAATTGTTCCTTGGGGAATGAATAGTGAAGAGAATCATGATCTTGGCAAAGCACAAAAGATATTAGAGACTGATCACTATGGTCTTAAAGACATGAAAGAGAGAGTCATTGAATTTATCGGAGTGGGTAAACTTACCGGTGGAGTGAAGGGCTCTATTATCTGTTTAGTCGGGCCCCCAGGAGTTGGTAAAACCTCTGTTGGCAAAAGTATAGCCAGAGCTTTAAATAGAAAATTTTATCGTTTTTCAGTCGGCGGTATGCGCGATGAAGCTGAAATCAAAGGTCATAGAAGAACCTATGTTGGAGCTATGCCTGGAAAAATGATTCAGGCTTTAAAACAAACTCAAACTATGAATCCTGTTATCATGATTGATGAAGTTGATAAGATGGGTATCAGTTTTCAAGGCGATCCTGCGTCCGCACTTTTAGAAGTTTTGGATCCTGAACAAAATAAAGAGTTTCAAGATCATTATTTAGATGTCCCATCAGATCTTTCAAGCGTTTTATTTATTGTTACAGCAAATGTTTTAGATACTATTCCAGAGCCACTCAAAGATAGAATGGAAATTATGCGTCTCTCCGGTTATATACAAGCAGAAAAAATTGAAATAGCTAAAAGGTATTTAATTCCTAAAAATAGAAAAAAAATGGGTCTTCTTGCTTCAGATATTTTATTTAAAAAGGATTCTGTTGCAGAGATTATTGAAGGGTATGCCAGAGAAGCGGGAGTAAGAAGTTTAGAAAATAATTTAAAAAAAGTCTTAAGAAAAGTCGCCCTTGAAAAAGCTAAGTCAAAAGAGGGTAGAAAAAAATTCAAAAAACAAGACCTTGACAAAAGTAATATTAAAGATTTTCTTGGAAAACCTATTTTTACATCTGAAGTATATTACAAAAAAACGCCTGTCGGTGTCGCAACCGGGCTGGCTTGGACAGCGCTCGGCGGGGTAACTCTTTATGTAGAAACTAGAAAAGCTCCTTCAGAAAAAACTCATATGAAACTTACCGGACAAGCTGGCGATGTGATGAAAGAATCTTCTCAAATAGCTTGGAGCTATTTAGCAAGCGTAGTTAATAAATATGCACCTGGAAAACCATTTTTTGAAAAATCAGTGATCCATATGCATATTCCAGAAGGGGCTACTCCCAAAGATGGTCCTTCAGCTGGAATTACTATGGTAACAGCGCTTCTATCCCTTCTATTAGATGTATCTGTTAAAGAGAGCTTAGCGATGACAGGAGAGATAACTCTAACAGGAAGAGTTTTACCAATTGGGGGACTTAAAGAAAAATTAATTGCGGCGAGAAGATCTAAAATTACGAACCTTATCTTTCCTAAAGAAAATATCAGAGATTATGATGAACTTCCAAAGTATTTAAAAGAGGGACTTAAGATTTATTTTGTCGAGCATTATGATGAAGTTTACAAAATAGTATTCGGAAAAAAGTATGAAAAAAAGTTGGGAAAAAGAAAGCAGAAAAAAGATAATCGAGCCAAAACTTCTAGAAAAAAAAGTTCTAGAGCTAAAAAAAGAAAATAAAAAAATTGTTACTCTAAATGGTTCTTTTGATATTTTACATGCTGGGCATCTGACGATAATTTATGAATCTTCTTTGATGGGTGATATCTTATTAGTTGTTCTCAACACAGATAGCTCAATTAGAAAATATAAATCTGAAAAAAGACCATATATCAGTTTGAAATATCGACTTCAGATGATAGCGGCTTTAGAGTTTGTCGATTTTGTTACCTATTTTGATGAAACAACACCTCTAAAAATATTGGATATTATTAAACCCAATGTCCATGTAAATGGAAAAGAATATGGTAAAAATTGTATCGAAGCCGATATAGTGAAAAAAAACGGTGGTAAAATCCACCTAGTAAATTTATATGGTAGCCTTTCAACAACAAAAATAATAAAAAAGATTAAATTATGCGAATAGTAGCAGCTTTTGAAAAAGAAGATTTAGCAAAAAGATTTTCTAACTTTTTGCAAACCCAAGATATTGACAATACCTTAGAGTCAAATTTTGATAAAAAAGAAAAGAAAATGATGTACTCTATTTGGGTTCATAATGAAGATCTTCAAGATAAAGCAAAGGCTTTTTTTGACAATTTTTTATCAGATCCAAACAGTTCTAAATTTGATGTAAAAATGGAAGATATCAATGAAAATCAAGCGGATTCTAAAAATGATAAACCTCAAAAAGAGGAGATGAAACCTAGAAGAGCTTTTCCATCTAAAATAACCTTTTTTTTCCTTTTTTTATGCGTAGCTCTATATTTGGTAAATTATATGCAAGAGCTCTCTATTAAAAAAAAATATAATCTAAAACATCTAGTTATATTCACACCTCTTCAGAAAAATTTCTTATACGATCTCCCCCCACAAAGACAGCTTTTAGATGAGGTGATAATTAAATATCAGCTTGATGATGAAAAAAAATTATTAAACCCTCCAGAGGAAGCGAAAAGTGATATTCAAAAGATTGAGCAAATGCCAGCTTTTATGGGACTCTATGACATAATCTTAAATAAATTTCAAAAAAATAAGAAAGCATATCAAAGTGCGCCGATGTTTATAAAAATAAGACAAGGTGAGATATGGCGTCTTTTTACCCCGGCAATATTGCATAGTGGGTTTTTACATATCTTATTTAATATGTTATGGCTCTGGTATCTAGGAAAACAAATGGAGCCAAGGCTTAAATTTTTACGGTTTATCTTATTTATTATTATTGTAGCTGTGCTATCTAATACCGCACAATATCTTATGGGGGGGCCGTACTTTTTAGGGTTTTCAGGTGTTATTACAGCCATGATAGGCTACATTTGGGTAAGACAAAAAACCGCTCCCTGGGAAGGCTATAATATTCCTAATATCATTTTTTATTTTATCGGTATTTTTATTTTTGCCATGCTCTTTTTACAAATAGTTTCTTTCATTATGCAAATGGTAAAACCTACTATCGGTTTTAATCCAGGAATTGCCAACACTGCTCATATAGCAGGTGCGATCATCGGAGTAATCTTAGCTAAAATACCATTTTTCACTTGGAGGAGCAGTGAGTGATAAAGACATAATTATATTAGGCTCATCTTCACAACAACCGACTAGAAAAAGAAATCATGGAGCATATCTCATCAGATGGAATGAAGAAGGCCTCCTTTTTGATCCCGGTGAAGGAACTCAAAGACAATTTATTTTTGCTAATATCGCTCCAACGTGTGTTAATAGAATTTTTGTCTCTCATTTTCACGGTGATCACTGTCTTGGTCTTGGCTCAATGTTAATGAGATTAAACTTAGACAAAGTAGATCATACAGTCCATTGCTACTATCCAAAATCTCATCAGAAGAATTTTGACTATCTAAGACATGGCTGCGTTTATCATCAAGTTATTGATATAAAAGAGCACCCAGTTGCTAAAGATGGTCTTGTTCAAAAAGATGATAAGTTTATTATCGAAGCTAACTTTTTAGAACATGGCATCGATAGTGTTGGTTGGAGGATAACAGAAAAAGATCGTATAAAATTCGATAAAGAAAAATTAAAAAAATTCAAAGTTTTTGGTCCAAATGTTAGAAAGCTAGAAGAAATAGGTGAAATCGTCATAGATGGTAAAACCATCAGATTAACAGATGTTAGCTGGGTTAGAAAAGGTGATGCCATCGCCGTTGTTTTAGATACCAAATATACTGAGCGAGCTGTAGATATTGCCAAAGATGCAAAAATCTTAATCTGCGAATCAACATTTTTAGAAACAGAAAAAGAGTTAGCTAGAAAATATCTTCATATGACTGCTAAAGAGGCTGCAACGGTCGCTAAAAAAGCAAATGTTCAAATGCTCATTTTAACCCACTTTTCTGCAAGATATACCGATCTTTCTTTATTTGAAAAAGAAGCCAGAGCTGTATTTGAAAATACTTATGTAGCTGAAGATTTTAAAAAGATTAAATTTCCAAATTAGTTTCAAATTGCTCAATAATAATTCTTTGTATCTCAAATAATTTTTCCATATAGAAAAATCCTTTATTCGGTTATACCCTAATGATTTTTATCATATCATTAGGTTTCAACCGAATAGTTTATTTTTTCTATAACAATCGAGTTTTATGCATAAACAATTAATAATTAGAGCTTTATTAATAGTGATTTTGTCAAAAACTATCATTTTTATCTTTTAATAAAATCTTAAATTTCAAAAGTATTTCAAAGCTGTCTTCTAATTTCATTAGCGCAGATAGCGAAAGCGGAAGCGACATTAATTGAGTTTTTAAATCCCAGCATTGGAATCTCAATTAAGTAATCTATTTCTTTTAACATCTTATTTGAAATCCCATACTCTTCATTACCTAAAATTAAGGTAAATTTTTTTGGAAAAATAAAATCATATAATGAGATAGATTTATCTGAGGTATCTAGCCCAATAAAAGGGCGGGGGAGATCATCTATTTTGAAATTGTTAATACAGGTAGTTAACTGATAAGCTCCCATTGAAGTTTTTTGAACTTTTTCATTATCGATAAAGGGAGTTTTATCATCGAAATAAATCTTGGCTATTCTCAAAGCTTCGGTTGTTCTAATGATATTACCAATATTAAAAGCTGATCTTAGTCCATCTAGATAGAGTGCATTTTCTAAAAAAGGCATCTGATGGTTATTTCCATCAAGATTTCTAAGTGTTGGAAGTAGATTGTGCTCTTTTAAAGATACTTCAGCATTTTTTAAATGGTAATGATATCTATCAGATATATCTTTTAGATTCGTGGATCCTAAGGTGTCAATACCTTGCCAGGTGCAGAGTTGATTATAGTGGGTAAAATGATGATCTGTATATTGTTTTAAAAGTATTTTTTCGTAGATAGATCTTAAAAGCTCAGCCGATTTTTTATGTCTTTTTTTTAGGTCTAATTCTAAAAACTTTTTTTTTGTAAAAAGAGTCTCAGACATAACTTTTTTTTGCTAAATATTCATCATAAGAGCCGATGAAATATATAATTTTATCTTCTTCAAATGAGATTATTTTAGTAGCTACTTTGGAAATTAAATCTCTATCGTGAGATGAAAAAATAGTCGTTCCCTTAAATTCTTCTATTCCCCAAGCGAGAGCGGAGACAGCTTCTAAATCTAAGTGGTTGTTAGGTTCATCTAAAACTAAAGTATTGGGAGTTGTAAGCATAAGTTTTGCTAAGATCAACCTCGCTGTTTCTCCACCTGAGAGAGTTTTGATTTGTTTGAAAACATCATCACCTGAAAAAAGCAGTTTTCCTAAAACGCCTCTGATTTCTTGCTCTAAGGCATTTTCTTTTTGTCTTTTTAACCAATCTAATAAAGTGTCTTTCGAGGATTTGTCTATAAGATCTTGATGATTTTGAGGGAAGTATCCAATTGATGCATTATGACCGATTTGACAATAGCCAGTATCCGGCTCTATAATATTGGCAATTAGTTTTAAAAGAGTTGTTTTTCCAAGCCCGTTGTTTCCAATAACTGCAATTTTATCATCCCGCATGATATCTATAGAAAAATTATCGATTACTTGTTTTTCATCATAGCCTTTAGAAAGATTTTCGATTTTAAAAATTAACCTTCCAGGGATAATCTCTGGTGGCACAAATCTTATATACGGTCTTTGGATATTTGATTTTTTTAGATCTTGAGGTTGAAGTTTTCGAACTTCTTTTACCCGAGATTTTACCTGACTGGCTCTAGTTCCTGCTCCAAACTTTGAGATGAACTCGTTTAGTTTAGCAATTTTATTTTCTTTGTTTTTACTCTCTTTTTCAACTCTTTCTCTAAGTTTGGTTTTATTTAAAACCATATCATCATAGTTACCAGGATACATAATTATCGTGTCATAGTCGATATCAGCAATATGTGTCGCAACAGAGTTTAAAAAATATCTATCATGGCTAATAACGATTAAAGTGCCGCTATATTTACTTAAAAACTCTTCTAACCAGGTAATAGATTCTAAATCTAAATGATTCGTAGGTTCATCTAATAAAAGAGCTTGAGGTTTACCAAAAAGAGCTTGGCAAAGAAGAGTTCTAAATTGTCGATCAATCGGAATGTTTTTCATTTTTTGTTCATGAAATTCTATTGCTATTCCCATGCCTGCTAATAGCTCTTCAGCTTCAGCCTCAGCACTATAACCATCTTCTTCAGCAATTATCTCTTCTATTTCAGCAAGGCGCATCCCAATTGCATCTGTCATCTCTTTTTCGTAGAGAATATCTCTTTCTTCTAAAGCTTTAAAAAGTTTAGAATTTCCATAAATCACAGTGTCTATAACTCTGAAATCCTTGAAATCTTCAATATTTTGTTTTAAAAACCCAACTTTTTTAGGACGATTAGCTCTACCGGTGGTGGACTCATCTAATCCCATAATTATTTTTAATAAGGTGGATTTACCACAACCGTTGGGTCCTGTTAGAGCATATCTAGCATTTTCATTGAAGGTAATAGTTACATCTTCAAATAATACCCGAGCTCCAAACTTTTTGGTAATTTTATCTAAACTAATCATTTTTCTTTTGAATTAAAATTAAATATTTATTCTATTTTATTATAATATAAAAGAAATAGGAAAACAAGAAATTGCTTATATGGATTTTAAATTTGAGGCCAAATCATATCTAAAATATTTAGAAATGGTAAAAAATGTTTCTATTCATACCATTAGAAACTATGCAATCGATCTAGATTCATTTAAAGATTTTATTGAACTAAATATTTTAAAAAATAAAAAAACCTCAAATAAAATATTTAAAGGTGATGAAAAAAGTTTTTCTATCAAGCTGATTAATAAATGGGTGGTTAGAAATTACCTATCATCTCTTTATGATAAAAAAATGAAAAACAAAACTATTCAAAGAAGAATCTCTTCTCTTCGCTCCTTTTTTAAGTTTTTGATGAGGGAGAATAAAATAACATCTAATCCCATGGAAGACATACAAAGTCCTAAAAAAGAAAAAGCTCTTCCAAATTCACTTTTGTATGATCAAGTAATTCATCTTTTTTCTATCTGTGATACCCAAACTTATTTAGGACTTAGAGATAGATCAATAATGGAACTTTTTTATAGCTCTGGTCTTCGTTTAAGTGAGCTTACTGAGTTAGATAGAAAAGATTTTGATGAAACTCAAAACCTTGTCAATGTCTACGGTAAAGGTAAAAAACAACGAATAGTGCCTATTACTAAAACCGCAGCTTCTTGGATAAAAAAATACCTTTATCATGAAAACAGGAAAAAAGATACTAAAGAGCATAAAAAACAAAAAGATGAACAGGCCATTTTTTTAAATAGATTTGGAAATAGAATAACCGTTAGATCAGTCGATCGAAATTTTAAAAGATATCTTAAACTTAGTGGTCTTGCCATAACTATCACTCCTCATACAATAAGACATACTATTGCAACGCATTGGTTGGAAAATGGAATGGATTTAAAAACTATTCAAATGCTACTTGGTCATGCGAATTTAGGAACAACAACTATCTACACTCATGTTTCTACCAAGCTTAAAAGAAAAGTCTATGATAAGACCCATCC
>JAAKFJ010000046.1 GCA_011064745.1 Candidatus Anoxychlamydiales bacterium | reverse complement strand
ACTGTTGATTGGTTTATCCCAGAGAATGCTGAGGAGTTAATTGAGAATGTCAAAGAGACTTATCGGGTATTATTAGAGTATTTAAAGCAGATTTATACCAAAGATTTTATAGATTGGGATGATAGCAAATGTCGAAAAGGCTTTCAGGCTATTATGGTTATGGCATCAGATGCAGCAAGTAAGATCGATAAATATATAGAGCTACTACCAAAGCAACCTAATCTAGATAAAATTGCTGATAGCATAGAGGTTAAAGAATTAAAAGAGTTTTATCTATCAAAAATAGCTAAAAAGTTTCAAGAAGCCCTAGAAGGTGATGAGCCTTGGCAAGATGAGTGGCAAAATAATGAAAAATCACTTCTTTTAGATGTTGAAAAAAGCGGACTTAAAGACTTTGAAGCTTTAAAAAAAGATGAAGAATATGAGCTTTTCTATCTGGTTGATGATGATGAGAAAAGCTTTTTTGATCCCGATCTTATCAGAAATATTAAACTTTTTTGTACGTATGATGAAGACGAGCTAAAAAATATTGAACATGACCCTCTTTTAAAGATTAGGGTGTTTTTAGATAAAGATTATCAAATGTCAGCCAATCAGATACTTGAAACCTCTCATGAAGCTATTGATAATTACTTTATGCTAAGAGCGCAAAAAGATGAAAATAGCGATCTCGTATCTTTGATTAATGAGGCTCTGTTCTCATTAATGCTCGCTTCTAATCCTAAAAACTTGATAACCCATAGCTTTTTTAAAAATTCAATAGAATATTTTCATGATTTTTTATCATTTATAAGAGTTATTATCTCTTCTGATGAATATCAAAAAATGATCGCTTATTCTATAGAGGATAAAAAAAGCAGATGTATTGCTAATCTTATCCATACTCTTTGTGAAAATTTATTTTTGAGAACAGGCTCTATCAAACAAGAGATGTTAGGCTTCATATATATGCTGATTAGAAAAGGGGATGAAAAAAGAAAATATAAATATCCTAATAAAGCTAGTTTTTGGAGTGAGATAGAGCAAAACGAAGAGAGCATTAGAGTTATTTTAGAGGCTTATCCAAGTGGTCCTTTGATGAAGATACTCGATGTTATTAGGTTAGAAGAAAATATTGAGTTTGATCCAATTATGCAGGATAATGTATCACATAGAGCTTTTGAGATTGATCATAATAAAAACAATCTAAAAATTATTAGATGTCCTAGCCCGACAAGACAGCATATTATCACTAATGCTCAAGTCAATGAAGAGTTTTTAGGTTTTTTAAGATCTTTAAAAGAAGATGAAAGGTATTTGTATATTAATTTCCAGGATAAAGAATCGTATAAGGAAACAGCTAGATGCCAAGTCATTGAGGTTCTGCAAAAAAGAACTGATTTTAAAAATAATTTCAAAATTATCTCTTTAGATAAAAAATCGGACTTTTATCATCAAAGCGGAATATATATAAATTTGAATAACCCAGAAAAATTTTTCGAAGAGTTTAAAAAAGAGATTTTATCTAAAAATGGGTTATTAGCTCTCAAAGAGATAACAACGTTTATTGATGAAGCTTTTAAAATTATTCATAAGCTCTTTTTTATAAATAAAAATGTATTTACCAGAAAAAATAGATTAGATTTTATCAATATTTTTTATAATTTCTTGATTTTGAAATTGATAGAGATCTATAACCCCAATATATTGAGCTTTTCATGTAAAGATGCGATCGATATAGGAGCACTTCAAAATATGAGCTTTTATGCCTTCTTGAAATTAATAAAAAGCGAGTGCTTTGATAAAGAGACTCAAGATTATATAAAATGGTTAATCTTTGAGCCGGCACTACTGATAAGAGAGAGAGCAATTAACTCAACTAACTTAACAAGAGAGCTCTCAGCGCTTGCAGCAATAGATATATCGATGCTGACTCACAAAAATCAGATGTTAAAAGCTCTTTCGGTTTTGTATGATCCCTCTTTTATAAAATCAATTAAAGTGATTAATCATTAGAATCTACAACATCTTCATTGTAGAGTTTTACGATGCTAAGTAAGCTCTCTATTTGTTTTAAAAGATAGGCGTAGTTTTTCTTGAAATTTTCAGAATTGATAATCTTTTCTCTTTGAGGTGCAGGCGAGTTTTGAGCTTTTTCAACTAAAGTATTAATTCTACCTAAAGAAGCTGTGATATCAGAGACTTCAGTTTCAAAATAACTTCTAAAATCTTTAGCAGATGAGATGGATTGTAAAATATTGGCTCTTTTAGTTCTAAGTCTCTGCCAGCCTTTAGAATATTGAAATAAAACACCATATTGATTCACATCATTGAAAAGAGTATTGGCTTTGCCTAAAATAGCTGATATTTTGAGATATAGATCATCACTATTAATAATTTTACCAATAGTACCCTGTACTGCATTTAAAGATTGACTTGTTAGAGCTAAATTATCAACTAGCATATTTAGCTTATCAAAACTATTATTGTCTTCGGCTAATTTTAAGGCTTTATTTACATGGCTGATGCTCCTGTTAAAAGAGCTAATAGATTGATGAAGAGAAGTTACAACATTTTGATTATCAAAATCATTTAAAAGATTCGAAATTGAGCCTATCGCAATTGTTAAGCTTTTAGAGTTTTTATCAAACCAACCATTAAAATTATCAAAGGTTTTCTCCGCTTTATCAGACAAGGCCGCTATTTGCTGAGCTGTATTTTCAAAAGTATCGACCGATTTAGCAAAAATAATATTGTTTGTTATTAATTTAGAGTCTTTCTTTGAAGCTCTAGGCGTAATCCCAATGGACTTTTCTCCCATCAGACCCGTTGTCTGGATAGCTATAACATCTGTATCATACACATCAACACTAGAATCGACTTTTAGCTTTAGTTCATAAAAATAGAGCCTGCCAAATTCATCAGTTTTATGCTTCCTTGCATCTTCAACTTTGGTAATCCTGAAAACTTCTCCAATAGGTTTCCCCGCCAAGGTTACTCTAGTCCCTGAGCTTATCCCAGAAACATTTGAGAATCTGACGTTTAGAGTTTTTTTACCATCACCAACAGAAGGTTGTAGAAATAAAGTGACCCCAACAATGACCGTTATTCCCATTAATGCAAACAAACCGATAAGGACGTTTTTTAATTTATCAGACATTTTTTAATTATCTACCCCTTTCAAAATTAGTTAGCGTCTTCTTTAAATAAGCAATATCATGATCATCAATTTTAATAAACTCTTCTGGTGTATTAGAATAAATTATTTTTCCATCACGATGCAGAGCTAACCTGTCCGCAATGTACCAAGCTGAATGAATATCATGCGTCACAATAATTGAAGTGCCATTTAATTCGTTTTGAGTTTTTACAATCAGCTCATTTATCTGATTAGAAGTTATTGGATCTAAACCAGTTGTTGGCTCATCATATAATAAGATTTTTGGCCTATAAGCGATCAGTCTTGCTAAAGCTGCTCTTTTTTTCATTCCCCCAGATAAAGATGATGGCATTTTATTTTCTGAACCTTCTAAGCCGACCATGCTTAAAGCCGCCATAACCCTTTCTTTGATCTCTTTTTTAGTCATCTTTCTCTTTAAGATGGGATCTTTGTTATGCTGAAGATAAAATCCAGTATTCGCTTCAATATTCATGGAATCAAATAAAGCCGCACCTTGAAATAACATCCCCATATTTCTAATCGGTTCATATAAATCTGGAAAATCTAGATTAGAAATATCAACTCCATCTATTTCAACGGAACCACTATCCGGTTTTTCTAAACCAATTATGTGTTTTAATAAAACGCTCTTTCCAACCCCTGATCTACCTAAAATTACTAGAATCTCACCTTGCTTGACCTCTAGATTCAGTCCATCTAAAACCGTGGTATTGCCATAGCTTTTATGTAAATCTTTAATATTTATCATAGATGCCAATCATATTTAATTTTTAAGTGAATAGCATTTAAAGCTAAAGTTATCAAAAAATCTGATATCAAAATCGATACATAGCTGATAACAACAGCATTGGTTGTCGCTTTTCCAACTCCTTCCGCTCCGCCTTTGGTTTTTATGCCCTTATAACAACTGATGCTAATGAGTAGTATTCCAAAACAAAAAGATTTAATACTTCCGGCTATAATATCAAAAGAGGTGATATGTAGTGGCATAGGACTAAAATAATTAACAGCACTTAAATGAAAAAAATAAGTCGATATCAAATAGCCCCCAATAATTCCCATCAAAACACAAAAAATAGTTAAAAGAGGTACCATGATTATGCCAGCTATGAATCTTGGAGCAACCAAATAACTGTTAGGGTTTATTGCCATAGATTTAATAGCATCAATCTGCTCTGTCACCTTCATTGTGCCAAGTTCCGCACACATCGCAGCACCAACTCTACCTGTTACCATAAATGCTGTTAAAACTGGTCCCAGCTCAGTAATCATAGTCTTTGCAACCATAACCCCAACAATATTAGCCAGTCCCTTAGAGCTTAGCTGATAAATTGTCTGAGCTGCTAAAACTACCCCGGTCGATAAACCTGTTATAGCCACAACACCAAGTGACATAACCCCAATCGAAAATAATTGATCTCGAATTAAAGTCCATTTAGGAAATCTTCTGACAAGTGATTTTAAGACATCTACGATTAATTGAATATATTCGCCGATGCCAGCTAAGAAATTCAAAAGGGAACTTTTTAGTAAAATTAACATTTTTTCATATCTCTTCTCTAAGCTGGACTATATGAAAAGAATAATTTGATGGCAAAAGAAAATAGTAATAAGCTGATTTTTTAAATATTAATGTTATCAAAATCTATCGATATTATTTTATCTATCGTGTTCTGATACTCGCGCTCCATGTTCTGTTAATCTGGCTATCCAAGAATCATCTGCAGATTGAGTTTCACCAATGGCTCTTACAGCCTCGCGGATTGTTGCTATTTTACTATCTTTAATTGTAATTGTTGCATCTTGCATTCTAGTCCTAATATTCAAACCTTCTCCAATGGGATTTGCAGAAGCCTTCATAACAGAGCCGACAACTTTTAAAACTCCTCCTGAACTTTCGAAAGCATTACCTGCAACAATAGCTATACCTTGTAAACTTGCTTTTAAAAGAGAGGACCAACCTTGGTTTCTTTCTGTAGCTGCTTTTTCATCGACTGCTTGATCTCCTTCAATCATTTTATTCCATCTTGCTAACTCTCCTGATCGACCTGCATTTATTGAATCAATTCTTTTAACCAATCCTTGCGCATATTTATAACTAGTAGACATTTTTTCCTCCTTATCTGTTAATATTTTGGATTGTTCTTTCTATTGTTTGGAAAACATTATAACTCATTCTATTGAAAGCTTCTTCTAAAGCGATAGCAGATTCCATATCTGCTTCATATTGATCTAATTTTATTTGTTCAATTTCTTTTTTTCCATCTATAAGAGTTTTGCTAGATTGTAAATTTTTCAGTTTTGATCGATTAACATCGCTAATAATATTCACAGTACCATCTGCGATCTCAGTTGCTGTTGTTAATATTTTTGTGCCAAATGACCAGTCTAAAACAGCGCCAAGCAAGGGACTTGTTGCAAGAGCAGAAGCAAATGATAAAATGGTATTTGTAAGAGATGCTGATACTTGAATGTTTTCAGAGAGTTTTTGTTTTTCAGTTTCATCACTGGTAAAAAAAGAAGCTATCTTATTAAAAATATCAAATCTCGGAAAAATTTCATTTGTAGCAATATTTGAAACTCCGGTTGCTACAAGTAGATAGCCCCATAAGCTTGAAATTGAGGATAAAGCAGCGCTAGAAGCAGCAAGAGCTAAAGTTTCAGGGGCTAATATTACCGATCCTGCAACAATAGCTGTTGAAGCTGTTACAACATTTAAAAGACGTTTTAGAGTATCAACATTTTCTTTTTTAGATAATTGAGCGATTAATTTGTCTAACTGTTCACGCTCTTCATCAGAAAGTTTTATAATAGCTCTACTTTGGGTATCTATGTTTTTAGTTATAATATCTGTGATCTCATTTAATATTTTTTCATTTCTTTGAATAGCTTCTGCTAGATCTATACCAATTGCTCTTCTCTCTTTTGCCGGGATTTGAAAAGCTTTTTTTTCTAAAGGGGGGAGAGTTGATTTATTAACTGAAAAATCATCCAAGGCTTTGGTTTTAGGTGTCGCAGCTTTAAGAGTTGTTTCAAACCCTTGTTTTATCTTTAAAGATGGATCAGTAGTATAATCAGCTCGGTTGGTTTCAAGAGAAGCGAGGTAAGCTGCTTGGACGCTTTTTGATCTTTCGATTGCATCAGTTCTATTAGTTGCAGAAATTCCTTCTATAGCTGTATTTTGATAATTTTTACTCATAATTTTATAAACCATTTTGATTTTTTAAAATTAATATCTGATCTTTCAAAAGATCATTAGTGCAAATCTTTGTAGCTTTTTCTAATGCCTCTTTTGCTGCTTCTTTTTTGTTAATAGATAGATAACTCTCGGCTAAATAAAAATAAGCCTTAGTATTTGTTGAGTCTAAAACTAAAACAATATTGTAAGCTGTTATAGCTTTTTTATATTCTTTTGATTTTTGCAAAGCTTTAGCTAAAGAAAACCAAATCTGCCAAGTTGTTGGTTTTTGCACTGCAAGATCTTTTAATAGCTCGCTTGCTTTTAAAAACAAACCATTATTAAAAAATCTTATTGCATCTTCATAGTTTTCTTCTAAAATTTGCAGTTCATTTTCTTTTAACATAAGGTTTTATCTGATATTGTTGGCTTTTTCTTTTAGTTTTTCATCTAATTCAACACATTTTTTTGCCATATTAGCAAAGAGTTCTATCAGGTTTAATAATGGTTGGATAAGTAACATTGGCTTTGAAGTTTCATTTTTTAATAAACTTTTTTGCTGTTCTAATTCTTGATGAAAACGATCAAGTTGTCCTTTGTTCTCAAATCTAGAGTTATTTGTGGCCAATTTACCATCTTTGCATAGCTTTTGAATAGATTTATCCCATTTAGAACCAGCTAAATCAATAGAAAATAGTCCTTTTTTGTCTAAAGTAGCTTTAACACCAAAAACATCAGCTATCTCTTTTTCAAAATTTTCAGGGATATGATTAGTGTCAATTGTGATTCGTGAGATGATAGCTTGAATGAAATTATCTAGTTCTGCAATTTCTTTACTTTGATCTGAGATTTTATTCATATTTTCAATATAAGCATCTGCTTTGTTTCTTAAGCGATCATCAATTTGGCCATATAGAGTTAATGTATCCCCTACAGGATTTAGACTTAAATCTGACACTTGTTGCCTCCTTCAAATATTTCTTGCTTTGCTTCGCTTAATATAATATTTACAGGAATTTAATACTATGGATTGTTTATTTTATTTTCTAGTTTTTATTTAAAATCTAAAGAAACAAAGCTTTAGAAGTATAAAAGTTTACAAAATTAAAATTAAAAGTTTACAATATATTAATAATTACGTCGCCATTTCAAAGAAAATTTACCTTGTTCTTCTTGTTGTTGAGACTCGGCTTGAAAGACAAAGCCTTTCTTCAAATCCACCTCAACAATGATGTTTGAGCTGCCTTGTTCTTGACCTTGAGATAAAGAAACCACAATTCCTTTAGTTATGTATTTTCCAAACTGGATAGCCATTTGATCAGTTGTTGGATCTGTTGGAGAGGGCTGAACAATATTAAATCTATCAATCCCAAGATTGGTTGGAGCTTTGGAATCTGCAATTTTTGAGTCTCCAATTTTTTGACTAATCGTGCTGGCAAGTTCGATAGTTTGAAAATCTGAGAGCTCAGAGAGTTCTTGTCCAAAAATTAAAAGTGACATGATAGAGCTGGCTGGAAGCGGTGGGGTGGAGCTAAAAGATATTTTTGGAGTATCTAAATCACCTTCAATATGAGCTAAAATATCAACGCCACTTTGCTGCATTTTAGCATCGATATCTAAAGTGGGTAGAGCGTTAGGCCTGCCATCGAAAATAACGTCTCCTTTAGTTAAATCAAAGCGTCTACCAGAGAAAAGATATAAACCTTTGATTAATTTTAACTCTCCTATAGTTTCTAGCTGGTTGAAGGTTCCGCCTAATTTGAAATTACCACTCCAACTAGAGGTGAGGCCTTGACCGTTTATATAAATGGGTTCTTTTGCATCTAAATCAATGTTTAAATGGATAGGATAAATTCTAGGAGCGGCTTTTGCATCTTTTTTTAATCGGTGAGATACAAAAGTGGCTTTTAGACCAGGTATTACTATCGGAAGCTTGTCTGGAATGCTCATTTGAAGGTTATTAATTTTAGCCACACCTTTGGCTTGAGAAGACAATGCATCACCTGAAAGTTCTACCGATGCAGATGCATAGGCCCTAATTATATTTGAATCAACGCATAAAAGATCATCAATTTTAATGTTAAAAAGGAAAGGAAAACTCTTTTTCTTAGAGAGAGAAAATAGGCCGTCGATTGCAAAAGATCCTCCCTCTGGATCAAAGCCCGTTAATTTTTTTAGAGAAATTTTTTCATTTTCAGCGATTAGATTAGCATTTATATCTTGCAGGATTGTGCCGGTATAATAATTTTCAAAAAAGCCATTTTTAAAATTTAAATAACCATCGGTTATGAGATTAGAGAGCTTATTTGATAAATGAATCTCTGAGATAATATTGCCCTCTAATCTTTGAGGCCCAATATTTACAAAATCTAAAATCTCTTCTACTCTGCCAATATATTTGATATCTAAAGATAGATCTTTATTTTCATTTAAATTTAGCTTTAGTTTAGCCGGATCTAAATCGATAGGAATATTGCCTTTTATAGCAAATAGCTGAGAGTTTGTAATTTTTAAAGAGCTCTCAATATTGTAATAATCATTTTTGTAAGTTGATTTTAGCTCTCCCTTTGCTATGAGAGGTTTTTCATCACCTAGAGCTAAAATCTTCAGCTCTTCTAAATCTATATTTAAAGAACCGGTTTTTCCATTTAAGATTAAATCGAGATTTGCAAAACCTGTAATATCTAAATCCAAAGGATTAATAGATAAAAAGTCTAAAGGAAAACTTTTTAAACTAATTTTAGCTTGAGTTAAATTTTTAGTAAAATTTATATCAGCTAAAATTTTGGAAGAGGGCATCTCAATTTCAAGATCTTTTAAAACAAATTTATTATTCGATGTTTCAATAGATATAGATTTTGGAGCTCTAAAATTATGAGTAAACAAAAGTCCTTGAAGATCTTGAATATTTAGAGTCAGCTCATTTGTATTTTTAATATTAAAAAATCCTGACGATGTAAGTTCTATCGGTTTTTTTATAGCTCCGATTAACCTTAATGTATAGGGCCAATTCTCGCTCTTAGTTGAAAAAGCAAAATCAATGCTTTTTAAATATAGCTCATGAAAAGAAACATCTTTAAAGCGGCAATTATAATCGA
>JAAKFJ010000045.1 GCA_011064745.1 Candidatus Anoxychlamydiales bacterium | reverse complement strand
CTTCTTCCCGCTATGATGGTTTTTTCTAAAAGATACGTCCAAAAAGAAACAACAGATGTTTTGCTATTTGGGGGCAAAACAACTCTTTTTATAATTTTTCTTTTCGTTATATTTACTTTGAGCGTAGAAGTATTTCAAGAGGTAATTAGAATTGTTTCTTGATAGTTTTTTGCTTTTCCTATATTTATTCAATATATGAGAAGACGAAAAAAAACAGATAAACTCTTAGTTATTATAACCATAGCTGTTGTTGTATTTATCTCTACCACTACTTATTGGGTGGATCTTGTTATTCCCAAAGATATAGATATCGAAAGTGGTCTTTCTTTTGGCAAAAAAGGTTCTTCTATTAATCTTGTGATGTTTGAAGATTTTAAATGTAAATACTGCAAAAAATATGCAAATGAAATTTTTCCCATTATCAAAGAAAAATATCTAGATACGAATATTATTGATTATACCATTATCCCTGTAGCTTTTATTTATGGTTCAAAACCTATTGCTAATGCCGCTATCGCCATCTACGAGCTTCAACAAGATCAATTCTTTAAGTTTTTAAAAATCATCTCTCAAAAAAAAGCTAAGGTTACTACCAAAGAAGATCTAATCGAAATCGCCAGCTCTTTAGAAGGTATCAATCTAGAGATTTTTGAAGATTTTTTAGAAGACGAAGTTTTTAATAAATATCTAAAAAACAATTTATCTTATGCTAAAAAAATTATGCCCTCTTTTGAAGTGCCAACAGCTTACATAAATGGTCAAAAAGTCGATATCGATCAAATATTAAATAAAATAGAACAGACCCTAAATCATCAAGAGCTAACTTATAGGATGAATGACTAATGGTTAAAAATGTTAGAAGATTTTCTCTTTATCTAGCCTGGCTTGTAGCTCTTGTCGCTACAATAGGATCTCTCTTTGTCTCAGAGATTTTAAATATTAAGCCCTGCGTCTTTTGTTGGTATCAAAGGGTTTTTATGTTTCCTCTCGTCATTATCTTAGGTATTGCCGCATATAAAAATGATGCTAAAATTATCCCTTATATAATCTCATTTCCTATAATCGGGGCTTTGATCGCAATAGCACAAACTCTACTATCCTATCTAAACTTATCTTCTTTAGTTTGTGGTCTTGATTGTACTCAGGGCAACATTAAGCTTTTTGGTTTTTTTGAACTCTCTATCGTTAGTATTGTAGCCTTTATAGTTATATTTGTTTTGCTTCTTTTAGCCAAAAAGAAATCTATCAAATCCTAATCCTTTTTGAGACTTTGAGAAGAGAGCCTTCCGTGTATGCTTTAGAAAAATAAGTTTTCTATAATACTTTTTCTAACTCAAATGTATCTTCTCTTCAGCCTGTTTTATAGCGCTTGTTATATAGTGGGTTTTTCTGCCAATTATATTATAGAGCATCTCTTTGGTAAACATACATATGAAAAACCAGATTAGAATGTATGCCCAAGAAAGTCCGACATATTCCCAGCCAATACCTACAAAATCATCTGTGCCTAGCCCATAGACTGAAACGAGAGTTCCGATGCCTTGAGAAACTAAAGTAGCAAGAAAGAACTTAATCTCAGGGTGAGGTTTCGTCCAAATAGCTCTAGTATTTCTGGTTAGATAAATAGTTAGATTGCCACCGCATAATATTCCCATGAAAGCGAGAGTTCTTAAAAGATGAAATTTAGTATTTGGATCGGCAATATGGGCAAACCAAAATTTATCACCTATCCAATAGAGACCAAAAGTTGAAATCACTCCAACAATTGCTAGACCAACAGAAATAGTTAATATCTCTTTCATGTTCCAAGACGAGGGGTTTTTATCAATTGGCATATGATCATAGGCAATCATCATTATAGGTATATCGTTTAAAAGAGCTATTATGATTATCATAATAGCGGTTAGAGGGTGATCATTAAAAACAAGCATCGATAAAAATAAGAAAAGTAGCAGCCTACAGGTCTCAGAGATCCTATACATAGCGTAACTTTTCATTCTATTGAAGATCTTACGAGATTGCTCAATAGCATGAGCGATAACTAAAAGACCCGGTTCTGTTAAAACGATGTCAGCCGCTTCTTTCGCTGCATCAGTCGCTCCACTAACAGCAATACCAATGTTAGCTTGTTTTAAAGCTGGAGCATCATTTACTCCATCGCCTGTCATCCCAGTAACATGACCTTTGTGTTGCAAACTTTTAACAATATCAAATTTATGTTGGGGGTAAACTTCAGAAAAACCATTAGCTGTTTCAAAAATATTTTCTTTTTGATCTTTTTTTTCTTCATGTTGCTCTAGCTCAGTAACAGAGACTATGTTAGTGCCTAGATCTAATTTTGCAGCCAGCTCTTTAGCAATAGCCCCATGATCGCCAGTGACCATTTTTACATCGATACCCATTCCTTTGATGTAGCCTAAGGTTTCTTTAGTATCATCTCTTGGTGGATCGAAGAGAGGAATCAAACCTAAAAATTGCCATTTGCCATCTTTATCTGTTTTAGCAACTCCAAGTGTTCTATAACCTTTAGCTGCGAAATTCTCAATTCCTTCCATAACTTTTTTAGTTTGCTCATCTGAGCCTTCAGACATCTTTAAAATAACTTGAGGAGCGCCTTTTGCCGCTTGAATAGAAGTCCCGTCTTTTTGTTTAACTGTAGCCACAGCTTTTTTAATTACCGGATCAAATGGGGTAAAATGCTCTCTCATATAATCATTTAAGATGTCTTTATTGGTGAGCTTTTTAAAGATAGCTTCATCTATAGCATCTCGACCATCCGGGTTAGATGCGAGAGCTGCTATTGTTATTACTTCATTAACATCTTTTGATTCAAAAAGCTCAACGTCGCCAACCGTTAATACATTTTTAGTTAAAGTTCCTGTTTTATCGGAACATAAAATGTCCATGTTAGCCAGCTCTTCAACTGCGGTGAGTTTTGAGACTATAGCTTTCATTTTAGCAAGCATACCAGCGCCAATGGCCATTGTTGCTGATAAAACAGCCGGAAGGGCTATTGGAATGCCAGCTATGACCAGAACTAGAACAAATATTACTATCTGACCAAGGCTTTCATGAAGAGATTTTTGGACCTCTATTCTATATATAGAGACAACTAAAATAATTGCGCAAATAGTTAAAGTGGAAAAAATTAAGAAATCTCCAATTCTCATAACCGCTTTTTGAAAATGTGATTGAGTTTTAGCCTCTGAAACTAATTTAGCGGTTTTTCCAAAAAATGTGTTCATTCCTGTTTCTGTTGCTACACCTGACATTTCTCCCGTTTTAGCAATTGTTCCTGAAAATGCTATATCTTCTATTTTTTTTGTAACAGGCAAAGATTCTCCGGTTAGGGCCGATTGATCGACTGTTAAATATTCCCCAGAGATTAATTTAAGATCCGCAGGAATGATATTGCCAAGCTTTACACCGATAATATCTCCCGGTACAATCTCTTTAGCTAAAATATCTTGCCATTTGCCATCTCGAAGTGCATGAGCATGAAGAGCTAGTTTTTTTCTCAAAGCTTCAATGGCGTTACCAGCTTTAAATTCTTGAAAAAAGCCAAGAGCAGCATTAATAACAAGCATCAATACTATCACAATAAAATCAGGCCATCTCTGTAAAACACCAGAGAGTATTGCAGCGATTTCAATCATCCAAGGAATCGGTCCCCAGAAAAAAACTATTAGCTTTTTAAAAATAGAATCTTTTTTTACCTCTAAAGTATTAGGTCCATACTTCTCTAGTCTCTCTTTAGCCTCTGTTGAGCTCAGCCCTTGGTTCATATTTACATTTAGATTTTTCAAAGCTTCTTCTTTTGACATTTCTGCAAAAGGACTTAGAGCTTTAGATCTAATATCTTTTTTTTCTTCTACCATATCTGCCTCGATTTAAGTATTTGAAGATATTTCTTCTTATTAATCATTAGATAACAAGATATATATATATTTATCTAGCAAAAAATATAGCTAATAAAATTAATTGATTAATTTGTTTTTTTAATTACAATGCGAATTAAGACAATGCTATTTAAAAGGAGTCAAATATGAAATTAAATGTTAGAGCTTTTACCATTGCAACAGGCATCACCTGGGGATTATTCATGCTTTTTTTAGCCTGGATCTCATCTTTTGGCTGGGGCATTAGAGATGTAAGTGTAATTGCAGGGTTGTACCTTGGATATACACCGACCTTTTTAGGTGGAGTTATAGGAGCTATTTGGGGATTTATCGATGGCGCTATCGGTGGCTTTATCTTCTCATACTTTTATAATTTGCTTGCCGCGAAACATAAAAAAAAGTAAATGATTTCTAACTTTAAACAAAGAATTCATCTTAAAGCCATCTTTGGAAATATCGGTCTGTTTTTATTTATTCCAGCTGTGATGGCTTTAATATCGGTATTTGTTTGTTTAATTTATAAAGAGCACTATGCAATTTTGCCTCTTTCAATTATTGGAATCTTAAATTTTTTCATTGCTTTTGTTTTATATAAATGTTGTTATCAGCCTCAAAAAATCCATCTTTGGGATGCGATGATCTCAGTCGCCCTCGGTTGGTTTTTTTGTCCTCTCTTTGGCGCAGCTATATATTTTTGGATTGCTAAGGTTTTAGTAAATTTAGATATTGCCACACCTTCTATACAAATATTAGCAAATCCTATAAATGCTGTTTTTGAGTCATTTTCTGGTTTTACCAGCTCAGGACTCACCATGTTAAACAAAGTCTCTGATCTGCCCCATGTAATTCAATGGTTTAGATCTTTTCAGCAATGGGTAGGCGGGGTAGGCTTAATTATTTTTGTTCTATCTTTAATAGAACCTAAAAGTGAAGAATATCAGCTCTATTTTGCTGAAACTAAATCAAAAGGGTTTAACAAATCTCTTGTTAAAACTACGAGATCTATTATCGTTATTTATTTAATTTTTACTCTTCTCGGAATACTTTTGTTTTGGCTTGCAAAAATGCCTCTTTGGGCGTCAATTAATCATGCTATGTCAGCAATCGCCACCGGCGGTTTTACCATTACTGATACGAGTTTTATGGGTTATTCTTTTTTAATTAAAATTATAGCTATTTTTTTACTTGTTTTAGGCTCAATGAGTTTTTCTCTTCACTATAAAATATTTTGTCAGAGAAATTTTTTAGAGTTTTTTAAAAATATCCAAAATAGATTTTTTTATATCTTTTTAGCTTTTGGGTCCATTGTGATAATTTTGATAAATTATAAACAAACTCATTTCGTAAATTATATCTTCGAATATATCTCATCTCTAACCACTTGTGGGTTCTCAGCTCAAAATATCTCAAAATTTACATCAGCCACAAAATTTTTTATGATTATTGCCATGATAATAGGGGGCTGCTCTGGCTCAACTGTTGGAGGCTTAAAAATTAGAAGAGTAATTTTTCTTTTTCAATCGCTTGCTCTTCGAATTAGCTCTTTTACAATTTTTAAAGAAAAAAAGATTTTAAAAAAAAGAAAGATTCCTAAAAAAGAAGAGCCCTCCGGTGTCAGCTTGCCAGAGAGCCAAAAAACAGAAAGACTCTATGAAGCCTCTGTTTTGTTTTTTATTTGGATAATAACCCTTTTTATAGGTCTTTTTATTTTGCTACTTTTAGAGCCTAATAAAACTTTTGTGGATCTGTTTTTTGATGTAACATCCGCTCTTAGCAATGTTGGTCTCTCAACTGGTGTTGTGATTCATTCAATTAACATTTTGAGCAAAATTGTTTTCATTTTACTAATGTGGTTCGGAAGATTAGAGATCATTCCAATTTTAGTTTTGGGTCTTAGTTTATCCTACTCTTTTTCAAAAAAATAAAAAAAATCTTTTAATCAACTTGCATCTTGAATAAAGTTGTAAAAAACAACAAAGGGATGTTTTTATGGCTAAGTTATACTTTCGTTATGGAACCGTAAGTTCAGCTAAAACTTTGAACTTACTAGCTGTTGCTCATAATTATAGAAAACAAGGCAAAAAAGTGATTTTGATTAAACCAGAGCTAGATGATAGATTTGGTAAAGAAAAAATAAAATCTAGAGCCGGACTCGAAAAATCTGCTGACCTTCTAGTTCAGCCTGATACTACCTTGGATTTAAAACTATTTCATAATGTGAATTGTATTCTTGTCGATGAAGCTCAATTTCTCTCTGAATATGTAATCAATCAGTTAAGAGAAATAACCGTAATCTTACATATCCCTGTTCTTTGCTATGGTCTTAGAGCCGATTTTAAATCTAGACTTTTTGAAGCATCAAAAAGATTGATGGAGATCGCTGATACTATAGAAGAGATTAAATGTACTTGCAACTTTTGTAATAAAAAATCAGTCATGAATCTAAAACATGTCGATGGTTTTGCAACCGTTGAAGGTCCTAGTGTACAGCTCGGCTGTGAAGAGCTGTTTTATCCCGTTTGTTTTAACTGCTATAAAAAACAAATAGATGATGCAAAAAGACTCAAATTAAAAGAAAAAGCTTTTGCTAATTAGGATCTTTTCCTGATAAGCCCGTATCTATAAAAAACCCATTGAATCATCGATTCAATGGGTTTATTTCTAAAAATTTATCTTTCCAATAGTAGTTATCTAACAGATTTGATGTATCTTTCCCCATGATCATATAAGCTAAATATAAAGCTTCAATTGAAGCGAGGCCCTGTTTTGGATCAGGGCACATAGTTTGCTTTCTTGGATAGGCGCTTATGTAGCTTTTAGGCAAAGATCTAGTCTCAATACCATCAGGAATAATTTTTAATATTTTATCTAGATAGTTCCAAGTCGAATCAATAAGTAAAAGTCCTTTTTTATTATCTGCTATCTTGAGCTCTGGCGCTCCCATTTTTAATAAAATATATTTAGATAAATCAGGTAGGTGAACGATCTCATTTGGGTAAGAGTAAAATAAAATTTTTTTGTTTTTCTCAAGACCTCTCAGAGAGCATTTTTTGAGATTCTCTTTTCTATGTCTTATAATTATTGTTGGAATCATGTTTAGCATTATAGCTAAAAAACATGGGCAAAATCAACTAGCTTTTAATATGTTGAAGAAACAGCTTTTTTAAAGACTAATGCTTTATAATCATTTTTTTCATTTGCAAAACCATTTTTCAAAAAATATTTTGAATCTCTCAGCCTTTGTTTTGCTAAAGAAGCGGTTTTATTTGCTGTTTCTCTTGAGAAAAAACATCGAGTGTTTTTTTTTCAGCTTCTGTGATATTCAAAAATCCCTTCATTATAATAGATTGAGCGAGTGGATTTTATTATGATCATTATAATCTCCTTTAAAAAAGTTTTGAAAAAATTTAAAGACTTAATTTATTTTTTTCTATTAAATTTAAAATTAAATTTATTTCTTGATAAAAGAAATTATTTCTAAAAAATCTTTTTCGATATCTTTATATTTTAGATCTTTGCTTATAGATTTTGGCGAAACATTAATCTCTAGATTACTCATAAGGTTATGTCTATTGAGCCTAAAAACTTCTCTTAATATTCTTTTGAATTTGACTCTTAGATGGGCAGGCCCAATTTTAGCAGGGGTCGTCAAGCCAAGTCTGGGGTTTGATAGAGTGTCATTAAATCTATAATCAATTGAAATATATAGACCCTTTAGCCTTTTTCTTGATATAGCAAAGCGCCTATATTCAAAGGATTTACGAACTTTGAGATCTTTGGGAAAAGAAAAATTAAGCTGCGAGCGCCTTTCTTCCAATCTTTCTTCTTCTTTTAATTATTTTTTTACCATTCGTGGTTTTCATTCTGGCTCTAAAACCAAATTTTTTCTTTCTTTTTCTTTTCGATGGCTGATAGGTGCGTTTCATTGTTTTACCTAAATTATTTTTTTATGCATAAATCATATGTGAAATAAATAAATTCTTCAAGAAGATTGAAAAGAAAATCGAAATAAAATAAGATGGATATCTAAATTTTATATTAAGGATATTTTATCATGAAAGTAAAAGCGTCAGTTAAGGCAGATCCTTCGAAAGGCGACAAGTTAGTCAGAAGAAGAGGCCGATTATACGTTATTAATAAAAGAGATCCAAATAGAAAACAAAGACAAAAAGGACCTGCACGTAAAAAATAATTTTGAGGATAAAAATTTATGGCTAAAAAATCATCTATTGCAAAACAACATAAAAGAGAAAGAATGGTAGCAGCTAGACAAGAGCAAAGAGCTGGGCTAAAAAAAATAATTGTTGATATGACCAAATCCGACGAAGAGAGAATGGCAGCTGTCAATAAACTCAATAAACTTCCAAAAAATTCTTCAAAAGTAAGACTTAGAAATCGCTGTAAAAGAACAGGTAGATGTCGAGGATACTTAAGAAAATTTAAACTCTCAAGACTCTGTTTTAGAGAACTCGCTTCAAGTGGTATCATTCCAGGTATTTTTAAAGCTAGTTGGTAGAATCTTTTTTTAAAAGATTTGAAAGATGAGTAACTTCATATAGCTTCGTCCAGTTTTTCATGGTATCATTCCAAACAAAAGAAGCTTTTGAAATTTCTCCTTGTATGTAATTATCAAATAATGCTCTTAAACTCATTGGTCCAACCTGTTTATGAGCCTTATCTAAATAATACCAATAGTTATTATCTTTTTGAAAAATTGAAGCATCATTAATATTTTTTACATCTAGATAGGGATTAACTGTAATCTTTTTTTGATTGCTTTTGAGAGGTTTTAAAAAATAAATTATAGCTAAAGCTATAAGGCCAAAGGCCATTCCTAGCATAAACCAGTTTGAAGGGCTTCTGTTTTTTCTGACAGCTATCTTAGAGCAACCTGCGCCAAAACATATCCAACAAAGGGCTAATAATATAGGGTTTATCATAAATTTTTTATTTACATTTCTTATAAGACCATTTTGATATAAATGGATTTAAAAGAAAAGTAGTTTTAAGAAAACCTAAATTCAACTAAAATGGCAGTTGTATTTTATATGAGGTGATAATATGAATGAAAAATTTAAAGAAATGGATCCAAAAGAGCTTGAACTTCCTGAAACAACCTTTTCAAGAGATATTGAAAGTAAAGTTTTTCAGGCACTTGTTTTTCAAGCAATTTCAAAAATTGAGGGAATACATTTAGTCTCTAAAGGACTTATCGATTCTCTTTTAGGTAGAGATACTCAAGAAAGTTATTCAGCTATCCATATTGATCAAGATCAAAAAAAACATTCAGTTTCAATAAAACTTGAGTTGAATATAAATTTTGGTATTGCAATCCCTGAAAAATCTGATGAAATTCAAACAAAAGTTATTGAAGCTATTAGTACCTTTACCGGTTTGCATGTTAACTGCGTGCATGTAGTATTTAAAAATATATTATCAGAAGCAAACCAAAAGGATGAAGAAATTGAAGAAGAAGTTTTAGAAACTGCTAATAGTGAAGAAGAATACGAAGGATTTTAATTCATGAGAACAATAAATGTTCTTCTTTCAGCTTTGCATTTGATAATAGCGCTTTTTACAGGTGCTCTTGGGGCTTTTTTTGTTATGTTATATTTTAGTCCTAAACTTATATATTTCTTTATTGATACCATAACAGAAGAGCCTCAAATATTTTTAAAAATAGGTTTTTATATATCTCTTGT
>JAAKFJ010000044.1 GCA_011064745.1 Candidatus Anoxychlamydiales bacterium | reverse complement strand
CTTATCGATTTGAAGTAAATATCAATCATAAAAAGTAAATCCCTCTTATAATTACTACTTACCAATAATCATGAGCTTTATTCAAGAAGTTTTTTTATTAAAATTAAAGGTTCTTGGATTTTTCTTCTAAAGCATGTATTTTATCTTCAAGAGCTTGAAGGGTTTTTTCAAGCCTTTTAAACGTTATATATTGCCTATTATATTGATTGATATTAATAGCTGGAGAGCCTCGATAGTTATCTTTAGCTAGACTTTTGCTAATACCAGATCTCGTTGCAAATTTAGAGCCATCTGCTATTTTTACATGGCCAGTAACACCGACTTGACCGCCCATAACAACATAGCGACCAATTTTGGAAGAACCGGCTATACCAGTTTGAGCAGCGATGGCTGTGTGATCTCCAATTTCAACATTGTGAGCGATTTGAACCAGATTATCAATTTTTACACCCTTTTTGATAATAGTGTCTTTAAATCTGGCTCGATCAATGCAAGTGTTCGCTCCAATTTCAACATCGTCTTCAATGATTACAGAGCCGATTTGGGCAAGTTTCTCATATTTGTTTTCTTTGGTAAAAAGATAGCCAAATCCACAAGAGCCTATAACAACACCTGGCTGCAGAATCACTCGATCTTTAATTGAGCAACCCTCTCTAATTGAGACGTTAGAGTGAATAACACATTCTTTGCCGATAGAGCTTCTAGCTCCTATATAGACATTAGCACCAATAAAAGTGTTGTCATCAATTTTAACATCTTTATCGATCACACTATTGGGCAGTATAGTGACATTTTTTCCAATCTTAGCTGTTTCGTGAATAACAGAACTTTCATGGATAGATATAAAACCAGATGTTTTTTTATCTACATTCGATAAAAAAAACTGGGCAATTTTTTGAAAGGCATTTGATGGATCTTCCGATATCAAATAGTTTTTGGTTTTGTCTACTTGAATATTTTTGCTAACACAAATAACCCCCGCTTTTGAGTCGTTTAGAGAGTCAATATAGCGAGGGTTTGCTAAAAATGAAGCTTCTTTAAAGCTTGCTTTTTCTAAGGTGTTGACCCCTGAGATTTCAATATTTTCATCACCTAATAACTTACAAGATGTAAGATTTGCAAGCTTTTTTAAAGTAGCTTTTATCATTTTACTTTAGCTGCTTGTGGTTGCAAATCAGCTGCTACGTTTTCTTTATCTTTTTCAGATTCATTTTTAACAGTTTCTTTTTCATAATTTTTATCCATTTCATGTATCACTTGTTCTGTGATATCGATTTTTGGATTGTTATAAAAACAAGCTTCTTTATTCAAAACAATATCCAATCTTCTGTTTTGAGCAATTGCCTCTGAGGCTTTTGAAATGTTAGTTGACATCTTTTGAATTAGAAAATAATTTGCTTGGTTTAAAATTTGATAAAGCTGATTTTGGTATTTAGCAAGATCTTGATACATTGCACTTTGTTTCATTTTTAGATCTTCTTCAGCTTCTGGAGAAAGACCATCTAAGTAATCTTGATCTTCCATTTTAGAATTTAGTTCACCTATTTCTTTTTCAGTCTCTTCAATCAATGTTGACCACTGTTTTTTTATGTTTTCTAATTGCTCTTGTTCATTTTTTCCGTATTTAGACTCTGTAATACAAGTCATGAAATTGACAATACCAATCATTGCCTTTGACTCTATTGCAAATGCAGTTTGGCTGCATACTAATAAAAATAATAAAATTACAATAAAACGTTTTATTTTCATTTTATTTTTCTCCTTTTGGTTAATTAAAATTGTCCACCCATATAGAAGAATACCTGCTGTCTGTCTCTATGTTTTGCGGGATTGATAGGGTAACCCCATCCAACAGTTATAGGCACACGATTCATAACTTCTAATCTGAGACCTACACCAACACTGGCTCTAGGTGTTTTGAGATTATATTCTTTAAAAGTAACCGTTCCTGCGTCAACAAAAAAGAAAATATCAACCAATGGTTTGATGATCTCTTGATTATATTCCATGGATAATAAAAGTGATGATACACCACCATTTGGATCATTATCAGTTCCAAGTAAAACAGGTCCAATACTATATGGTTTATAGCCACGTACAGTTGTTTCTCCACCTAAAAAGAACCTTTCACTCATAGGCACTTCTTTAGGTGTTTTACTAGTTAATTTTTTTATTGTATCGATAAATTTTAAATCGAAACGATACTTTAGGGTTCCTTTGCTCCATATCGGATAATAATAGGCATTTAGATAGCTAAACTTGAAAAATTTAAATTTACCACCAAGTCCAACATATTCAGCTTCTAACAAAGATCTAAAGCCTCTGTGCGGTTTGTAGGAAATGTCAGTTGAATCGTAAGAGATGTTAGAGCCGATTCCAGAAATAAAACCTTCATTATCGGCTTGAGCTTTTTTAATTTTTGCTTCTTGTTTATCTTTGGGCAAACCTTTTATCTTTTTCTTTTTCATAATGTTATTGGTATTTCTTAATCTATATTTTGTTCCAAAGCTCCAAAAAGTAGAAAAAGGATATGAAGCATATAAAGAACCACCAAGTGTTCTTATCTTATAGTCTTTTGCTTGAAGTCTTGAAAAAGTTCCACTGAAATCAAAACCAACCCTCCAAAGAGAATCTCTAAAATATGGGTTCATCCAAGTTAGTGCATAGTTTTTTTGTCTTTGACCAAAGGTGCCTTTCAATTGCATATATTCCCCACCACCTCTAAGTGCAGAAGGGCCATATTTAAACATTTTAAAAAATCCAGTATGATCAAAATTATTCTCAGTTAGATCCACGGTTCCACTGACATTTTCAGATGAACTATATCCTGCAGAAAAAGATATATGACCGGTTGAAGCCTCTTCAACTTCTATATGGACATCTCTATAATTTTGACCCAAACTCTGATCTGAGCTTTGTAGAGCATAGACATTAACGGATTTGAAAAAACCAATGCTTTCTAATCTTTGTTGAGTAGCTTTTAATTTTCGGGTATCAAATGTTTGGCCAGGTACTAATAGCGATTCTCTTAAGATAACATTCGCTTTTGTTGTTCTGTTTCCATAAACCTTGATAAGACCAATTTTATATTCTTCACCTTCATCTATATAAAAGTCTATATTGTAAATAGGTTCATTTTCCATTAGGTGTGTATCGAAATAAACATTCGCTTCAATATAACCTTTTGCTCCATAGGCATCTTTGATAGCTTGGCCTGTCTCTCTTATTTTTTCAGGGGAAAAAGGGGCATCTGGATGAACTAAAAAGCTACTAATTATCGATTCATCATTTAGTAGTGTATTACCTTGGAAAGTAATTTTTCCAAAGCGATATAAAATCCCTCTATGAGCAATAATATCAACAATAATTTTGTTGGTTTTTGGATCTTCTAAAATGTTTATATCAACTTTAGCATCAGCATAGCCTCTATTTTGTAGATAGTTGATAATGTTCATTTTGTCTTGTTCTAGAGCATCTTCTTTAAAGATGCCACTATCAGACATCCAACCAGTCAAAATATTATATTTTTTGGTAAACATCTCTTTTAATAGATCGCTTTTTTCTTTCTTTGTAAAACCTGTAAATTGAATATCCTTGATTTTGCCTGATTTACCTTCTTTGACGAAAATATCAATTCTAACTTCATTTTTATTCGGTATATCTTTGACTTTGTATGTGATGTTAGATTCAAAATAGCCTTTCTTTACATAATACTCTTTGACCTTGTTCAGAGCTGAGCTAAATTCAGCGCTGCTAAACTGCGTGAAAGGTTTTATCCCTAGTTCTTTTGAAAGCGTTCTACTCGTGATTTTTTTATTGCCAAACCATTCAATCTTGATAATTGTAGGTCTGATCCATAACTTTATACTTATATCTATTTTGTCATCGACAAGCTTAATGTCTGGCTCTATTCTATCAAAATCCTCTGATAGCTTTTTTAAATCTCCATCAAAAGTTGTTTGAGAAAAGATATTGCCTTTTTGAGTTGTAAGTCGACTTTGTAAAGCGCCAGTATTAAAACTAGAGTCAGCTGAATTTTCAATTTCTATTTTTATGCTACCGACTATCTTACCATCAAAGGTATCTGCGGCTAGTAAAGAGGTACATAAAAAAAAGAAAATAGCAGTTAAAAAGCGTGAGGTTTTACTCATTTTATATCCTTATTATTTCATCTATCTTCAGATTATAGGAAAACAAAAGTAATAAATCAACAATGCTAAAATGATTGTCTGCCGATAAAGGCTTGGGTAAGTGTTCCACCATCTATATAATCTAAACTAGTTCCCATAGGAATCCCAAAGGCTAACCTAGAAATATTAACATCTAAAGCAGAAAGTTCATCTTTTATAAAAAGAGCTGTAGCGTCACCTTCTAAGGTTGAATCTAGAGCGATGATTACTTCTTTAATTTTATCTTTTTCAATTCTATCTTTTAATTTTTTAATATTTTTTTCATCCAGTTCTAGACCATCTAAGGGGGATATTAGATTTTCAATAATGTGATAAAATCCTTTAAAAGACTTGGTATTTTCAAGTAAAAAAACTTCTTTAAAAGACGAAACTATACATAATTTTTTTGAATCTCTTAAATTCGGATCACAAAACTGACAATAATTATCTGATATCAAACAACCACATGTTTCGCACTCTATAATATTTTTTTTAGAGTTTTTCAAAATATCGGCTAGTTTTTCTAATTCACCCTCTTTCCATTTAAGCAGCTCAAAAGCAAATCTAGAGGCTGTTTTAGAGCCTACGCCTGGCAATTTGGATAAATATGAGATTAGCTTTAAGAGATCTTTTGGATACATAAAATAAATTTTGTTTTTATTTAAATTTTGAATATAACAAAAAAAACATTTTGATAGAAGAAAAGAAACTATATAAAAAATAATTTTACAACAGTTAATTTCCTTTCTTTTTAGCCATTTTTTTAGTAAAATATATCTAAATTAATTTTTAAATGAAAGGATCTGAAAATTGTGAAAAAAGCAAAAATAATAGGCCTTGGTTCATACCTTCCTAAAAAAGTATTAACAAATGCTGATTTTGAAAAAATGATCGATACTTCTGATGAGTGGATTACGAGCAGAACAGGTATTAAAGAGAGAAGGATAGCCGCTGATGATGAATTTACCTCTGATATGGGCTACGAGGCTGCAAAAAAAGCCATTGAAGATGCAAAACTTAAAGCAGAGGATATTGATATTATTTTTGTCGCAACTCTAACACCTGATTATATCTTTCCTTCAACCGCTTGTTTAATCCAAGAAAAATTAGAAGCTAAAAATGCCGCTGCTTTAGATATCCAAGCGGCATGCTCTGGCTATGTTTATGCTCTTAGCTTAGCGAAAGCCTTGGTTGAAAATAACACTTATAAAAATATTTTAATTATCGCATCTGAAAAGCTCTCTTCTATTATTAATTATAAAGACAGATCAACCTCAGTTTTATTTGGTGATGCAGCAGCAGCGGCCGTTGTAAGTCAAGATGGGAGCGGTTTAGAGATCCAAAGTATCTATCTTGGCGCTAGTGGTTCTGAAGCTGACTTATTAATCTTGCCCGCCGGTGGCTGCAAAAATCCAGCATCTGAAAAAACACTAAAAGAAGGTCTTCACTATATTAAAATGGGTGGCAAAGAAGTTTTTAAACATGCTGTTAGAAGAATGCAACAAGCTATTGAAAAATGTTTGAAAGAAACTAATTTATCCGAAAAAGATATCTCTTGGTTAATTCCTCACCAAGCAAATGAAAGAATTATCGATGCAATAGCAAAAAGATTTGAGCATCTTGATAATGAGAAGGTATATAAAGAAGTAGTTCGTAAATTTGGTAATACCTCAGCCTCTTCTGTAGGGCTTGCTTTAGATTTTTTGAAAAAAGAAAATAAATTAAAATCTAAAGAAAAAATTCTTCTTACCGTTTTTGGCGCAGGCTTTACTTGGGGCGCAGCTATCTTAGAAAATAATTAAGGACTTTTTAATAAAATGAAAAAAATTGCTTTTATTTTTCCAGGTCAAGGGTCTCAAAAAGTAGGAATGGGAAAAGATTTTTATGATAATTTTGTAACTTCTAAAAAAATCTATGATCAGGCAGATGAGCTATTAGGCTATAAACTTACAGATATTATGTTTAATGGACCTTTTGAAAAACTGAGTTTAACTAAAAACTCTCAGCTCGCCATTTTTGTTAACAGTATTGCTATTTTATCAGCTTTAAATGAGATGTATCCAGATCTTAAACCTACGATTTGTGCAGGACTAAGCTTAGGAGAATACTCAGCTATCTATGCGGCCCAAAAACTTGGAATTAAAGAGCTCATATTTTTAATTCAAAAAAGAGCAAGCTTAATGGATGAAGCATGTAAAAAAAATGAAGGTGCCATGGCAGCTGTTTTAAAAATGAAAAAAGAAGATATTGAAGATACTATACAAGAGTTCGAAGATCTTTGGATTGCTAATTTAAATACAGCTGATCAAACAGTAATTTCAGGTAAAAAATCTTCGATTGAAAAAGCCCAAAAGATCCTGCTTGAGAAAGGCGCTAAAAGAGTAGTTATATTAGATGTGCAAGGTGCTTTTCACACCCCTTATATGAAGTTTGCTGAAGACAGTTTAAAAGATGAAATTTTAAAAACAAATTTTTTAGATAGCAGCATCTCTTTCATAATGAATGTTACGGCAACAAGAGTTCAAGATACTAGCTATTTAAAAACAAATTTGATAAAACAAGTAAGCTCAACAATTTTGTGGGAAGGGTCAATTAAAGCTATTGATAGTGAAGTAGATTTATTTATTGAAATAGGTAGTAAAACTCTAACTGGGATGAATAAAAAAATAGGTATCAAGGCTTTGAGTTTAGCTGTTGAAAAAGTTCAAGATTTAGAGGAGCTTAAAAATGCAATTGAAAAATAAAAAAGTCATTGTCACAGGCGCTAGCCAAGGCATTGGAAAAGCTATCGCTCAAGCTTTTGTAAAACAGGGATCTGATGTAGCTATTTTTGCCACTAACCCAGATAGATTAAAGCAAGCTCTTAAAGAACTCGAGGATGTTAAAATTGATCAAAATCAAAAAATTATCGCTAAAAAAGTTGATGTTTCAATATTCGATCAAGTAGAAACTGCAATCTTAGAGCTTTTAAAAGAATTTGGTCATATAGATATATTAGTTAATAATGCCGGTATTACCAAAGACAACTTGCTTTTGAAAATGAGTGAAGAGGATTTTGATAGAGTCATTGCGATAAATTTAAAATCTGTTTATAATACATGCAAAGTACTAACTCGACCAATGATTAAAAATAAAAAAGGAAAAATTATAAATATTAGCTCTATTGTTGGGCTAATTGGCAATCCCGGTCAAGCAAATTATGCAGCATCTAAAGCTGGAATAATTGGATTTACAAAGTCACTAGCTAAAGAGCTGGGTTCTAGAAATATTTGTGTAAATGCGATAGCCCCCGGTTTTATTCAAACCCCAATGACTAAAGAGCTACCAGAAAATATTAAAGAGCAAATGTTAAAAAATATTCCCCTAAAACGTTTTGGTCTCCCCCAAGACATTGCTAATTTAGTTTTATTTCTATCTAGCTATATGGCTGACTACATTACTGGACAGACCATAACGATAGATGGGGGAATGGTAACTTAAAAATTAATCAAACTATGAGGAAATATGGCATTAGAAAAGGAAATAATAGATATTATTGTTGAGCAGTTAGGTGTTGATGTTGCTGATGTAACAGCTGAAAAGTCATTTGTCGAAGATTTAAATGCTGATTCTTTAGACCTGACAGAACTTATCATGACATTCGAAGAGCGATTCGGCTTTGAGATATCTGAAGAAGATGCTGAAAAGCTAAAAACAGTTGATGATGTAATTAAGTACATTGAAGCTAAGCAAAAAGAAAACGCTTAAAGTTATTTAAAAAGCCGACAATCAATGTTGTCGGCTATTTTTTTGAGAGAAAATCAATTCTCTTATCTTACTCTAAAAAAAATAATTAAAATTTATATCATAATTTTTCTTAGATTTATGTATCATAAGAATTAAAAATTTGATTGCTAGTATGAGAGCTAAACAAGATATTCAAAAGTTAGTCATTATTGGTTCTGGCCCAGCGGCATATAGCGCTGCTATATACTCTGCTAGAGCTAATCTAAATCCAATTGTTTTTGAAGGTTTTATGTCTGGGCCAATAGGAGGCCAGCTAATGACCACAACTGAAGTAGAAAATTTCCCAGGCTTTCCAGGCTCTATTTTAGGCCCCAAGTTAATGGAGAACATGAAAGAGCAAGCCAAAAAGTTTGGTTCTATCTGTTTAATGGAAGATGCAATGCAAGTTGACTTTTCAAAAGAGCCTTTTGTTGTTCAAGGTTCAAAATCTAAATTTTTAACTCACACAGTAATTATAGCAACTGGAGCAAATGCTAAGAGGCTAGATATAATTGGAGCGAATGAAGGTGAGTTTTGGCAAAAAGGGGTGACAGCTTGCGCAATTTGTGATGGAGCTGCGCCTATTTTTAGAGATAAAGAGTTATATGTAATAGGTGGGGGAGATAGTGCTGTTGAAGAGGCTGTTTTTTTAACTAAATATGGCAAGAAAGTTTATATTGTTCACAGAAGAGATGAGCTTAGAGCTTCAAAGATAATGGCTGCACGAGCTTTGGATCATCCTAAAGTTGAAATTTTATGGAATAGTGAAATTATTGAAATCTTAGGTGATAAAGTTGTCACAAAAGTTGTTTTAAAAAACAATAAAACAAATACAAAAGAAACGAGAGATGCAGCTGGAGTGTTTTTTGCAATTGGACATAGCCCGAATACTAGTTTTTTAAATAATCAAATTGAGCTCTATCCAAATGGTTATATAAAAGTAGAAAAAGGCACAACAAATACATCAATACCTGGAATCTTTGCAGCTGGAGATGTTCAAGATTATACGTATCGCCAAGCTATAACGGCGGCAGGATCGGGATGTATGGCAGCGCTCGATACAGAAAAGTATTTAGTAGAAAAGGGATATTTGTATTGATGCGTAAAATATTTTTTTTGTTTATTTTATTTGGGGGTACTTCTTTATATTCATTAGAAAAAGCGCCCTGGTTTGGCGATGTTTATGAATTTCATTTTTTATCTAAATATACTTATTTTCATTTTACTGATGTTAATGGTGCGATTATTCAGCCAGATAGTTCTTCTAATAATCACTTAGTTCATTTTGATATGGCATTTGCTCCGTCTTTGCAGTGGAGTATAGACTTTGATTTGGAGTTTATTGATACTCCTAGACAAGATTTTGGATTTAGATCGGTAGCTTTTCAAGCAAGGTACTTATTTAAAGATGATATTTTAGGCGATCCCTTAAGTTTAAGTTTAGGTGGTAATTTTAGAGTAGTCTCATCTGAGAGCTTGAAGGACGTTTCAACTATGTATCACTCAGATCTAGATTTTGAATTTAATTTAGCTTTTGGAAAAGAATTTTCCCATTTAGATTATTGGAGATTTCGTTTTTGGGCATATGGTAGTGTCGGAATTGCCAACAAAGGCTCGCCTTGGATTAGAGGTGAGGCTGCTATCGAGGGAAATATTCAAGAAAAAAGAAAATGGGCCCTTTTTGTTCAGGCTCTGCATGGCTACGCTAAAGGCAATAGAATAAATGTTTTTGATTTTGATGGTTATGCGAAGATTCGAGAGAGAAACATAGATCTCGGATTTAGATACGGATATAGATTTTTAGTCTGGGGGACACTTAGCTTTGAGTATAAAAGAAGAG
>JAAKFJ010000043.1 GCA_011064745.1 Candidatus Anoxychlamydiales bacterium | reverse complement strand
TTCAAAACCATTGGAAGCTCCAATAATTTCTAAAGCCTTTAGAACTTTTTTTGAATTCTTTGCTTTGTTTTTTTTCATTTCATCTATACAAAATGCTGCTACAGCTGATATATCTGAACCATTTTCTATTCTCTGAAAAATATCTAAAAAAGTTTCTTTATCTTCCGTTGCAAGTTTCAAAAAATTCGAAGCAATAGTAGAAGTGTAGGTAAGTCTATTAGCTGGCGATGAGTATCGTGAATTTGTTGCCATGTTTTACCTAATTTAAATTTTAAATGAGGATAAATTGTAGGTTTTTTTTTGAATATATCAACTATTAAAATATTTTATTGTTCTTTTTTAAAAAAAACCATTCTATGCAAACAAGATACTCTTATTAGCTTTTTAATATACCTTGGACAAAAATCAAAAGATTATATATACTCGTGTGTCAATAGAAATATTTAATTTATTTTGGAGATAAAATGAGATACACTGGTCCTAAAAACCGTATAGCAAGAAAATTTGGTTGTAATATTTTTGGACGAAACCGCAACCCCTTAATTCATAAACCTAATCCCCCGGGCGTTCACGGAGCAAAAAGAAGAAAAAAATCTGATTTTGGTTTTCAGTTAGAAGAAAAACAAAAGCTGAGAGCTGCTTATGGACTTCTAACAAACAAGCAATTAATAATAACCTATCAAAAAGCTAGTAAATCAGCGGGCAATACATCTCATAACTTTTTACAAAGATTAGAGTGTAGATTAGATAATATTGTCTATAGGTTAAAATTTGCCCCTACTATCTTTGCTGCGCAGCAACTTGTAGCTCATGGACATGTTTTAGTTAATGGTAAAAAAGTTGATATCAGATCCTTTAATGTGAAACAAGGCATGGTAATTTCTATAAAAGAAAAAGCCAAAAAGATGATAATCGTTAAAGAAGCTCAAGAATCGGCGAGAGAAATGCCTGAGTACTTAACTTTAGAATCAGATAAAAGCACAGGATCATTGGGATCTATTCCACTATTTGATCAAATACCACTGCCACTAGTTGTAGATGTAGCTTTAGTTTGTGAATTTTTAGCGCACACGACTTAATTTTAAAAAATTTTATATTTAAAATTATTTATTCAAAAATCCACTAAAGTCTATAAAGTTGGTTTTCTATATTTTGCAACTATTTCTAAAATTTCTTTATTTTTCAGAAAGTAAGCTGAAACAAAAAGAGCAATTACATAGATTGAAGATATTTTTAAAAAACTAAGAGCTTTATCTAAAAAAAACTTCGGAAAAACAAAATTTTTGCTTAAAAGAAAATTGATTGTTGGATCTTGAAGTAAGTAACCAATAAAGATCGTAACAAAAGCTGCAAAGGCCGTACAAAAAAAAGTATTAACACAGCTATATATTAGATTTTTTGAAAAGATCTCTTTAATTCTTTTTTTCAAAAAGAAACTTAAGATAGCAAAGTTCAAAATAGCACTAAAAGATGTTGCAATTGCAATCGATGTGGATTTTAGATGAAAGTAGTAAATAAAAATCAAATTCAAAAAAATGTTAGCTATAACTGAGATGATAGCTGCAATGGTCGGAATAAAATATTCTTTTTTAGCATAAAATGCAGTTGAGATAATCATAACAAATGTAGCAAAACAGAGACCTATAGCATATCCAAAAAGGCAGTTACTGGTATTTATTAGAGCAAATGTATCAAATGCTCCCCTTGCAAAGATCAGATTAATTATAGATGGTCCTAGAATAATTAAAGCTATGGAGCTCGGCAGCATAAAAGCGAAACTTTTAGCCATACCAAAACTAAAAAATCTTTTAAAATTTAAGAAATCATCTAACTTAAAGGCTCTACTCAAAGGTGGCAGTATTGCAGAGGATATTGCTATAGCAAAAAGAGCTAAAGGGAGTTGATATAGTCTTATAGCATACCAAAGATACGCGGGTCCTTCTTTCTCAGCTAAAGTTGCAAAAACAGCATCCAGGGCGCTATTTATTTGAACAGCTGAAATACCTATTATTGATAAGAGAATTGGTTTTACAAGTTTCTTTATATCTTTAGTAAATAGCTTAAACTTTATTAGCTCTTTAAGATTTAAATCTTGACGTACAATTCTAAAACTTGAAAAAGCTGTTGTCAGATATTGAAAGAAAAAAGCTACGACTATGAAAAAGGCCAAAATAAAAATAAATTTTTCTGTTTCTACATTCCTAAAAAAAATAGCGCACCCGATCCAGACAACATTAAAAATGGCAGGAGCCACAGAGGGCAAAAAATAACTTTGATGACACTGTAAAAATGAACTGTTTAGAGCATATAGGCAGATAAAAACAAGACCTACTAGCATGATCTTAGTTAAATTTATTGTTTCATTATTTTTAAACAGACTTGAGCTAGAAAACAAAAACATCTCAGTGAGAAGGATAATTATAGCTAATAAAAAGGTAATAGAAAAAAACAGATCTCTATAAAAAATAGAAGCCTTTTTTTTATCTTCTAATCTTAGATTTTCATAGTGCGGCACAAAACCGGCTTGGAAAGAAGCTTCACCTAAAAGACGTCTAAACAAATTAGCAAATCTATAAGCTACCATAAACGCTGCAATATGAGGGCTTGTCCCGAAGAAAAAAGCCATTAAGATATCTCTTAATAGACCAGATATACGACTAAAAAAAGTTCCGATAAAAAAACTTTTAAAAGATCTTGCAATTGAAAATGAAGTATCCGTGCTCATAAAATGCCCCAATATGCTATGATAGGCTTTATGAAAAAATAAAAAAAGTTTAAAATTTAGAGTTGCTCGGTTAGCTAAAAATACTAAATCGGTTTTTCAAATGACACAAAAAGAGACTTCTATCGGAGCTCATACATCAATTGCTAAAGGCGTTTTTAACTCTCTTTATCAAGGTGAAAAACTTATCGCTAATGCGATTCAGATTTTTACTGCCAATCAAAGACAATGGAAAGCTAAACCGATAAGCGACACCGACGCTAAAAAATTTATTAAAGCTAAAAAAGAGACTGGTATAAAAACTACCGTTAGTCACAATAATTATTTGATTAATTTAGGCTCCCCTAAAAAAAGCAACCAACATATTTCTAAAATAGCCTTTTTAGAAGAAATTGAAAGATGTCACAAGCTTGAGATTGATTATTTAGTTTTTCATCCTGGCTCTGCTGTAGGATCTTTGGAAAAAGATTGTTTAGATACTATAGTTAAAAATCTTTTATCCTTTAAAACAGAGCTTAAAAAAGGCAAGACTCGTCTTTTATTAGAAACAACAGCAGGCCAAGGCACCAATGTCGGCTATAAGTTTGAGCATTTGGGTTACATCATAAAAAAGGTAAAGAGCTCTATCCCTATTGGAGTTTGTTTAGATACCTGCCATATCTTTGCAGCAGGCTACGATATTAGAACTAAAGATGGTTGGAAAAAAACGCTCTCTGATTTTTCAAAAAACATAGGCTTAAACAACCTCTATGCTTTTCATGTAAATGATTCAAAAGTAGATTTAGGTTCTAGAAAAGATAGACATGAGAATTTAGGAAAAGGCAAAATAGGACTAGAGTGTTTTAAATTTTTAATGAAAGAAGAAAAGTTTAGAGATCTACCAAAAATCCTAGAGACTCCAGATGATGATCTTTGGAAAAAAGAGATTGAACTATTAAAAAAATATGCGGATTAAAATATGAGACTAAAAATAAAAAAAATCCTTAAAGCCGATGATAAAATAATCGGTAAAAAAGTAAAAATATGTGGTTGGGTAAAAACTATTAGAGATCAAAAAAGTTTTGCTTTTATTGAGATAAGCGATGGCTCTACCCTTTCAAATCTTCAAGCTATTATCGATAGTACAAATGATGAATATAGAAAAATTTTAGAGATATCTATTGGAGCCTCTATTGCAATAGACGGAGAGGTTGTTAAAAGCCCTGGTAAAAATCAAAAGTATGAAATCAAGATTGATAAAATTCAAATAATCGGCACATCTCAAGAAGACTATCCTCTTCAGAAAAAAAGACATTCTTTTGAGTATCTTAGAACAATTTCACATCTTAGATGCAGAACAAATATGGGAGGAGCTGTTACAAGGGTTAGAAACTCACTCATTTATCACTCTCACAAGTTTTTTCAAGATAGAGACTTTTTATATATTCAAACTCCGATTATTACAGCTTCAGATACAGAGGGCGCCGGAGATCTATTTAGAGTTACTACTCTAGAAGATTTAAGAAAAGATCCCAAAGAAGATTTTTTCAAAAAGAAAACGTTTTTAACAGTCTCAGGACAGCTAAATGCTGAGGCTTTTGCTTGTGGCATGTCTGATGTTTATGTATTTTCCCCAGCTTTTAGGGCTGAAAATTCTCACACTTCTAGACATCTTGCCGAATTTTGGATGTTAGAGCCGGAGTTTGCTTTTGCAGATCTTAAAGATAATGTTGCTCTCGCTAGCGATTACATAAAATATATGGCAAAAGTTGCGCTCGATGAAAATGAAGAAGATATTGCTTTCTTTGATAAATTTATTGAAAAAGGTTTAATTGAGAGATTAAAACATGTTATAGAATCCCCTTTTGAGGTTATCACCTATACAGATGCCATTAAAATCTTAGAAAAATCCAACAAAAAGTTTCAATACCCTGTTAAATGGGGCAATGATCTACAATCCGAGCATGAAAGATATTTATCAGAAGAACATTTCAAAAAACCGGTAGTTGTAATCGATTATCCAAAAGAGATCAAAGCTTTTTATATGAAAGATAACTCTGATGGCAAAACTGTCGCTGCTATGGATATATTAGTCCCTAAGATTGGTGAAATAGTTGGTGGAGCTCAAAGAGAAGATAGCTACGATCTATTAAAAAAGAAAATCGAGATGAAAAAATTAGATCTAGATACTTATAAATGGTACTTAGATTTAAGAAAATATGGGACAGTCCCCCATGCAGGATTTGGGGTCGGTTTTGAAAGACTTGTTCAATTCATCACAGGAATTGAAAACATAAGAGATGTTATACCTTTTTATAGAGCTACAGGCATTGCAGACTTTTAATTTGAATCTCAAATTAATATATGTTAATTAAATAATAAGAATAGGAGAAAAACATGAGTGAGATACCACCTAGCGCACCTCCCCCTGGCGGCAAACCTCCAAAACCTCTACCAATAGACAAGTCTAAAAAAGCAAAAAATCTTGAACCCCTACCTAAAGATCTTTCAGGTGATGGTCAATTTGAATATTTGGGATTTAGCTTCACCTCTAAAAAAGCCTATGAAACATTCAAGTACAAATTTCTAGCTCAAATGGCCAATATGATGATTCAACAAATAAAAAGAGAAAATGAGCAGATGATCAAAGCTCTTAAAAAAATGCGTGAAGATCAAGGTTAAGAGATATCTTGCTAAACTCATAGATATTATTAATAATATTTACTTGAAATTTCCTCTTTAGATTGGTGTTGATTAATCCTATTTTCATATGCTATAATCATCTAAAATATTTTGCTTGAAATTTATGGATAAAAACAATTTTTTAATAACTCATGAAGATGAATCTCAAAGACTTGACAAGTTTTTAGCAGAAAAATTTGAAGCAAAGTCTAGATCTTATTTTCAATATTTAATTGATAAAGGATCTGTTTTAGTCAATAAACAAAAGGTAAAAAAAAGATTTGTTTGCAAGGCTGGTGATGAGATAGACATCTTTTTTCAAGCATTGCCTGATATTACTCTAAAAGCTGAAAACATCCCCTTAGATATTTTATACGAAGATGAGCACATAATAGCTATTAATAAACCCGCTAATATGGTGGTTCATCCAGCAAGTGGCAACTGGTCAAAAACTTTTGTTAATGCCCTTTTATATCATTTAAAAAACAAAATTGAAATAGATGATCAGATAAGACCGGGTATTGTACATAGATTAGATAAAGATACAACCGGAGTATTACTCGCTGCTAAAACTATCAAAGCTCATCAAAATTTAATAGAGCAATTTAAGTTAAGACAAATAAATAAAAAGTATTTAGCCATAACTATTAATAAACCTGAAAATCAAATAATTAACGCTCCAATCGCAAGACATCCCATCAAAAGAAAAGAGATGTCAATAATAGATGGAGGCAAAGAAGCTATTACAGAAATTGAAGTTATAAAATATAATGATAAGTTCTCTTATATTTTAGCTACTCCTAAAACCGGTCGAACCCATCAAATAAGGGTTCATCTAAAACATATAAATTGTCCTATTTTAGGCGACCCTATCTATGGCAGTAAAAATGTAAATAATAAATTCAACTTCTCCACTCAACTTTTGCATGCCTATCTAATAGAGCTCACCCATCCCATCACAAATAAAAAAATTAAAATCCAAGCCCCTCCCCCGCTAAATTTAAAAAAATTTATAGAGCAAATATAGTAAAAATCATTTTTAATTTTTGAAATCCCTGGATTTTTTTTTATTTTTAAGATAAAATCTTGGCAGTTGAAATCTATAATTGTTTGTAACTTAACAAAGGAAGTGGACCTATGAAAGAATTTGTAGAATACATCGTGAAGAATTTAGTTGATAATCCTGATAAAGTCGTAATCAACGAAATCGGAGGAACTCATACTTTAATTATTGAGTTATCAGTCGAAAAATCCGATATTGGAAAAATTATTGGTAAGAAAGGTAAAACTATCAATGCTATTAGAACTCTATTGATGTCTGTAGCATCTAGAAATGGCATTAGAGTTAACCTTGAAATTATCGAAGAAGGAAAAGTTCCTAGAACAGAGAGCGTTGAGAGCACTGAAAGCACTGAAAGCACTGAAAGCACTGAGTCTTAAAAAAAATAAAGGAGCTTTTTTAAGCTCCTTTTATCATTTCTTTTTTAATATTTAATCTTATTTTTTACATGCTTTTACATCCACATAAATCATTTATTTCTATTGGCTTATAGAAAGATAGAGTTCTTAAAAATCCGAGTCTGTAATAAATGAATTACTCTTCAGAGGATGGATCAATATTATTAGCACTTTTTACTAAGATTGCTAGTGAGCTTGATGAAAGCACCCTAAAAATAGAATCTAAACTTCTTGTAGCCTGTGTTGTTGTTATGTGGGGTTCTGTTATTCTAGTTGGCCCCCCAGTATCAAACAAATTGCTTGCCATTTCTTCTATCTTTTTAGCAATTATTCTCTCAAGAGCAGAAACTTGTTCTCCCAATAAGCCCTTGTCTTCTTTCAATTCAGCGATAAGTGTACTTGCCCATAATTTGAGATTATCTTGTTTTGCTTCCTTTTCTTTTAATTTGTTTTGCATTTTGAGATATTCTTTTTCTCTTTTAATTATTGTAGTTTCAAGATTCTTTAAACGGCTTTGAAGGGCTTGAATTTTTAGATCTGTATCTTGAGTTAAACTTGTTCTTGTTTTTGGTTTCTTCTCTTTTGATACAACACTAATTTGAGCAGACATCGCATTTAAATCTTCTTGCATTTGTTGAAAAAGCAAAATACGTCCAGCTGCTTCTTCATCTGAAACGCCTCTGGCTGACATGGTGTTTGTCTCCTATTTAAGTTTTAAAAAATATTTTTGAGTATTGTTGAAAAAAGAAAAAATAAATGCCATAAAAAACTGATCTAAAAACAGTTTTTTTTTGAATTTAAAGAATAGATGAAAATGGACTGAGCAGGACTCGAACCTGCAACCGCCCGCTTAGAAGGCGGGTGCTCTATCCAATTGAGCTATCAATCCGTATAGGTTTATATTAAAAATTCAAAGGGGTATTTTGCAAGTATGTTTAAAAGTTTTTGCCCCTTATCTTTCTTTTTTGTTAAAATGTTAGCAAAAAGGACGATTTAAGTTTATGAAAATTTTTGCAAGCATCATTGGATACAATGGTAAGATGGGAAAAGAGATAAAAAAAGCTGCTAAAAACCATCCTCTTGAAATCATAGGTGGCGTTGGAAAAGATGATATTGATAATTTAAAAAAGATTTTTAAAAAGGCAGATGTTGCGATAGATTTTTCGTCTAGAGAAGCTTTAGATACTATTCTACAATATGCGATAAAGACTTCAACCCCTTTGGTTATTGGAACAACTGGTTATAGAGATGAGGATTTTGAGAAAATAAAAATAGCATCTAAAAAGATTGCTATTTTTTATAGTTCTAATTTTTCTATTGGAATTGCGCTACTTAGATCTTTATGTGAAAAAAGTTTAAAAATTTTTCCAAAAAGCTCTGTTGACATCATCGAAAAACATCATATTTTGAAAAAAGACAAACCTTCTGGAACGGCTTTAACTATTGAAAAAGATTTAAAAAAGGTTTTAAAAAATAAAATAAATATTCATTCGATAAGAGTCCCAAATACAGCTTTTGAACATTCAATTATTTTTGCAAATCCTGATGAAACAATTGAAATTAAACACACTGCAGATTCAAGAGCTGTTTTTGCCAATGGCGCATTAAGGGCAGCTTATTTTATATATAATAAAAAAACAGGTCTCTATTCTATTAAAGATCTATTTGGGAGCATTTAATAAATAATGAAAAAAATAAAAGTTAAAGATTTTTTGATTTCTGATAAGAAATTAACCTTTATCTCTGGACCTTGCGTAATTGAAGATGAAGAACATACTCTTTTCTCAGCTGAAAAACTAAAGGAAATTTTTTCTAAATTTGATTTTAATTTTATTTTCAAAGCGAGCTTTGATAAAGCGAACAGATCTTCTATAAATTCATTTCGAGGTCCAGGCCTTGATAAAGGTTTAAAAATTTTAGAAAAAGTAAAAGAAAAGCTTGATTTAGCGATAACTAGTGATATTCATCTGCCGTCTCAAGCAAAAGAGGTCGCCGATGTTTTAGATATAATTCAGATTCCAGCTTTTTTATGTCGTCAAACGGATCTTTTAGTAGAGGCGGGTAAAACTCAAAAACCTGTTAATGTCAAAAAGGGTCAATTCATGTCTCCCTTTGAAATGAAAAATGTTTTAGATAAACTACTATCAACTGGAAATGAAAATATTATCTTAACTGACCGTGGAACATCTTTTGGCTATAACAATTTAGTGACTGATTTTAGAGCTATTGCAATCATGAAAAAATGGGGTTACCCAATTTGTTTTGATGCATCTCATAGCACACAATTACCAGGGGGAAGCGGCACTACATCTTCTGGACAAAAAGAGTTTATTTCCCCTCTTGCCAAAGCTTCTATTATTTTTGGCGCTGATGTAATTTTTATTGAGTCTCACCCTGATCCGAAAAAAGCTAAAAGCGATAGCGCAACTGTTATGGCGTTTGAGGATTTAGAAATTTTATTAAAAGAGATGCAAGAAATATATAAAGCCACAAGAGAAGAGCTTGTTTTATGTTAAGAAAAACTTTTGTTTATTCATCTATTTTTTTAGCTCTTTTTGTTGGTCTTTTTATAACAAATCTACTTATCACCACCAAAAAAGATTTGCTTGAATATCAAAAAATCCAAAATCGAAGTTCAGGGATAGATTCAAAAACAGTTTATCAAAAAAGAACAAATGTTAAAAAGGATCTATATATTGTAGATAATTTCACTCGAAAACACTATTCGATTAAATCAGATTTATCAACGATTTTTATAAATCGCAAAAATGATCGCTATATACTCAAAGAAAATTTAGATAAAATTACCCTTATATGTTTTGAAAACTCAATGGATAATAAATTAGAGCACATAAAACATATCACCGCTCAAAGTGGTGTGTATTTTTTTCCAACTCATAAATTTGAGCTATCAGATGTAAATTTATCTTTTGTAAATACAATGAAGGGTTTAGATATTGAGCCCTATTTTAAAGGTAAAGCCAATAAACTTTTACTTTCTATTCATGAAAAAAAACCTAAAATAGAAGCTCTAAATTTTATCGGCTCTTTTGATCCGAAAAAGGAATCAAAATGCGAAAAATAATATTTTTATTATATTTTTTTCCTTTAATTTTGTTCTCTGATGAGAGTTATCAAATCTCAGCTGATCAATTAACTTTTAATAAAAATAATTTACATTTTGAAAAGGGTTTTTATCTAGAGCATAGCTTTGGTAAAATATTCGCTAATAGCGCTAAATTTTTTAATGTAAAAAAGGTAAATAAGCTCTTTGATTTTGAGCTCTCTGATGGTGTTAAGCTAATAACTAATATGAGAGGCACGCTTATAAGTGACCGGGCAAAATTTGACTCAAATACATCTAAAATCAGCTTTTTTTCAGATGATCGAACAACATATGTAGATAAAATAAAACAAAAAGAGTTAAAAATTACCTCATCAGAGGTTGAGTGTTTTTTAAACACTAAAAGCGCTATTAAAAATTTAAACATCGAAGATATTTATTCTATTGCATTTATAAATAATGTGGTTTTATCAATAGATGAAAAGTTGAATATATTTTCAAATAGAGCTGTTTTTGAAAAAAATCAAAATAATTCCAATGTTTTTTTATATCCAAAAGAGCAAGATCTTTGTCTTTTTAAATATGAAAATAATGAAATTACAGCAAAAGAG
>JAAKFJ010000042.1 GCA_011064745.1 Candidatus Anoxychlamydiales bacterium | reverse complement strand
TTTTTTTATAAATAAAAGCCTTGACTGAGATATCTATTCAGCTCATGTAATCTTCATCTATTAATACTGACGCTATTTAATGGGAAAAATGATCTAAGTCCGGTTGTAATAGGCAAAGTTGCTCCATCCCAAGCTCCATAAATTTTCGAACCTGTAGAGCTTGTTATTATTTGGGGATTAATTCCGTTTCCAAAAAAAGTATCTGTTGAATCCATATCTATCCAAGTAAGTCCAAAATCTAAAGATCCAAATATCTTAATATTAACAGAGGCATCTCTAAAGATAGCGTAAACGTATCTGCCTGAGATATCGGTTGTTATTTGAGTCTCATGACCTTCTCCAGTTGAAGTAAATGTTTCTTTCCAGGTTGATCCAAAATTTAATGAAATAAATATTTTAGCTTTATCGTCTCCATCTCGCCAAATAGCATAAATAAAGCTACCTGAACTATCCGTTATTATTTGAGGATTTAGTGCAATAACACTAAATGAGTCAGTAGCTTGCCTCCAAGTAGTTCCAAAATCATTTGAAATATATATTTTTGGAGCTGGCTCTCTGAAAATAGCATAAACATTTTTACCAGTGCTATCAGTTGTTATTTGAGGATTGATTCCGAACATTCCCGGTAAAACAACTGTCCACGTTTGCCCAAAATCTAAAGAATTCAATATAAATGTAAAACCTCCTTCTGAGAAAATAACATAAACATTTTTGCCAGAACTATCGGTTGTTATTTGAGGGTTGAATCCATTTCCAAACGGCCTTGTAGTATCCGTCCACGTTTTCCCAAAATCAGAAGATACAAATGTTATTATATCAGGCACATTATCTTGCCATATAAGATAAACATATTTGCCAGAATTATCAGTTGTAATTTGAGGAATAGAGCCATCTCCGAATGAAGAAGTTGTTTCAGTCCAAGTTTGGCCAAAATTTGATGAAACAAATGCTTTTATAGCACCTGGTGATGCGGTACCTTCTTTAAAAACTAAATAGACATATTTACCTGAGCGATCAGTTATTATTTGAGGATCTCCCCCTGTTAGAAAAATAGTTCTAGAAGAATCAATATCTGTCCAAGTTTTTCCAAAATCAGACGAAACAAAAACTGTTATCTTATCATTATCATCTTCTAAAACAACATATCCATACCTACCTGAGCTATCTGTTGTAATATTAAAAGCATCTACTGATGGACTGAATAAAGTTTGAGGTGTTGTAAAAGTAACATTTTCACTAAAGAGTTTAAGAGTGCATATTTGCAAAAAGACAAGGATAAAAAAAGATAATTTTTTTAGATTCATGATAAGCCTGCTAAAGTTTTTTTTAAAAAATTTTAACCTTTAGTGAATTAAAAACAATATTTTTTCTGTAAAAATGTATTAGATATAATCGGCTTGGCAGGCGAGATTTTTTAAAATTTAAAAGGATTTAATGAATTTGAGAAAAATATAACATCACTTTAAGTTGTCAATTTCCCATTTTCTAAGTAGTAGATTTTATCACATAATGATGCAAGCTTTTTATCATGTGTTGCAACGATTAAGCTTTTGTTAAATTTTTTAACTGAATTTATCAAAAGATTATGAATTATATTAGAATTATCAAAGTCCAAGTTACCAGAGGGTTCATCTGCTAAAATAATATCAGGATCATTACAAAAAGCTCTGGCAATGGCAGCTCTTTGTCTCTCTCCTCCGGAGAGATTTTTAGCTAAATAGTTTTTTCTGTTTTCTAGGCCAACCTCTTCTAAAAGAAGGTTAGCTCTTTTATAAGCTTCTGATGTTGCAGTTACTTTTTTTCTAGCAATTCTCGCTGGCATTAGGATGTTATCAAGTAGGGTTAAGTCTTCTAAAAGATTGTAAGATTGAAAGATAAAGCCGATGTGTTTATTTCTGATTTCATCTTTTAAGGTGGTATTGTTTAAGATATTTAATGATCCGGTATTAAAAGATTCTAAAGTGCCTAGAATGTGTAGAAGGGTGGTTTTACCAACACCTGAGGCGCCCATAATAGCGATCGATTCGTTATGTTTCAGTTCGAGATCAATACCTTTTAAGATATGCAGATTGTCTGGCTTTTTAAATATTTTATGAATATTTTTAGCTTGTAAAACTGTCATTGAGACCTCAAAATAGAGCTTGGATGAAGGCGGCTAGCTTTTATAGCTGGAACAAGACCAGCGATTAGAGCAAGAATAGGGGTTATGATAAAGACAAACATTAGAGCATCTAAGCTAAGATCATTAGGCAGAGTATCGCCAAAGAAGCTCGCATTAAAAAAGCTATGACCTTGAATTGTATTTAAAATCTTAATAACGACATCTAGATGTTTTAGAGTCAAAATAGATAAAAACACTCCAATAATTGAGCTTAAAATGCCCATCACAAAACCTGAAAATCCAAATATTAAAGCGATGCTTTTAGAAGAGGCTCCCATTGCTCTTAAAATAGCAATTTCTTTTTTCTTATCATTAACTAGGAGAACTAGCATTGAGATGATATTTGAGCAGGCTGCAGCAAGTATTATAATAGCAATGAGGGTAAAAAGAGTGCGATCACTTTGAAACTGCTGCAGTAAGTCTTTTGAAAACTCAAAATCTTTATAAGTTGTGATATTAAAAAAAGAAGCTATATTTTCTTTTTCGAATTCTTCTTGAAGTCTATTTTTTATAAGATCTGCTTTTTTAAGATCATTAAACCAAACATATAAGCCATTGGGAGGCGTTCCATCGAAAGAAAAATTGTTATTGGTTGCATTTATAGTTTTTGTGACATCTGATGGAACGATTACACATTTATTGCCGATAGGTAAAACTCCCGGATCATAAAAACCGGCTACAAAAATAGGCAATCGCATTTCTTGATTTGAGTTAATCGTCATCGATGCATAAGATAAATAGCCATTATCTCCGATTAAAACCCCTGAGCTTTGATAGTTTTTAGGTAACAGCACAGCTGTTTTATCGCTATTTTTGGGAAGTGATATTTTGTTTGTATTTTTTAATAACGTATAAAAGCTCTGGTTTTGAGTATTTATATCTACTTTAACTTGATTTAGCTTGGCATTTTGAAAAGGTATTTTCCCAGCTATTTCAGCCCCTTGATAAAACCCTTTGATATTTAATTTTAGATCATTAAAAGATGTTATATCTTGATTTTGGAAATTTTCTAACTTAGCCTCAAAAATAGAGTTTTTACCAAGATGAATATAGGTGTTATTTGAAATCGTATATTGTTTATCTTGGGTTTTAAAATAAAAAGAGTCTTTGTCTTTAAAAATTTCACCGGCTTTGAAATTAGTAAAGTTAGTTAGTTCATCTAAGATAATAGTTGTAATTTTTTCACTTTGAACTAATCCTTGAGCTTTTATGGGAGAGGAGATGTTTTTTATTAGATCAAGGTTGATTAAATGACCTTTTTCAAGTTCTATCTTTTCAATAGCGATATTTTTAAATAAATCACAAACACGTTTTTTAAAAACTTCTTTTTCAATCATCTCTGGGTAGAGAGGAATATCTTTTTGCAAAGAATCGAAAGATTTATCCATCTGATAGACAAGATGATTTAGATCCTCATTTGATGGAGGCAAAATTAAAGATTTTAAATTTGGATTGTTCTCTGTTAGAGATAAAAGATAAGACATCTGGGTTAAAAAATTAATTTTTTCATCTTTAAACTCAGTGAATAGATCTTTTTTTCCTCTATTTAACGTTAAGCGCATTAAAGAGGCTGAGATTTCATAATCTTGAAAAGAGATATCCAAATTAGACTTTTGATTTTCTAAAACCTCATTTAGCTTTTTTATGGGATCTAAAAAAACACCTTTTTCATAAATAGGTTTTGGAAAGCTATAAGGAAGCTCCATATCAATCTCAGAATCATAAGGATCTGATAGTTCACTATCTATTTTTTCTTTGATGTTTTTAGCTGTATAATTAGATTTTGAACTATGAGAGTCTATCAGATAGTAATATGAAGAAAAGTACTTCTCTGTCGGGGCTATCCTAACAGGAGCATTTAGAGTAGTTAACTTCTTTATCCAATTTTTTTCTATGCCATTGGTGACAGATAAAAAAACTAAAACTAGCCAGACAGCTATTGAAATTATTAAAATAGATAGAAGTGATATTAAAGAAGATGAAAATCTACTTTTTTTGAAAAGTAAATATTTAAATGCAATTTTGAATTCAAACATTTACTTTGCTTCTTTATACATCACATGTTTTCTTATAGTTGGATCGTGTTTTTTCATCTCTAATTTCTCAGTAGTATTTATTTTATTTTTAGTCGTCCAATAGCAATGTTTACTTTCTTGACTTTTCAACTTGATAACTTCTCTAGCCTTTTTTTTCTTAGCCATAATCAACTTTTCCCTTTTTTTTTAAATGAATGAATCTATTATAACAAATCTAATAAAAAAAATCAAAAATTAGCGATCGAAGTTTGAGCAAGTAGATCAAAAGCATCTGATTTAAATGTTTTTTTGAACTTATGATAACCCAGCCCGGCTATCATCGCGCCGTTATCTAAACTCAAATCTTTCTCTGGCCAAAAGAGGGGAATAGGTAGATTTTTATTATCGAACATCCCTCTCAAGGTTCGATTATTTGTTACCCCACCACCTAAATAGATTGCCTTCATATCAAATTCATCTATTGCTAAAATAGATTTTTTTATCACATCCTCAAAAGCGCATCTTTGAAAAGATGCAGCTATATGCTTTTTATCTTCACTTTTAATAATTGTTGAAAAATGTTTTTTTGCGCTTTGTCCTTTAACGGTATATAAAACTTTAGTTTTTAAACCGCTAAATGAAAAATCAAATGGATTTTTTTTAGTAACGCCTGCTTTAAAATTATATCTTGTACTAACACCTGTTTTAGCTAGCTTTTCGACTTCAGGGCCTCCAGGATATCCAAGATCTAAAATCGATGCTACCTTATCAAAGCTCTCTCCTATTGCATCATCAATTGTAGTTCCAATTTTTTCATATCTCCCAATTTCTAAAATTTTTAAAAGCATGGTATGACCACCAGAGATCACAACTCCCAAAGCTGGAAAAATCAAATTTTTTTCCCCCATCATGGCTGCATATAAGTGCGCTTCTACATGGTTGATACCTATATATGGTTTATCTAAAGCAAATGATAGAGCTTTTGCTGTATTTAATCCGATTAAGATAGAACCAATGAGCCCTGGCTGGCTGGCAACAGCAATCAAATCAATTTCTTCAAGGTTTACTCTAGCCTCTTTTAAGGCCTCTTCAATTACTGGTATCATTTTATCTATATGTGAGCGAGAAGCTATTTCTGGAAAAACCCCACCAAATTTTTTATGTAGATGCACTTGAGAGAAGATAATATTCGATAGTATCTTTTTACCATCTTCAACAACAGAGGCAGCTGTTTCATCACAAGTCGTCTCTATCCCTAATACCAACATATATTTCTCATTTAAATTAAAACATTTCTATGGAAAAATTATAGACCTCGTCACCATAATATTGAAGAGAAAAATATTTTTTAACTTTTATGATTTAAAAAAAATAATTTACAAGAAGCATAAATAATTTTAAAATTATCGATTTTATGTATTGAATATTTTTCAAGATTAAAACATAGGCTAAAAAAAAATGGCAGTTGCTAGAACTGAGTTAAATAGCACTTATGAACCTTGGTCTTATAAACCGGATTATAAATTAACATCTAAATTATTAAACTCTAAAAAAACAATTGCAAAAATAGCTCGGTATACTGGAGTTATTTTAGTCTTTGTTGCTTTAGCAGAGACGATTAAAGAAGTCATCAAAATGCCTTTTAAACTAATAGGAAATTTATTCAGACTTTATAAATTCACAATTTTTAAAACTCCTGAAACTAATGATAGATCTACAGATGAAATAATCCAAAACTTAAAATCAATTGAGCATACCGAAATTATCCCAACCTGGAAAAAGGCCCTTTATCTATCATGTACTCTTTTGACAATAGGATCTATAGTCTATATCAGCTATCCCTATGCATCTAATTATCTATCAAATTTATTTTCAAAAAATGAATACCTACAACTAACATAATATCTTCTCTTTTAAATCTTCAATTTGAAAGATTTTTTTTATTAATTAAAATTTTTATATAATATAGTTTTTTTTATAAAAATCATATTAGTAATAGTAATTATTTTAAATATTTAAATTAATTGACTATTGCCGTCTTTGTTAGTAACATTAATGCAATTTAAAATAAACAAAGGATAGAAAAATGTCTGATGGAACAATTACGTCAAAAAATAAATTTGAACCTTGGTCTTATAAACCAGATTATAAATTAACATCTAAATTATTAAACTCTGATAGAACTATTGCAAAAATAACTAAATATACAGGAGTAACTCTAGCTGTTTTAGCTGCCGCAGAAACTATTAGAGAAATAGTTAAATTGCCTTTTAAATTAGTTGGAAATCTATTCGGATTATATAAATATGCAATGTTCAAAGCTCCTATCATAGAAAAAAGCTCAAAAAGTCACCTAAGAGATCTAATTGAGAAAACGCCAGGGTGGAAAAAAGCTCTTTATGCAACTGGAGGCGCAGCAATATTAGGCGGTGCAATCTATGGGGGATATAAACTATATCCATCTATGCCAAGCATTTTTTCAAAAGCTCCTGAAAGAACAACTCCACCAGCAAATACGAGTAAATCTAAATCTTTTTTAACTAATCTATTTGCTCCAACTTGTGATATTTCAGAAGCTCCTGAAAGCACAACTCCACCAGCAAATACGAGTAAATCTAAATCCATATTATCTAATTTATTTTCTAATCAGACATGTGATACTGCAAGAGAATATACAAGAGGACGAAGCTATTGGGCGGCACATCAGTGGCTAAAATTAAATGAACCAAGAGGACAAGGCTTTGAGCATTTCTGGAAAAAATATAATAACGATAGCAAAACTGTAATTGAAGGTGCAATGAAATCTAACCCTAAATTTGATAATCCACAATATCTTCAAAGCGTTGATCGACCATTTGATAAATATTCTTGGAATAATCTAAAGAAAAACTTTCCTTTCGTAAGGAATAATAGCTAATTTAAATTGTCTAAAAAATTATTATAAAACGAAACAGTTCGAGCGGTGAATCCGCCCGAACTGTTTTTTTTAAACCTAGAACATTATCTGCATTAAAATATTTTAGAATTTCTCAATCAATTTATTAGCTCCAATCGCTGCTAAAGCTGCAAAACTTCCCATCAATATACCTGCTCCTAGCGTACTTAAGGCTAGCTGAGTCATGGCTGTATAAAAGGTAACCTTTATAGCTTGAATTACTGTAAATTTAGCAAAATAGTTAGTAAGACTCATAGCAAACATAAAAGATATGCCTGCGCTTATTAATGATGTATTCATTTTACTAGCTTTGATAAATTTTGTAGCTAATGCATCTATAACCATAGCAAGAGCACTAAATAACGCCCCTGTTCTTGGATCAATAATTTTTATATATCTACAAGCTAAAAAACCTATTGCAGAAGCTGATAAAACTTTAGCAGCTATAATTGTGTTTTCATCAGCTGAACTCATAGTAACGGAACGTGGCATATAAACCTCCTTAAAATTATTTTGTCGTGATCATACAGATCTTGAAAATAAAATACAAAAAATAAATTTAGAAGCTATTAATAAAGTTTTGTAATAATAAAGTGGCTGCAATAGGATCTATAATTTTAGATCTTTTTTTTCTATTCATTTGCATTGTATCTTTGAGATGTCTTTCTGCCATCTTTGATGATAGTCTTTCATCGATGAATTTTATTGGGATTTTAGTTTTGGTTTTAAAAATTTTAGCAAATTCTTCGACTTCTTTAGACATTTTAGAGGCTTCTCCTTTTAAAGAGATGGGAAGACCTATAACGAAGGTTTCAATTTCTGGAAGATATTCTTTTAAAGAATCTAAGATGTTTTGAGAGGTTTTTTCAAAATCTTTGCCGGCTTGAACAGTTTTATAAGGGTAAGCAATAGTTTTACTAACATCTGTCATGGCAAGACCAATTCTCACGCGTCCATAATCTATAGCGACAACTCTCATTTCTTTTTTCTCTTTTTTAAAGTAGCTTCAATAAAGGAAACAAAAAGAGGGTGGGGAATAAGTGGCTTTGATTTTAATTCAGGATGAAACTGCACGCCTACCATCCAAGGGTGATTTTTGATTTCCATAATTTCACAAAGATTATCATCCTTCAAGGTTCCGCTAAATTGAACACCCTGATCTTCAAATTCTTTTTTGTATTTATTATTAAACTCATATCTATGTCTGTGTCTCTCTGAGATAACTCTTTTTTTATAGGCTTGGTATGCTTTTGATTTTTGGTTTAAGGAACATGGATAGGCGCCAAGTCGCATAGTACCACCGAGCTTTTCTATTTGCTTTTGATCTTCTAAAAGAGCAATTACAGGGTTTTTAGTTTCTACATCCATCTCTGTTGAATTTGCATCCTTTAAATTTAAAACATTTCTTGCAAACTCAATAGTCATAATATGCATCCCTAAACAAATCCCTAAATACGGGATTTTTTTCTCTCTTGCATATTTGGCGGCTAAGATTTTACCTAAAAGACCTCTAGGGCCAAAACCGCCAGGAACAAGATAACCATCGCAACCTTTTATTTGATTTACAACCGAGTTGTTTTTTACAATTTTATCAGATTCAAATCTTTTTATTTCAACTTTAGTATTTAAATGTGCGCCAGCATGGGTTAGAGCTTCAAAAATAGATTTATAAGCATCTTGATGAGATAAGTATTTACCCACAATCCCAATTGTTACTTTCTTTTTAGGATGGATTAAAGATTTTAGCATTTTTTTCCATTTAGATAAATTGATAGATCCGCATTTGAGATTTAGCATTTTACAAAGCATTAAATCGAGTTTTTGCTCATAGAGTTGCACTGGCACTTCATATATGCTATTTTTTACATCAGGCTCATCGATAACAGCTTCTTTGGCAACATTGCAAAAAAGAGATATTTTTTCTTTAAATTCAGTAGGTAGATCTTTTTCACATCGACATATAATAATATCTGGAATTATTCCGATTTCTCTGAGCATTTGAGCTGAGTGTTGAGTTGGTTTCGTTTTAATCTCTCCGGCTGCTCGCAGATAGGGGACGTACGTTAGATGAATATTTATACAATCTTTCGGTCTCTCATTTCTAAATTGTCTTATCGCTTCTAAAAAGGGCAGAGATTCTATATCACCAACTGTTCCTCCAATTTCAACAAAAAGAATTTTTATATTTTTTTCTTGAGTAGCGCAATTTACGATTCTTTTTTTTATCTCATCGGTAATATGAGGAATTACCTGAACGGTTTTACCTAAATAATCGCCTCTTCTCTCTTTTTTAATAACTGTATCGTAAATCTGCCCGGTTGTAGCATTCGACTTTTTAGATAAAGGAGAATTCGTATACCTATAATAATGACCTAGATCTAAATCAGTTTCAGCACCATCATCAGTTACATAAACTTCACCATGTTGAAAAGGGTTCATAGTACCAGGATCAACATTGATATAGGGATCTAGTTTTAAAAGAGCTGTTTTTAGACCTCTATTTTCAAGTAGCATTGCAACAGATGCCGATGTAATACCTTTTCCTAAAGAGGAGACAACACCACCTGTAATAAATATGTATTTTATTGACATAGTACTTTTTCAACCTTTTTTACATCTTCTAAAACATCTACACCATAAGGCATATCATCAACTATAGCAACTTTCATCTTATATCCATGTTCCAGTATTTTTAACTGTTCTAGATCCTCTATCTTTTGAAGATTGGTGTCTTCTAAACCATCTAGTTTAGAGAGAAAGGTTCTCTTATAAGCATAAAGACCGATATGATAAAAATAATCGATACTTTCTGGTTTTTTAGAGAAAGGGATTAAAGATCGACTAAAATAAAGTGCATTTTGATTTTTATCTAAAGTGCATTTAACAATATTTTTAGATTGAGCAATATCAAACCCTATTTTAGTAACTGCAGTAGAGGCTACGGCTTCTCTATCATTTAATAATATATTGATTGTTTCATTTATCGTGTTTGGCAAAATTTTTGGATGATCACCTTGAATATTTACAATAATATCAGATTTTTGTAATTGAGGGTTATTTTTTAAAGCTTCAATTATTCTATGAGTACCGTTTGAACAGATTTTCGTCATAATAGATTTGCCATTAAAATCCTTAACGATTTTTTCAATAGCTGCATCTTCAGTAGCTACATATAGCTCATCGAAAAGCAAGCATTTTTTAGCATTCAGGTAGGTATGTTCTAAAAGGGTTTTAGAACCAATCTTATAAAGAAGTTTTCCTAAAAATCTCGAACTATTATATCTAGCTGGAATGATACCAATAATTTTATTTTTCATATTTTTTTTAAAAAACAATTAACTCTCTATACTTAATTTGCCATCTAGAAGGATATAATTGCAAGAGGCTAAATTTAAAATTTAGCCTCTTTAAAAAAATAGTTTAAAACCTAAATATCTTTTTTTTAATATAAAAATTTTAGAATAAAAAATTTTTCTAAAAAAAACTTGTCATCCTTCAATCTATTCACCCAAAACCGTAATGTTATCTATGTTGCGTGTCCAAGCAATACTAAGAACCAGTAGCCCAACAGATATAATAGTTCCTATCGCTAATTTTTGAAAAGATGGAGAGCAAAAGCTTCGATCTTTTATTTTTATAACTGATCTTCTATCAATTGTATGGG
>JAAKFJ010000041.1 GCA_011064745.1 Candidatus Anoxychlamydiales bacterium | reverse complement strand
AGCTGGGCATTGCTCTAATGCGATATTTGATTTAGGAGATGGTGTGCCAGAACTTTCAAGTTTTTCAAAAAGAATCTTTTTATCTTCTACTATTTTTGGAGTTTGGTTTTCACCTATTAAACCTTGAGATGGAGGTTTTGAAATTTCAGATGGAAGTGATGGTTGTCCAACAGAGAGGTCAGTACCACTATTAGTTTCATTTAAATCTGGTAGAGGTTTTGTGCCTACGTATGAATAAAGTCCATATCCAATAAAAGCCATAGTTGCTGCAATTAAAGTACCTATTGCAACCTTTTGCCATGTTTTATAAGTTGAAAACTCTGGACTCTCTGGTATATATTTTAGGTTTTTTAGATTAACATCATTAAATCTAAGCGTATCTATTTTCTTGTCTAATAATTCTGTAATCTCTTTTGAAAGTTTTTCTTTTTTGGCAAAGTTCTTTAATGAGACTAGAACAGCTGGATAATTTTCATTATTATTACTTTCTATCTCAGATAATAAAGATGTTATTTTTTGAATATTTTTTTCTTTTGCAGCTTTAAAAAGTTCAAAAACCTTATTATCTTTTTTTAACTCATGCACTCGACTAATGTCTGTTTTACTAGATACTTCATAACCTGTCAGATCTCTATAAGCTTTTTTATAAGGGGATAAGTTTTTATATCTTCTGTAAAGCTCTAATATGTTAGTTTTTGTTCGATCATACCTTGAAATCTCAGAGTTATTTTTAGATCCATGAAAAAGAGATTCAAAAAAAGAGCCTACTTTTGTTTTGATTTCACCTGAAACACGCCCAGTTTTGCCGATAACCTTTTTACTATCTGCCGGCACAGGTTTCATATAGGTTGGATTAAAATTAATTCTAGGGGCTTTATAAACTTCTGCCATAATTATATCACTTAATTTAATTTGCTTTATTATAACATTTAACACTTTAAATACAAATGTAATTACAGGATAAAATAAATTATTTACAATAACTTAAAATAGTTATTTGCATTGCAATAATAATGATAAAAACTATAATAAATATTGATATGGATAAAAAATTTAGTTTACATAAAAAAAAGTCTTTACAAAGACCATTATTTTTAACACCAGTAATGGCAGGATTTCCCTCCCCGGCTGATGATTTTGTTGAAAAAAACTTAGATTTAAATGAATTTTTGATAAAGAACAAAGCGGCTACATTTTTTGTAAGAGTTAGAGGCGATTCTATGAAAGAAGCTAACATATTAAGTGGTGATATATTGATAGTCGATAGATCTCTTGAACCAACGGATAAAAAAATTATTATAGCTAAACTTTTTGAAGAGTTTACTGTTAAACGACTTAGAATAAAAAATGACAAGCTGTTTTTAGAGCCTCAAAACCCTAAGTTCCAACCCATTGAAATTAAAGAAGATATGGACTTTGAGGTATTTGGGGTAGTAACTTATATAATCCACCAAGCTAAATAGATGTTTGCTCTAATCGATTGTAACAATTTTTATGCATCATGTGAAAAGATCTTCAACCCTAAGCTTAAAAACAAGCCTGTTGTGGTTTTATCCAATAATGATGGTTGTGTAATAGCTAGATCTAAAGAAGCCAAAAAACTCAAAATAAAAATGGGCGCTCCAATATTTGAGTATAAAGAGCTCATTAAAGAAAAGAATATCTATATATATTCTTCAAATTTTGCTTTATATGGCGATATGTCTATTAGGGTTATGAAGACTCTAGAGTCTTTTTTATACCCAATGGAGATCTATTCGATAGATGAAGCCTTTTTAGATCTAGATGATCAAAATATCAATTATTTAACCCTTGCCAAAGATTTAAAAAAAAGAGTTTACAAATGGACCGGGATAGATGTCTCCGTTGGCATTGCAAGAACCAAGACGCTCGCAAAGCTCGCAAGTGAGATGGCTAAAAAACAAGGTTGTCCTGTTATATTAATAGATGAAAAAGATATTCAAAAAGTTTTAAAAAACACAGATGTGGAAGATATTTGGGGAGTTGGGTCTAGGTTAAAAAAAAGACTTTATAGACTGGGGATATACACAGCTTATGATCTTGCTTTAGCCGAGAGCGAGCTTATAAAAAAGCAACTATCTATTTCTGTTTTAAAAACAACTTTAGAGCTAAATCAAATCCCCTGTTTTAAATGCGAAAAAAATCCTCCATCTAAAAAATCGATTTGTACTTCAAGATCTTTTGCGAAAAAAATTGAAATTTTTGAAGATCTTGAAAAAGCTATATCTTCTTTTGTAGCAATTGCAGCTCAAAAACTTAGAAGACAAAAAATGCAGGCTAATTTTTTAACCATTTTTATCTCAACGAGCTTTCATTCAAAAGATCCTTTTTATTCCAATTCTTGCCAGATAACACTGCCAATTGCCACATCTTTTACTCCAAAGCTCATTGCCTATGCTAAAAAAGCTCTTAAAAAGGTCTATAAAAGCTCTTATTTATATAAAAAAGCAGGGGTAATATTAAGTGACTTTACAAGCATTGATTACTTGCAAAAAGATCTATTTTCTAAATTAGATGAAAAAAATAAAAACGATCTTATGAAAATAATTGATCAGATTAACTACAAAGCTAATAAAAAAGCTCTCTTTTTTGCCTCTGAAGGAATCGAAAAAGGCTTAAAAAAATCTAAAATAAAAAGCTCATCAAAGATGCGATCTAATAAATATACCACCTCTTTTGATGAGCTATTAGAAGTAAAATAGCTTATTACTTTCTAGTGCTTCTTCCTCTTTTCGTAACTTGTGTAGGTAAACCATCACTTGAAGGAGAACTAGGATTTGAAGAGGAACTACTACTTGGTCTAGTAGATTCTTCAGAAGCTAGAGTTCTTCTTTTTCTCTTGGTTCCGCCTATAGTTCTTCTTCTTGCTACTGGAGTCCTATCTGCTGAATCATCTACTAAATCATCAAGAGTTAAAGACCTTCCTCTACCTGAACCTGAAGAAGCTCCTCCTGGCTCTTCAGCTACTACCAAAGCACCTTCTAAACACTCTGATACAGATCTTTCTTCAGCATCTTCAATAGCGCTATCTCTGATATCTGTAACTACAAATCTATTTCCTATTTGTTTTAATTCCAAAGATACCGGACCCTCAGCTGTTGTTAATCTAGATATTTGAGCATTACTAATTGCTAGTCTAAAAGAGGGGTGTTGAGCATTAAATAATCTAGAGAGTCTACTAACAGATGCATCAACGAGCGCATCTACAGATCTAAAAACTGTATTAGCAGCTGACCTTATTAAATTCGGAGCTAACAAAAGAGCGGCGCCTTCTGCAGCCATCAAATAAATTCCTGCCTCAGGATGAACAAAATTTATTCCGAATATAGATGCATCTATCCCACCTCGATATAGGTATTTAACAGCTTCTGCTGCATGAGCTCCGAATTGAGGTACACGAGGATCTAAGGCTTGAAATGTATGGGAAATAACCCCAGAAGCATTTAGCCCAAAACCTAAAATAGATCTAGATCTTATAGCTAAATATCCAAAACCTTCGCTTGTAGAAACTAAACATAAAGGGGCAAGAGTATTAATACTAACATCAATAGTTCTTTGTCCGATAGCATATCCAAGTTTTGCTAAAGTACTAGTCGGTTGATTCGGTATCTGCAAAACCTGTCTCGCCATGTCAGATAGCTTCCAACCAAGCTCAGGGCCAGTTGCTCGCAGTGGTTCGGGTGGATTGATAAGGACTCTCGGGTTTTCTGAACTACCATACGGTACTACGCTCATAAAATTTCTCCTTGTAATATTTTTTTTACTATTAATTAGTGTCTTTAAATAATTTTGATTAGATTATAACAGACAAGACATTATTATAACACATATTTAAAAAACAAATTAGCTAATTTAACTAAGATAAGCCTATTATTAGTAATTAAAATTTTAATTTAACATTTTTTCTATCTTTTTTATCGCAGTTTTTAAAGAGACTCTCTTTGAATTAAGAGAAGCGAAGGGATTTTGTTTTCTTGAGAAGATATTTTTGATATTAAATTTTTGAGCATTCAAATTTTTATTTAACTCATCAAAGGTTATTGGTGTTGCAATCGGGGCTGCTTCAATGGCTCTAATAGAGTAGGGTGCTACAGAGGTTTGAGCAAAAGAATTTCTCAAATAATCTATAAAGACTCTGTTTTTTCTTTTCTCTTTTCTAAGTTCTATGGTGTATTTTGAAGGATATTTATCAACTAATATAGAGGCTATATTTTTAGCAATCTTTCTTACTTCTTCAAAAGTATTATTGGGTTTAATTGGAACGATGATATGAAGACCTTTTGAACCTGTTGTCATTAAAAAAGTGGGCAGTTTTAAATCATCTAAGATTTTTTTCAAATCTCTGGCCGCTTCAATAACTTTAGAAAAATTTGCCCCAGCAGGGTCGAGATCAAAAATTAATCGATCTGGATAGTTTAGCTTATCTTTTTTAGATAGCCATGGATGAAACTCCCCTACTTGATTGGCAATATACAGAAGAGAGTTTAAATCGGTAATAACAGGCATTTTAATTGACGTTTTACCCTCTCTTTTAACTTGGACGGTTTTAATAGATTTAGGATAGTAATCCATTATTTTTTTTTGGAAAAATTTTTCGCTTTTAATACCATTGGGAAATCTTTTTAAACTAAGGGGTCTATCCTTGATTAAAGGCAAAATAAGTTTTGCTATTTTTTTATAATAATTTACAAATTCTTCTTTAGAGATTTTGGATTTAGGGAAAAGAATTTTTTCCTTATTGGTTGTTTCAAACATTTTAATTTACCTTTTTTCTTTAACAACTTGTTTAGGACTTTTATCAAATCTAAGAGCAATAAATCTTGGATGACGCAGTTTATCATCTTTTGTCCACTCAGAAAATTCTATCTCAGCTACATATTTGGGTCTTACAAGATGTGCTTTTTTAGGTAGTTTGTTTTCTATTGGATAGGCTCTTTTAGATTCTATTTTTTTTAATTTGGAAGAAAAAGTTTTTAAAAATTCAAAATCGTAGCCTGTTCCAACTTTGCCAGCATATTTAAGACGGCTTTTTTTATAAAAACCGATTAAAAGAGCTCCAAAACCTATTCTAGAGCGCTCAGGATCTGTATATCCAATTATGACAAACTCTTGTCTATTAGAGCATTTAAATTTTAACCAATCTCTTGTCCTTTTAGATACGTATTTAGAATCAGCTTTTTTAGCAATAATGCCCTCTAAACCTTTTTCGCAGGCTTTTTTATAAAATGTTTCTCCATTTTTTATAATATGTGAGGTATATCTAAACCTAGATGAGAAGTGAAAGTTTTTTTTAAGCAAAGATTTTCTATCGATTAACTTTTGATCTTTTAAATCATATTTATCTAAATAAAGAAGGTCAAAAGCATAAAAATAAACACTTATTTTTTCTCTTTTAACTTGTTGAAGCTTGGAAAAAGAAGTAACCCCTCCTTCAAAGGCAACGAGCTCTCCATCTACTATAAAGCTTTTTTTTCTTTGTTTTTCAAATATTTTAACAATTTCAGGATAAGTCGCATTTAATTTATTTCTGTTTCTAGAATAGAGGGTAACCTTATTATTTTTCTTTACGACTATACATCTAATCCCATCGAATTTTTCTTCATAAATCCATTCTTTATTAGAAAAATATTTTTCTGTAAGTGTTGCTTTTTCTGGACTGATAAAGTTTGGTTGCGATTTGATTTTTAAATTTTTATTCATCTTTTTTTCATCTTTATTAAAAGCCAGGTTTTATCATCTCTAAATTTTATGAGAGCAAAAGCTGTTTTTATTTTTTTGCCTTGAAGCAAAATTTCAATTTGCCCATTTTTAAAACATTTATCAATTGGCACAATTTTGCCCATTTTATCTCTCTTTATATTTTCAAAAGTCCCACTATCGTAAATAATAACTTTGCCAGCGCCATATTCACCTTGAGGAATAGTGCCTTCAAATTTTGCATATCCAAGTGGATGATCTTCGGTTAATATCGCAAGTCTTTTTTCTGATGTTTTTTTAGGTACACCCTTTGGAACCGCCCAAGATTTGAGCGCCCCTTTTATCTGGATTCTAAAATCAAAATGAAGCCTTTTAGAAAAATGCTTTTGAATAACAAAAATATTTTTCTTAGATGGTTTTTTTAAACTAGCTTTTGGTTCAGGAGTTTTTTTAAAATCCCGTTTTTTTTGATAATTTTTTAAGCTTGCCATATTAACTCTTGCTTAAAATTTTGAATAACAAATAGAAAATAAAATTCCAACTAATAAAAAGAGACTTGTTAGAAAATTTTAATAATGTAATAAAAAAAATAAGAGATACAAAAATAAAAGACATTAATTTTTATGCAAAATAATTTGATAAAATGGTTTGAAGATATTTCTCTTAAAGATCTTTCTCAAGTAGGCGGAAAAAATGCATCACTCGGAGAAATGATTAATAATTTAAAAAAAGAAGATAGCACTATAAATGTTCCAATGGGTTTTGCAACAACAGCTAATTTTTTTCAAAATTTTATCAAATATAATAATCTAGAAGGGAAAATCGAGAATTTAATAACTAAATTCAAAGAGAAAAAATCTTCTTTATCTTATACAGGAAGCTCTATTAGAAAACTCATAATACAAGCTAGATTTTCAGACGAGATGGAACTCTCTTTAAGAGAAGCTTATAGAGAATTATCTAAAAGATATAAGACTAAAAATGTAGATGTAGCTATTAGAAGTTCTGCAACCGCTGAAGATCTGCCATCTGCTAGCTTTGCCGGTCAATTAGAGAGTTTTTTAAATATTAAAAATGAAAAAAATGTTTTAAGAAAAACTCTTCACTGCTTTGCATCTCTCTTTACTGATCGCGCCATTATTTATAGAGAAGAAAAAGGGTTTGATCATCTAAACATTGCCGTATCAGTGGGTATTCAAAAAATGATCAGATCAGATTTGGCTGGATCTGGAGTTATCTTTACAATAGACACTGAATCTGGATTTAAAAACGTTATTGAAATAACCGCTGGATTTGGACTTGGAGAGAATATAGTTCAAGGAAGTATTAACCCAGATGAATATATCACATTCAAGCCTCTTTTATTTGATGAAACAAAATTCCCTATTATCCAAAAAAAACTTGGTAAGAAAGAAAAAAAATTAATCTATTCTATAGATGGTACTAAAAATATTAAAACAACTCTAAAAGAGAAAAACTCATTTGTATTAAATGATCAAGAAATTTTAAAACTCTCAAAATGGGCCGCTTTAATTGAAAAGCATTATCAAAAACCAATGGATATTGAATGGGCAAAAGATGGTATCTCAAATGATCTATTTATCGTTCAAGCAAGACCAGAGACAGTTCAGTCTCAAAAACCCAAAGAGCATTTTTTAAGTTATAAAATTCCAGTTAAAGGAAAAGTTATCACTAAAGGTTTAGCTATTGGAGAAGCGTGCTCTACTGGCAAAGCTCAAATTATTAAAAGCATCAAAGATATAAATAAATTTATCGAAGGCTCAATTTTAGTAACTGAGATAACTTCGCCCGATTGGGTTCCGATCATGAAAAAAGCCGCCGGCATAATTACTAACTTTGGAGGAAGAACATCTCACGCTGCAATTGTATCTAGAGAGCTAAACGTACCGGCCATAGTTGGGTGCTCTAATGCTACAAAAGTTATCAAAAATGGTTCTGATATTACGATTTCTTGCTGCGAGGGTGAAGATGGGATCGTTTACGCGGGTATTTTAGAGTTTGAAAAAGAAGAGATCGATTTAAAAAAATTACCTGATATAAAAACTAAAATAATGATCAATATAGCTTCTGCAGATTCAGCTTTTCATTGGTGGCATCTACCCATTAAAGGTATCGGTCTTGCCAGAATGGAATTTATTATTAACAATATTATAAAAGTCCATCCAATGGCTCTTGTTGAATTTAAAAAGTTAAAAAACGCTAAAACAAAAAGCATTATCTCAAAGCTTACCAAAGGCTATGTGAATAAAACCGATTACTTTGTTGATACTTTAGCCAAAAATATTGCAAAAATTGCAGCTTCTCAATATCCCAACGATGTCATAGTTAGAATGAGTGATTTTAAAACCAATGAATACGCTAATCTCATCGGAGGCGATGAGTTTGAATTTAAAGAAGAAAACCCCATGCTTGGTTTTAGAGGAGCTTCTCGCTATTATAATAAAAGATACAAAGATGGTTTTAAGCTTGAGTGTTTAGCTATAAAAAAGGCCAGAGAATTTATCGGCTTGGATAATATCATTATTATGATTCCTTTTTGCAGGACTTTAAACGAGGCTGATTTAGTTTTAAAAGTCTTAGCTGAAAATGATCTTAAAAGAGGTGAAAATAATTTAAAGATCTATATGATGGCTGAAATCCCATCCAATATTATTCTTGCGAGTGAGTTTGCAAAAAAATTTGATGGTTTTTCAATCGGTTCTAATGATTTAACCCAATTAACTCTTGGTGTGGATAGAGACTCTGAAGAACTTTCTAAAATATTTGATGAAGGCGACTCTGCAATAAAATTATCAATTCAAAAATTAATTAAAGAGGCTCACATAAATAACACTAAAGTCGGTATATGTGGCCAAGCTCCATCTGATAAATTAGATTTCGCTAGATTTTTAGTAGAAAATGGCATCGATTCTATATCACTAAACCCTGATAGTGTTATCAGGGTTATTAATTATTTAGCAAAAATAGCGAAAATAAAAAAAGTTTCTTAAATATTTTTTTTAAAAAATTTAATTTAAGCCTGTCTTGTTAAATACGTCACTTTTATTTTTTTAGGAGTAAAAAACTCGTCTATAACTTTTTTTACAGCTTCTATTTCAAAACTTTTGCAAGAAAATATATCAATATAGGCATCTCCATTTTTATCGACTAGATGTCCGGTAATTGAACTAGTTTCTATAAGTTGTACAAAAGAAAAGCCGGCAACTTCAATATTATGGGTGGCAAAATGCTCTATCATAGGTTCTTTATAAGCTTTCATATCAATTCTTTTTACCAATTCCTTGATAAATTTATAAATCTGATCTCTGCTCGTTATTTTTTCAGTATCGCATCCTTGACAATCCAATACTAAGTGGTAACCCCAATATTCTGACATTTTTTTTACTCCTCAACGGTTATTAAGATAAAAATTAGATTTAATTATAAGAAAAAAGTTTTTTTTCTAGAAATCTTTTGAGAAAAAAAACGAAAATAATTAGAATTTGAGGCGATAATGACAATTATGTCATTTAATATTTTTAAAAATGGAGAAAAAATATGAAAAAATTAATTCATATACTATTTATATCACTATTTGCAGCTTTTCCTTTATTTGCTGAAGAAGAAGGAGGACCTATTGCAGATAAACCTCAAGATGAGCAAGAAATAACTTTAGAAGAAGTTAAAGAAGCTGAAGAAGTTACAACTTCTGAAGTATCTGTTCAAGAAGACAAAGACGAAGTCGAAAAAGAAGAAATTATCAGCTAAATGATAAATAGCCAGTCTTATTTCTTAAGGCTGGCTAATTTTTTTCAAAAAAATATTATCTATTTTCAAAATTAAATGTTTGAAAAAATTCGTTGAAATTTATGAATATAAATTTAAAAAATCTCTATTTGAGCTTACGTTTTGCTTCTTTATCGGATAAAATTTTCAATTTCTTATGCTGTATATCGGCAATACCCTTATCAAAACTTTTAACTTTCTCATCTAAATAGCCATATCTGAAGCCTAAAAAATTAACATCTACTTTTTTACAAAAGTTTTCAACCTCTGTTAAATGCTTTAATTTATCATCGATAAAAACTACTGACTTGGGTAAAAATTCTATTTTTTTGAAAAACTGATCTAAAACATGACCTTTATTCATACCATTGGCAAATAAAATACCATTTTTATATAAAATGCCATTCTCAAAATAGATGTTTTGTTTATGTAAAGAGCTCTTATCTAATGAAATATCTAATGATTTTAACTGTTTTAGAGCTGCCAGTGAAAAGTCCATATCTCTAGTTGTTAAGCCCATTATAGCAATATTGTCTTTTTGAAGATTTTCAATTAAATTTTTTATATCTTTTTCAACAAGTTTTACCTTGGTAATAGCTTGAATTTCATACCACTCATGCAACGTTCTCTCTAAGGATTCTTTAAAATCCAACCCATTTTTTTCATGATGTTGTATCCGATGAGAAAACCATTGATCAGAGCCAAGGTGCTGAACCGGTTCCATGATAGTATTATCTAAATCAAAAATAACCAAAGAATATTTTTTTATCTCTTTTTTAGCCTCTTTGATATTTTTTATCTCAATAACTTTTCCAAATAAATTTGTAAAAATTAGCATCAAAAAAATGAAAATTTTATTGATGGCCATTTAATTCCCTTGAAAATTGTTTTAAGGATGTTTGAATATATTTTCTTATCTTATTAGAAATCAATGGTTTAATTATAAATGCAAAAAAACCTTTGAGCTCAACTCTACAGATAATTAAACTCCCCTCATCACATTTTTCGACTTTATGAAAAAATCTTAGTTTCACAAAATGAGAAAACCATAAAATTGTTAAGCTTTTTCCCTCAACAATCTCTTCAATTTTAAATTTAACCCCTTTTTTCTCATCGACAACAACATGCCCTTTTTGACCAGCCTTAATACCATCTTTTAAGTAATTATCGCACCAAGCCTTCCAGATTAATTCAGAAGGTATTGATGTTGTGGTACTCTCTTCGATACAGCCCATTTATCACCTATATATGTTGATTATCAAAAAGATATCACTGCTCTTTCAATATGGCAAGAAAATATGGTTAATCTAAAAAATTATTAGCTTTTGGAAAAAAGACCGATTATTTCAGTTTTAGCTAAAATATGTTCTTGCATTGCTTTTTCTAAATCTTTTTTTGTACACCCCTTATTTAGATCTAAAGAGCTATCTAGAGCATATAATTTAAAAAAGTAATAATGAGTACCGCTTGGTGGGCAAGGACCTATATAGCCGGTTTGACCAGCTGAGTTTATACCTTCAATACCTTCTGCTGAGTTTTCTTTAATTTTCTCAATTACTGGGATATTGAACATAATCCAATGAACAAATGTCCCTCCAGGTGCATCGGGATCATCTAAGATAAGTGCAAGAGTTTTAGCCTCTTTTGGGATATTTTCAAAGACAAGCTCAGGATTCATATCCTTCTCGAGACAGGTGAATTTTTTAGGGATTGATTCATTGTTTTTAAAACTTGGTGATGAAATTTGCATGAAGCAGCTCAAAAAAGTTAAAAATAATAATATACTTTTTAACTCTCTAAAATCCAATCTAAAAGAACATTATCTAGCCAATGAATACTTCTTGATTTTCCAGGTTTTGATAAATACCCTATATGTCCACCTTTTTTAGTCCTATATAGATGAACGTTTTTAGGCATTTGAAAATTTTCAAAATCTTGAATTTTTATGATCGGATCATCTTCTGAAAACAAGATATTGCAATCGAAGCTAATCGCTGGTATTAGGTATTTTGAGCTCGCTCTTTTATAAAAATCGGCATTATCTTTAAACCCATACTCAGGCACAGTATATAATCTATCAAAATCATAAAAATGCAAATGATCTGAAAAATCTATTTTCCTGATATTCGAAAATTTTTGAGATCTATAATCGATATCTTCTCTGAGCAGTTTTACAAAATACTTCTCATAGACTCTATTATGGGGTTCCGCTAAAAGCTTAACGCTTGAGAGCAAATCTACTGGAGGATTGATCGCTATGGCTTTTTTAAGAAATTTTAAATTAGCAATGCTAAGTTCCGCTGCAAGCTTTAGAGTGATATTCCCACCTAATGAAAATCCAAGCAAAGTTATTTCAGATTCAGGTGTTTGAGATACAATAAATTTAAGTGCTGCGAAAGCATCATCGCTTTGCCCCGCATGATAAAAGCGTCTAGCCTTGCCCTTACCTGTCCCACAACCTCTTAAATTTAAACGAATAGATCGAATGTTTTTAGTCTCTAACTTCTTGGCAAGTCTCACCAAACAAGGAGATTTGTGAGAACCACATAACCCATGTATCATCAAAACCGTTGGATCTGACTTTTTCCAGTTTTTAGGTGTAGTAATCTCTAAGGCTAAATAATCTCCATCCGATAAAGAAACAAAACTAGTATGAGACCTAGGCCCTCTTTGGATATTAGGCAGTGATCCTAAAATTGTCTGTGGAAAAGACCCCTTTATAAATGGCATAGGATCAAATGGTAATTCTTGACTCACAAAATAATAACCTATTTTTGTTCTTAATTATTATTTTGTGAAAAATTTAATTATAAATCAAGA
>JAAKFJ010000040.1 GCA_011064745.1 Candidatus Anoxychlamydiales bacterium | reverse complement strand
ATTAACAATATTAGGCCCAACTTCAACATGTAGCTCAATTTTGCAGCTAGGTTGTTTCTCAACTTTTACTTTAACCTTTTCTTTTTGAGGCTCTTTCACTTTGATAATCCTTTATTGAAAATAAATATAAGCGGGTGATGAGGTTCGAACTCACGACCCTCACGTTGGCAACGTGATGCTCTACCACTGAGCTACACCCGCAAAAAAAATATAATTAAATATAGTGATTTTAGACTTTTTGAGCAAGATTGATGATCTTTGATTATTTTTTTTAAATATTTAATTTATAAAAATTATGGCTCACATATACGTTTAAAGGGCTTTTTGTGATTTTTTTTGAGATCATTAAAAAATTTTTGATTGATCTCGTTTAAAAAAAAGAGTAAAAATGAAACAGGTGTGCAGTAATATTTTTAAACTCAAAAAAGATTAAAAATTATGTTAAATTTTCGAAAGTTAAAACAAGATTTTTCCTCAAGTTTACTTCAAGAAGGTAAAGATCTTCATGATAAAAAAAGGGTTCTAAGTGCAAAAATTCTAAGATTAGATGAAGATACGATTCGTTTTGCAGCTAAAGTCATGGGTGGGTATGAAAATACCTATGAGAGCGAAATTGAAATCGATCGCTTTGAATCTGAAACTATTCATTCTAATTGTGATTGTCGCTATAGATTTGATTGTCAGCATATAGCGGCTCTTTTATTTTATTTAGAACAAAATATCGATTCTATTTTAGTGAAATTTTCTAAACAAGACGATTTAGATCCGGCCAATAAATTAGATACAGCTCTTTTAGCTACGATTAAAGAAGCTGAGACAAAAGAAGAAAAAAGAAAAGATAACAATTTACAAAAACAGATAATTTCAGAATATATAAACTCATCTGATATTTTATCTTCTTCCCTGTTTTTCTTGCCTGAAGAAGAAAATAAAGTTACCAAATCTGAGCTTGCCTTAATTTTTAATAGCGCAGCTATTGAAAAAAAACAAAAGGTAGTCGAATTTACTTTAGCGCTCAGAATTCCATCAAGATCTAAACCTTTAAATGTGGCTAACATTAAAAACTTTTTAGAGGCTGTTCATTTTGAAGAAAAAATCAAGATCAATTCAAAGACTTATTATTTTAAAATGAGCTCATTTAATGAAGTCGAAAAAGAAATTATAAGAGTTTTAAGTGCATCGGCTAGATTCAATGAGAATTTAAATAATGAAAGAGCGCAAAGAATTGCAAAAATAGATATTCAAATATTTGGAGATCTTTTATCTAAAATTCATGAAATTGAGATGAAAAACAACAACCATCGATCTTTATCAGATCTATCTGAAGATCTGCCAGTCTTGCCTTCAATTTTTTGCTCTAATTTAGAGACTCCCATGAGCTATTCTTTTTCATCGGCGTTTATTCGTTTTGAGATTGAATATTTGCAGCCACCAACTTCTAAACTTTTACTCACCCCAAATTTTGTAGTAGATCAAAATACTATTAACATCTCTGATGCTAATGTTTTTGATTGTGCGAAACCGGGCTTGATTTACGGTGGTGTTTATTATAAATTTCAAAATCATATCAAACGGGAACATTTAAAAAATTTGAATGATATCCGTAATATGACTGTTCCAGAACCTCTTTTTGGAACTTTCGTTGAGAATTCTTTGCCTGAGCTTAAAAGATTTGCTGAAGTTAAAAATTTAGATGTTATTGAAAAATTTGTAACTCTACCTTTTGCTCAAATTTTGCAGGCTAGGTGTGAACTCTCATATTTAGATGGTGAATTAGAAGCTACTTTATTTTTCATCTATGATGGAATAGAAGTGAAAGCAAATTGCACGCGGCTATCTTATGGAAATATTTCCAAATTTATAACTAAAGAGGGGATTCTAGCCAGAGATTTAGTCGAAGAGGGCTCAATTAAAAATGAGCTGTTTCAAGACTTTTTACTCAATCCAGAATCAGGCACTTACATCACTAAATCAGAGAAGAAAATTGTCGAGTTCATGACAGAGATCATTCCGAAGTATCAAAAGAGTGTCAAATTTGAATGTCCCCAAAATCTTTTAGATCAATTTATTTATGATAAGACGGAATTTGTTTTAGAATTAGATGTATCTCAAGCAGCAGGTTTTTACGAAGTTAATCTGCAAGTTGAGGGAGAGTTAAATGGAGTAAAATTTGATCTTCTCTATGATTGCGCGGCAGTTGGACGAACATTTATTGAGTTAAGTCATCTCAGATCAAACTCTCGCTTTTCTAAAATATTAGTTTTAGATTTAGAAAAGCTGACTAAAGTAGTTCAGATCTTTGATGAAATCGGCATAAAAAAATTAACCAATCATAAAGAAAACAGGCCTCTTTGGAGCCTTGTCGGCATCGAAAAATCTTTGTTTAAAGATCTGCCAATCAAATTTAAGATGTCTCATAAATTAATTCAGATCAGAGAAGAAATGTTAGGGGAAACTAAACAAAAACCAACACCTATACCAAGTAGTATAAAAGCGAAACTAAGAGAATATCAAACAGAGGGATGCGAGTGGTTAGAAAAGTTAAGACGCATGTATCTAAATGGTATTTTAGCCGATGATATGGGTCTTGGAAAAACCCTTCAAGCGATAATAGCTATTGTCCAAAATCAAATAAAATCAAATGCGCCCTCAATTGTTGTTTGTCCAACCTCGCTTCTTTATAACTGGCAAGAAGAAATTAATAAATTTAGTCCTAAAACTGATGCTATTATTATCGATGGCACACCAAGCCAGAGAAAAAAAATAATATCTAAGATCAAAGATAATGATATTATTATTACCTCTTATACTTTGATGCAAAAAGATATAGATCTTTATAAAGAAAAAGTTTTTGCGCACGCTATTTTAGATGAAGCTCAACACATTAAAAATAGACAAACTAGAAATGCTAAGTCAGTAAAACTTATAAATGCTACCCATAAAATGATATTAACAGGAACGCCGATTGAAAATTCATTAGATGAACTCTGGTCACTTTTTGACTATTTGATGCCAGGCTTTTTATCAACTTATGATAGATTTAATGAAAGATATATGCGTACAACTGGCAAAACTCATACTCAAAATATCGAGTATCTCAAAAGAAAAATTGCTCCATTCATCTTAAGAAGAATGAAAGAAGATGTCTTAAAAGATCTGCCTCCTATTTCAGAAATTTTATATCACTGCAAATTAACAGACACTCAAAAAGAGCTTTATCGATCTTATGCCGAGTCGGCTAAAAATGAGCTTACCAAACTCGTTAAAAGAGATGGTTTTGCAAAAGTTCAAATCCATGTTCTTGCAACCTTGACTCGTTTAAAACAAATATGCTGTCACCCTGCTATCTTTGCCAAAGAAACTAAAGAAGTTGGGGATTCTGCCAAATATGAAATGCTTCTAGAGCTTATTCAAAATTTAATCGATGGTAATCATAAAACAGTGATTTTTTCTCAATATACCAAAATGCTTCAGCTTATAAGAGAAGAGCTAGAAGAGAGAGGAATTAAGTTTTCCTATCTAGATGGTACTACAAAAAATAGGCTGCAAATCGTAAAAGACTTCAACGGAAATCCAGAAACCTCTATATTTTTAGTCTCTTTAAAAGCGGGTGGTATCGGACTTAACATTACTGGCGCCGATACTGTCATCCACTACGATATGTGGTGGAACCCCGCGGTAGAGAATCAAGCAACTGATCGCGTACACAGAATTGGTCAAAAAAAGCATGTCTCGGCTTATAAATTAGTGACTTTAAATACAATTGAAGAAAAAATAGTTGAGATGCAAAATAGAAAGAAAGGACTCGTCAAGAAAGTTGTAAGTTGCGATGATGAAGTAATATCAAAATTAACTTGGGAAGAAGTTTTAGAACTTCTACAGACTTAAAAGGATTAATTATGCTGACTAAAAACTCATTAAACTTAAAAGATTTTTTATTCAAAACAAAGAAAACCTTTATAAATCGTATCAACAAAGTCCAAGGTATTTTTTCATCCGATATTGGAATCGATTTAGGAACTGCTAATACTTTGGTATATGTTAAAGGCAAAGGTATTGTACTCGCTGAACCGTCTGTTGTAGCCGTTGATTCTATTACCAATGAAGTTTTAGCTGTTGGTCATAAAGCTAAATCTATGCTTGGAAAAACTCCTCGAAGAATCCATGCTGTTAGACCGATGAAAGATGGTGTTATCGCAGATTTTGAAATTGCTGAAGGAATGTTAAAGGCTTTGATAAAAAGAGTTACTCCTTCTAGATCACTCTTTCGTCCAAAAATATTAATTGCTGTTCCATCTGGTATTACAGGCGTTGAAAAAAGAGCTGTTGAAGATTCTGCTCTTCATGCTGGTGCTCAAGAAGTTATTTTGATAGATGAGCCAATGGCTGCGGCGATCGGGGTTGATCTGCCTGTGCATGAACCTGCGGCTAACATGATAATTGATATTGGTGGTGGCACTACAGAAATTGCTATTATCTCACTCGGTGGGATAGTTGAATCTAGATCACTCAGAATTGCAGGGGACGAGTTCGATGATTGTATCATGAACTACATGCGAAGAACCTATAACTTAATGATTGGTCCAAGAACAGCCGAAGATATTAAAATGACTATCGGCTCTGCTTATCCACTCGGTAATAATGAGCTTGAAATGGAAGTTCGCGGTAGAGATCAAGTAGCCGGTCTTCCAATCACTAAAAGAATCAACTCTGTTGAAATAAGAGAGTGTTTAGCTGAACCTAATCAACAAATTATTGAAAGTGTCAAATTAACTTTAGAAAAATGCCCACCTGAACTTGCAGCTGACCTCGTTGAAAGAGGGATGGTATTAGCCGGCGGTGGAGCTCTAATCAAAGGTTTAGATAAAGCGCTTATTAAAGAGACAGGCCTGCCTGTTTTTGTAGCACCAAATCCGCTTTTAGCGGTTTGTATTGGTGCTGGAAAAGCGCTAGATTATTTAGATAGATTCAAAAGAAAAAAATAGTAAAGTTTTTTCCATCAGATATAATATTTTTTATAAGAAATATATCATAGATTTTATGACTTAACGACGGAAAATAAGAGGTTTTTCGTCATTATCTTGATTTTTTATATAGATAATGACACAATTAAACTTAAAATAGATCGTTATCTTTAAAATCAAGGGCTTTTATGTATAAAAATCAAAATAAGATTATTGGAAGAACAGAAGAAAAAAGGATGCTAGAAAAATTATACCGCTCTCAAAGAGCTGAGTTTTTGGCAATCTATGGAAGAAGAAGGGTTGGTAAAACGTTTCTTGTAAGAGAATTTTTTAAAGATAAGGGAGTTTTTTTTGAAATAACAGGTTCTTATAATGTTAAAAATATTGATCAGCTGCAAAATTTTCACACCGAATTTTGTGCTCTTTTTAAAAATGAGACCGATTATTCTTCACCTAAAAATTGGAAAGAAGCTTTAAATAGATTAAAATCAAATATTAAAAAAATTGATAAAAAACAAAAAATTATCCTTTTTTTTGATGAACTTCCCTGGCTAGCATCCTTAAAATCAGACTTTTTATCCGCTCTTGATTATATGTGGAATCGACATTTTTCAACAATGGGTAATGTATTACTGATCGTCTCTGGATCAGCCGCCTCTTGGATGATTAGTAATGTAATTAATAATACGGGTGGACTCTATGGGCGTTTAAGTGCTCATCTTCGTTTATTGCCTTTTAATTTATCAGAAACAGAAGAGTATTTACTCTCTTTTGGAATTGAGCTTACAAAAAAACAAATTTGTGAAATTTACATGATAACAGGAGGCGTGCCTAAATATCTCTCTTACTTAGAAGCCGGGAAATCAGCAACAATAAACATTCATGAGCTTTGTTTTAAACCGCAATCTCCTTTGCTTACAGAATTTTATAAACTATATCATTCGCTTTTTAAAAATGCAGAGATGCATTTGCTAATTATTAGAGCTTTATCGAAAAAAAGACGGGGGTTATCTCGTTTAGAATTGTTAAAAGAAACTTCTCTTCCGAATAACGGTAAAACAAGTGAGATTTTGCAGGAATTGGAGGAATCTGGATTTATTATGACAATGCCTGAAATTGGAAAAAAGTCTCGAAATATGAGATTTTATTTAAATGATGAATATAGTCTTTTTTATCTTAATTGGATTGAGCCAGAAAAAGGTATTTTATTGCAAGGTGTTGAAAAAGATTACTGGATAAAAAAACAAACATCTCCTTCATGGCGATCCTGGGCAGGATTTGCTTTTGAAAATTTATGTCTAAAACATGTCTCTCAAATAAAAGAGGCTCTGCAGATTGGAGGAGTATCTACAACATCTGGGTATTGGAAAAGCATGGCTAAAGGTAAAAAAGAAATAGAAATAGATCTAGTAATAGATAGAGCTGATAGTTGTATGAATTTATGTGAAATAAAGTTTTATAATGTAGAGTTTGTAGTTACTAAATCTTATGCAAAAGAGTTAATGAAAAAAAAGGACCTTTTTTATGAACATACAAAAACAAAAAAAGCTTTATTTGTAACATTGATTACTCCTTTTGGTGTTAGAGAAAATGCTAATTTTTTGAGCGCTGTAGAAAATCAACTATCAATAGAAGCTCTATTTTAATCAATCAAAATAAGATTCATTATTAGTGCTATTTTAGAATAAAATTATTGATTCAAATTAGGGTTTTTTAAAAGAAAAAGAGCCTTTAAAAAGTTAAATGTATTTTAATAATCTTATATGTTTATATTTTCGTTTGATATTCCCATACCATCTACAAAATGGATATAATAAAAGTATAACAATTACCCAGATAAGATATAGAGTTGGCAGATTATACCCATATCCTTTTTGATAAAAAAAACTCTCTTTTTTTTTCTTTTATATTTTTTTAAATTTAATTGCAAAGATATCAAAAACTATTGATATTTTTTTTTATTAAAAAAAGATATCTTTCATTTTTTATTTTTTTTCTTTAAAAATATTACTTTCTCAAAATGTTTTGAAAATGAACAGGTGTATGAATGATAGATTTTAAACGTCCAATAAGCAAAGAGTTTGTCTTTATTTCTGGCGTAGGATTCACAGGCTTTGTTTACGGAGTACTTAACCAAGATAAGCTATATAATATGGAAATTTTTGCTACAAAAGCAATAGGTAGTGCTATCTTGGGTTCAACTGTAACTTTTGGAATGCAGATAGGCTCTTTGGCAGTAGTTGATCTTATTTGTTTGAAAAAAGGTATAAAAAATATACATAAAGATACAGTTTTTAAAATAGCGACCTTTATTGGAGTTTTAACGGCAGGGTTTATACTAGAGCAATCATTTCAAGATATCGGAATATATGGAGCTTTTTTTGGAGCTGTGGCTGTCTATTCTCTATTCGAACCTAGTAAAAGTATTAGCTTTACAAAAGAAAAAAAATCACAATGATTGTATTTTTTAATATATACTTAGAAAATTCTAAAGATTAGAAAGGCAAGAGTAATCGATGAGAGCTGTTATTCAAAGAGTAAAAGAGGCTAAAGTTGAAGTAGATCAAAAGATAGTCGGTGAAATAGATCAAGGTCTTTTGGTTTTATTTGGTTGTAGATCAGATGATACAGAAAATATGATTGATACTTTGGTTGAGAAGATTGTGAATATGCGTATTTTTGCAGATGATTTAGACAAGATGAATCTATCCCTAAAGGATATAGATGGTCAGATTTTAATAGTTTCTCAATTCACACTTCTTGCTGATACAAAAAAGGGTAGAAGACCCTCTTTTATAAATTCTATGGAGCCACAAAAAGCTAATAGTTTTTATGAAAAATTCATAAAAAAGATGAAAGATCATATAAAAATTGTTCAAACAGGTGTTTTTGGAGCTAAAATGCAAGTCTCTTTAACAAATGATGGTCCAGTGACTTTCATTTTAGATATTTAAATCTTATCTTATAAAAATCTCATCTTCTTTAAAGAAAAAGGCAATCTCTATTTTAGCATTCTCTAAACTATCAGAACCATGCACAGCATTTTTTTCTATATTGGTTGCAAAATCTTTTCTAATAGTGCCTTTGTCAGCTTGCTCAGGGTTAGTCGCTCCCATGATATCTCTATTTTTTTTAACAGCATCCTCTCCATACAAAACAGAGACTAAGATGGAGCCTGATGTCATAAAATCAACTAAATCATTATAAAAAGGTTTATCTTTATGAATTAAATAAAATTTTTCAGCTCTCTCTTTTGTCAGATGTAGCATTTTAGCAGCCACAATTTTAAGATTATTTTTTTCAAAATGCTTTAGAATTTCTCCAATCACATTTTTTTCAATAGCATCCGGTTTTATAATAGATAATGTTTGCTGCATAATTTTCTCCATATTAGTATAGTTTAATCGATAAATTATAAAGAAATGGGTGGTTTTTTTCTATGAGTTATACCGATTATATAGATTTTAGAGATGTAAAAAAAATTTTAGTTATAAAACTTCGTCATTTAGGCGATGTTTTATTAACAACTCCTGTTTTTTATAATCTAAAAAAAATCAATAAAGATATTTCTATCGATGCCTTTGTTTACGATGAGTCTTTTGATATTTTAAAAAATAATGAAAATATCGATGAGATTATCACCTATGATAGAAGTATTAAAAAATTTTCTTTTTTTAAAAGATTAACAAAAGAGATTGAAATTATCTTAAAGATCCGGAAAAAAAAATATGATTTAATAATAAATCTAACCGAAGGGGATAGAGGAGCTATAATATCTTTTTTTTCAAAAGCTAAATATAAAGTCGGAATAGATCCAAAAAAAACAGGATTTTTTAAAAAAGAAAAAATCTATACCCATATTGTTAAATCACCCAAAACTAAAAGACATACTGTAGAGAGAAATTTAGATGCGATAAGAAGAGTGGGGATTTTTCCAAAAGAAGAGGATAAAAAACTTGAATTTAACATTCCTAAAAAAGCAAAAGAAAAAATTCAAAATATCTTATCTCAAAACAATATCTCTATTTACGATTATATCTTGATTCATCCCACAACTCGTTGGAGATTTAAAGGTTTTGATAAGTTCGATCAACTTGTTGACTATTTTTATAAAAAAAATCTACAAGTGGTTCTAGTCTCTGGCAAAGAAAAATATGAAATTGAAATGGTTGATAAAATTAAAAAAGATCTTCCCATTTTAAATCTAGCTGGAAAAGTTGCCTTAGATGAGCTCGCAGCTTTGATTTTATTTTCCAAAAGTTTTTATTGTTTAGATTCACTATCTTTTCATCTAGCCAACGCCCTAAAAGCCAAAGTTTTTGGGTTTTTTGGGCCAACTTGTGATCTCACTTGGGGGATATGGCAAAATGAAAAGGCTAAAATTATAAGCTCAAAAAAACATTCTTGTAGACCTTGCTCTTTAGATGGGTGCGCAGGAAGCAAGGTTAGTGATTGTTTGATGGATATTTCTCTAAAAGATGTGTTGAATGTTTCGTTGGATAATAACAAAGCCTCAAAACCTAAAAATGATCAATATTTTGAGGATCTTTTTGCTCAAATGCCTAAATAGCTTAAAAACGCGCTTTGTAAGCCCCTAACTATCAGGTTTTTAATGCCTTTTCAAGTAAATTCAAAATCCAATTTTGAATTTACTTGAAAATAATTTATCTAATTGATTATAATAGGGTTAAAAAGAAAGATTTAATGTATATTCATAGAAAAATAGAAAAATTACTCCTTGAGGCCTTAGCTCAGTTTCCAGTTTGCCTTTTAACTGGTGCTAGGCAAGCTGGAAAGTCGACTCTTCTTCAAAATCTATTAAAGGATCACAAATATGTATCTTTTGATGATCCGATGCTTCGGAAAATGGCCAAAGAAGATCCAAAACTTTTTTTAAGCACTTATTCTCCTCCTGTGATTATAGATGAGATACAATATGTTCCAGAAATTTTATCTTATATAAAGATGGATGTTGATGCCAAAAGACGTGAATATGGAAGATATGTTTTAACCGGATCACAAACATTTCAAATTATGCAAGGGGTAACTGAAAGTTTAGCGGGAAGAGTTGCGATATTTAATTTGTATCCTTTCAGTTTTGAGGAAATTAATATAGATGTTTTTGATGACAATTTAGTATTTCAGACATGTTTAAAGGGATTTTATCCTGAATTTTATTCGAATCCCAAGATTGACCCATCTTTATGGCTCAGCTCTTATTTTGCAACATACATTGAAAGAGATATCAGAAATATTAGAGCAGTAGCAGATTTATCAAAATTTCAAACTTTTTTAAATCTTTTGACAACTAGAGCTGGTCAAATATTAAATTTATCAGCGATTTCAAAAGAATGTGGAATTTCTCAACCAACTTGCAAAAGCTGGTTATCTATTTTAGAATCAACTTATATAATCTATTTATTAAAACCTTATCATAATAATAGAAAAAAAAGACTCATTAAGTCTCCTAAATTGTATTTTGTCGATACTGGACTTTTGTGTTATCTACTAGGAATAGATACAACAAATAGATTACTTAGAGCTTCTGAAAGAGGCGCTATTTTTGAAAATATGATAATTATGGAAACCATCAAAAGATTATCATATCAAAAAGGCAAGGCTACTTGTTATTTTTATAGAACCCAAAATGGGGTGGAAATAGATTTGATAGTTGAAAAATCAAATGAAATGGTTCCATATGAAATCAAATTTAGTAAAACGATATCGAAGGATATGGCTAAATCTTTAAAATTATTTCAGATAGATCATAAAGTTAAAAATGGGTATGTATTATCTTTGAACAAAGAAAAGCTTGTTTTATATAAAAATATTGAAGCGATTCATTTCTCTAAAGTATTGAAAGCTTTCGAAAATTTTTAAAAAGATATTATTACATTGAAAAATCATCGCCTAGATAATATTTTCTAGCATTGGCATTTTTTATTAGATCATTAACTTTTCCAGATAGCATAACTTTTCCATCTTGCATAATGTAGCTTCTATCAACAATAGAAAAGATCTCTCTGGCATTATGATCTGTAATCAAAATACCGATAGATTTTTTCTTTAAAATTTTTATGAGTTTTTTTACATCTGCTATCGCTAAAGGATCAATATTAGCAAAGGGCTCATCTAAAAGTAAAAGCTTTGGCTCTCTAACAAGAGCTCTTGTAATTTCTAATCTTCTTCTCTCCCCACCAGATAATGTTATAGCTTTTTTTTGACTTAAATGGGCTAAATGAAGCTCATTTAAAAGAGATTCAAGTCTTTTGTACTTTTCTTTTTTTGAAATGTTTAGAGTCTCTAAAATACATAAAATATTCTCTTCAACGGTTAACTGTCTAAATACAGATGGCTCTTGCGCTAAATAGCCCATACCGAGTCTAGCTCTTTGATGAATAGATAGTTTTGAGATTTCTTTGCCTTTAAAATAGACTTTACCAGAATTTGCTTTTATAAGACCGATTGTCATATAAAAAGCGGTAGTTTTACCCGCACCATTGGGGCCTAAAAGACCAATGATTTCTTTTTCTTTTACTTCAAAAGATAGCCCGTTTACAACCGGTTTAGAAGAGTAGGTTTTTACTAAATTTTCAACTTTTAAAAGAGATTTTTTTCTATACATTATTCACTACTTACGTATTTTGAAAAGATATCATGAATGAGATTTTCTTCATCTAAATTAAAGGTAAATCTTACATCACCAAGGCCTTTAATATCATTTTTTTCTTTTTGATTTATATGGATTTCATTAGCGCTTAAATTGAGAGAGTTATCCTCTTTCCAAAAAAGCACTTTTTTATCATCTTCGCTTATAAGTTTTATATTTTTTTCATTCGGGAAATATTCAATTTTATCAGCTATGCCGTAGCCGATATAGCCTTGATTTTGATAGATGAACCGAACAGAGTTTTCTAAAATAATTTTCTCAACATCATTTTTGTCTGTGTATTTTAAAGTAGCTCTTTTAGCTCTAATTGTAACATTTAAATCTTTATAGACTAAATCTTCATCTTGATAGGATGGGCTTTTTTTAGGATTTTTTGAGCTAAAAGCTGAGATGCATTTTTTTTCATGATCTAATTCAATGATACCTTTGGTTTTTAAAGAAGTTTGGTTTTTTGAAAAAAAGTTGATGGTAGTATTTTTTCTAGAGATTATTTTACGTAGTTGGTTTTGTTTTATTTTTTTAATAATTTCAACTTCATCAGAGTTTATTATCCCAAACTCAGGATCGATAACATTTACATGGCCGCTTAGTAAAAAGGCATTTTCAAAATTATGCCAAAAAAGTTCATCTGATCTAAATGAAACCGTATTTTCTTTTTTGAGCATGTTCTTTATTGTGCCTTTGGGCTCTTTTAAAAAAAGATTAAAACTCTCTAAATCAAGTCTGGCCTCTTTTGCTGTAATTTCATTATTTTCATATTTAAAAAGACAAAGATCTTGCTCTTTTGGATATAAAAAAACATTGGAATTATTTTGATTTTTTTCAAAAACAGCTCTATTTGAAAATATATT
>JAAKFJ010000004.1 GCA_011064745.1 Candidatus Anoxychlamydiales bacterium | reverse complement strand
CAAATCAAAATTCAATCATCTTTTAAAGATGGAAAAAGAGATGGTGAGTATCTTCAGTGGTATGAAAATGGTATTTTAGAGAAAAAAATAAATTTTAAAGAAGATAAAAAGGATGGAATATTAGCTCAGTGGTATGAAAATGGACAACCTAATATGGAAGGGTTTTATGTTCTCGATCAGCCTCACAAATCGCATAGGCAGTGGCATGAAAACGGCAATTTACAAGCGATTATTGATTATGAAAATGGAAAAAGAAATGGATCTCACAAAGAATATGATGAAACAAGTTCTTTAATCTTATCAGCTAGATATGTAGATGATCTATTAGAAGGGGATTTTCTCTCTTTCTATTCAAAAGATCACTTAAGAGAAAAACTGTTTTTTAAAAATGGTAAAAAAGAGGGCAGAGCTACTTGGTACTATGAAAATTTACAAGTATCAAAAGAGGCTACTTTTAAAGATGATAAACTAGTGAGCGAGATGAAAAGCTATTTTGAAGATGGCTCTTTGCATTTCGTAAAAATATTTGATAATGGTAATCCAGTAGGTGATCATGTCGAATATTTTCCAAAAGATATCTGCCAAGATTATGAAAGCTGCATTGCTAAACTCTTCAAGTTTGATACAGATGGTAAGATGCATGGACTTCAACAAACTTTTTATCCAGATGGGAGTAAAGAAGCCCTTATCAATTATCTCCATGGAGATTTTCATGAAAATAAAGAGCTTTATGATAAAGATGGGGCTCTTTTAGAAAAAGCTTCTTATGCCAATGGCAATTTAGAAGGTGAATATTTTCAAAAAATGCCAGGTGGCCAAGAGCAGCTATTTACCTATAAAAATAACAGAAAAACTGGACCATATAAAATGTATTTTGCACCGAATAAAGAGGGTAAAAAAATACTTGCGACTGATGGGACCTATATTAATGATAAACTCGATGGTCTAGTCAATGAATACCATGAAAATGGCAATAGGGCTGTTTGCTATAACTATGTTGATGGCCATTTAAATGGCACTAGTTTTGTGTATTCTCCTAAAGGAGATCTTTTTATAAAAACGGAATATAAAAATGATGTAAAAAATGGTCCATCTATTTGGCTTTTCCCAAATGGCAATATTTATAAAATAGTTACTTTTGTTGCGGGCCTTAAGCAAGGCGAAGAAAAGGTGTTTCATAAAAATGATCAAATAGCTGCTATGAATTATTATAAAGACGATCGATTAGAGGGTAAATGTGAGCATTTTAATGAAAAAGGCAAAATTGTTTTCTTAGGCGAGTATAAAGAGGGTAAAAGACATGGGAAAATTAATAAATATTATGATGATGGCAGTATTTGTTTAGAGCAAAACTATAAAAATGATAAACTACAAGGCCAAAAGAAGAAATATGAGAAAGATGGAAATGTAACAATTTCTAATTATGATAATGGGGTGTGTGTCGATTAATTAAGAGGCTCAAGTGAAAAAATTAATTCTTTTATTTTTAATCTTATCGGGATCAATTTTTGCTGAACATTTATGTTTTTTACCCAAAGATATTGATAAAGATTCTTTTAGGTTATTCTGTGGCAGCTCAAATCCAGAGTTAGCAGTTGAGGTTGCTAATATTCTAGGGGTAAATATCAATAAAGTTGATGTAGGAAGATATAATGATGGAGAGATAAAAATTCGAATAGATGAAAACATCAAAGGCAAAGATGTTTATATCTTGCAATCTATCTGTTCTTCTAAAAAAGCTAGCGTAAATGATCATTTGATGGAACTTTTTTTGCTTGTTAGAGCTTGTAAAAGGTCTTCTGCTAAATCTATCAATGCTGTGATTCCATATTTTGGTTATGCTCGCCAAGATAAAAAAACAGAAGATAGAGTGCCTATTGCAGCATCTGATATCGCTATGCTATTAGAGTGTGCAGGGGTAGACCATATAATAGCTATAGATTTACATAGCCCTCAGATACAAGGGTTTTTTCATGAAATATCAATTGATAACCTTATGCCAAGCACCCTTTTCATTCCTTATTTTGAAAGAAAAAATATAAAAAAATTGGTGGTAGTAGCTCCCCATGCTGGAGCCCTTAGTCGTTCTAAGAGTTTTATCGATGGATTTGCTAAATATGGAATTGAGACAACTTTATCAATGATAGTCTCTCATCGTGAAAAGAATGGAGTAATAGATAGTTTATATCTAATCGGAGAAGTTAAAGATTCTGATGTATTAATTGTTGATGATATGTGTGATACAGGAGAATCTTTAGTCAAAACTTCTCAAAAGCTAAAAGAGAAAGGGGCCAATAAAATTTATGCCTGTTTAACCCATCCGGTTTTTTCAAAAAATGCTATACAAAGATTACAAAAGGGTTCATTTGATAAACTATTTGTGACGGATACCATTCCCTTAAAGATGGATGTTCCAGATAATATTTTGCAAATTTCAATAGCGCCACTCGTTGCAGAGGCTATTAACTGTTCTATAAAGGGCGATACTCTTTCAAATTTATTTCAACCTTAAGATATAAATATGAAAAGATTATATAGGTCTAGAACTAATAAAAAAGTAGCCGGGATCTGTGGGGGACTCGGCGATTATTTTCAAATTGATCCGGTTTTTGTAAGACTACTTGTGATAGTAATAGCTATTTTTACGGGCATTTTTTTGATGGTGATAGCCTATATAATAGCCGCTATAGTTATTCCTCAAGAACCAAAAAGTAGAGAGAAAAAAAAATATAAAAGATTATATAGATCCAGAAAAAATAGAGTTATCGCTGGCGTCTTAGGCGGGTTTGCCGAGTTTTTAAAAATAGATTCTACTGTAGTTAGGATTGTTTATGTCTTAATAATGGTTTTAACGGCTTTTTTCCCAATGATCATTGCCTATATATTTGCTTGGATCATTATTCCTGAAAAACCAACTACTCATGATATTGAAATTGAAGTAAAAAAGAATTAATTATCAATTTTTTTTTTACTTGAAGATCCAATGCTTGAATTTCTTTTGAAATTTCTTTGGATGGAAGATCTTTGTATCTAATAAACTTTTTGCAGTTAAGAGGTAATGTTCCCTGTTCTTTTGAAAATGTGATAGGTTCTAGATCTATGGCCTCAATAAATTGCTGACTCTCTACAACCATTTTAACCTCCTAAAGTTTAATAACTCAAATTAACAGAAAAATGAATTTGGCTTTTCCCTCCTCCGTATAGTTCATCTTGGATGCCTTTAAAGCCCCAATCTAATCTAGCAATAAAGTAGGGATTGATCTCATATCTGATAGCCGGACCATAACCAATTAAGGATCTGTTTTTTTCTTCAAAAAGAAGCGGCTTAAAAATTGAAGCGAGACCATAATCCAAAAAAGCTAAAAATTGCAGAGAATCATTTATTTTTTTATTTGGAAAAAATTTAAGAGAAGGCGTTCTAATTTCTGTATTGATAATAAGACCCATATCGCCATTTAGTTGTCTTTCAAAATAACCTCTAACTGAGTTATATCCACCGACGCTGAGAGTTTCTGAAGGGAGAAGATTTTCATTAGCGACTTGTCCTCTTATCATTAAAGAGAATAAAAAATCTTTTGGAAGGGTGAAGAGATTTGAAAAGGAACCTTTAGCGTAGAAATACCTGTTTTTTGCGAATCTTCTATATTCATTATATTTTTCATTTTCTTCGTCTTGAAGCATAGGGCCGAAGGAAGAAAACATTTCTAAGACAAATTTTGTTTTATATATTTTGTTATCAAATCTCAATGAATAAGAGAACATAAATTGAGTTAAGTTTATGGTAGGAGGAGCAAAGCTTAGATCGCTTGCATAAGGCAGATTGGTATCAGCTCTTTTAAAATCAAATCCAAAAATCAAATCGTGAGTAATAGAGGCTATTATTGGAAGACAAATATCATAACGAAGAGATGCTTGCGAATTGAAACGTTCATTTTTTATAATGGAAGGAGAAAAATTATCAACTTCAAACTTTGAAAAATCTCCAAAAACGCTGAGCATATTTTGCCAAGGCAGATAAAAAGTCCAATGAGCTGTATGAGCTCTTATTTTTTCTGGGTCAAAAGAGGTTAAATATTGATAGGACAAAACGCTATCTAATAAAAAAGCATTATTCCAATTAAAACCTGTATAGGCCCTATTCCTGTCTATTAACTCAAGGCCAGTGTCATCTGAGCCAATGCTTACTCTAAAAGGGAACTCATCATAGGCTAGAAGCTCTATATCATAGGTATTGGGTGCGTGCTTTTCTAAGATTATGTTTACATTTCTAAAAGGATTTTGATTGATAAAATTTAAATGCTCTTGAAGTTTTTTTTGGTTTATATAATCGCCAGATTTAATTTTTAATCGATTTTTTAAAAGTTCAGTTTTTGTGTATTTATTATTTGCGACAAATATTTCTGAGAGTTTGTGTTTCGTCGGATCTTGGTTAAAATCCTCATGTACATTTTTTTTCTCTATAGTTGTATTTCCAGAGAAGAGTGAATTTTGTTCTCTAAAAGGATTGAAATAAAATAATTTTCGAGGAGTTGGCGTTTGATTTATAATGTTTTTATCAAAAAAAAAGGGATTTGTCAGGCTAAATGATTTTTTAGATAGCTCAATATAAGGCTCTTTAAAAGAGTTTAAATTAAATGATGTTACATAAAACTCTAAAGGAAGATTTGTCTCTATATCATTTTTTTTTGGAATATTGATTTTTTTGATTCTAGGTTTTCTTTCTCCAATTTTGGAATTATCTGAGAGGGTTTTTTTATTAGATAAAATATCTAAATGCTCAACTTGAGAGGTTTTGTCTAAAAGATCACTCGCCTGTTTCTTTTTGTGGCTAATAAGTCCTATGCTAAAAAAATAAATAACTATAAGTACTATTAGTACTATAGCTAAGTAAATATATTTTCTTTTCATAAAATCACCGTAGGGTGTTAAAAAACACCCAATTTTTCAATATGAAGCTTTAAAAGCCAAGAACTTTTTTATTTTAATATATAAAAAAAAAAATAGTTTTTTTAAACTATTTTAAAAAATACTCTAAAAGATAACAAGATCCGTATTTGCGTTTGTTTTTAAAAAAAAAGCCCTCAATTGAAGGATCCCTTTTAGAATACGTCGGTTCTTCTAAAAAGATGCATGAGTTTTTATCTATGAGATTTTGAGTTATTAAATATGTAAGCGTGTTATTGATGTAGAGGGGATTTTTTTCATAAATTATAAATGGGGGGTCAATAGTCACGATATCAAAGATACCTGGCAATCTTTTTAAAGCTAGATTTACATCTAAAGGTATAACTTTTGCAAAAGCTTCAAGATTTAAATTTTTTATATTTTTTTTAATAAAGCGAACAGATACCGGGCTTTTGTCGACAAAAGTTGCAAATTTAGCACCTCTGGATATAGCTTCTAAGCCGATAGCACCGCTTCCTGAGAAAAGATCCAAAAAATTAGCATCTTCAATTTGCGAAGATACTATATTAAAAATAGCATCTCTAACAGTTGAGGTGGCGGGTCTAATATCTTTGGGAGTAAGTATTTTTTGTCCTTTGAGACTGCCTGATAGTATTCTTAACATTATCTAAAAGTAGGTTCGATTTCAAAAGGTTCTAAATGAGATTTGGCCTCTTTTAGATGATATTGATTATTGTCGGCTACGAACTTTTCATAGCAGATGGATGCTTTTTTGACAGCCAACTCTTTTTGTAGGACTTTTCCTCCTTGTTTGGCTTCATCAAAGTTGATGTGTTTTTTGAAATTGAAAAAATGATCCTTGCATTTTCCTTGCACAAATATTGTGAAATCTTCGATTTTGTTGATTGTTCCTAAAATGACATAAGGTTCATTTAGATATAAATTTGGAGATTGACCGGCAGGGGGATATAATTTAATGTTCGTAGATTTATCTAAACAAATCGCATTAGAAGTAATATCTTTGGCAATTGGATAACTAATTGATTTAAGTAATTTTTGCAATTTTCTCTTAATCCCTCTATTAGTAGGAGATGCGATCATTTTTCCTTTGTTTAAGAAGCTAAAGAGCTCTAAAATAGATAAATTTTTATCATTATTAAGACCGATGGAATACAAAGATAGATTGCCTGAGTTTAATCTCGTCCATTCATTAAAAATTTTATAATTCTTGAATTTATGCAAACCATCGCCATTCGAAAGAAGAATTGCAATGTTAATTTCATCATCTTTTACATTATTATTTAAAATTTTGAAAAGAGGTATTGAAAAATTTGTTGATGAAAAAAAGCTACCAATATTTTGATCTCTTAAAAAACTTTTAGCTTTAGATATTGAGTAAAAATCTTTAGTGGATAAATTTTTACGAGCCAAAACATCTAGTTTTGTATCAAAAGCTAAGATATTAAAACTATCTCCCTTATCTATAGATGGCAAAGAGGATGTAATAGCATGTCTAGTAGCGGTTAATCTGTCTTTTTGAATAGAATTTGATCTATCGACTAAAAAGAATATATTTTGTTTTAGACGATTTAATTTAATTGAATATTTCGGGATTATGGTTATGGCAAAAATAAAGCCCGAAGCATCTTTTTGAGGGGCAAAAGTAACTTCTGTATCAAAAAAATCTTTATAAGATAAGGTGGTTAGATCGCTAAGCTCTGGAATATCAATTAAAGAAAAAGGTTTTGAGAATAATTTGATTTTTTGGTGGCTAAATTTATTTATTACATTTTCAGATATTTCATTTTCTAAAAAACTATTAAAGGCAAAACTATTTAAATAGTCATTAGAAAGAATTTGATTAGTAGAGGTGGTTATTGACTTTTCAATCTTCTCGACTTGAGGTTCTACAAGAGAAATGTTTTCAGTAGCATCGAGAAGTTTTGCTAAATTTTTCATCTGCAAAGAAGGCAGAGAAATATCATTTTTTTCGGTCTCTAAGGCACAAATCTCTTTGGCTTTGTCGATGAGCATAAAGGTTTCTTTTATCTCTGGTGTATAAAAATTAAAAGTAGCTTTGGTTGCAATCTCTTTTAGGACAAAATGATTCTTTATTGCCTTTTTGTTTTCTTGCAAAGGTATTAAGGCTTTAGAAGACGTGGCTATCTTAGCCAAGGCGTTGGCTTTTTTTTGATGCATGACAATTTTTATTATTTCTTTAGGACTTTTTCTAATATTTGCCTGGGGTTCAGTTTTATCGGCAAAAATGATGTTTTTTGTCGCTAAATATGATCGAATTTCCAAATGATTAATAGAAACAATAGCTATCACATGGATAGCTATTGAAATAATAATAGAAAATTTAAAAAAACGACTATTGTTGTGTTTCTTCAAAAGCAAATTCCTCAATTAACTTCTCGTTTTTTGAAATTCGATTTTCCAAATATCGAGTGCAAATCAAATTTTCATTTTTTAATTTTTTTAGTATCTGTTTTGCTTGAGATATCTTTTCTCTATCTTTTTCCAAATAACCCAAAGAGATATTTTTTTCAACCTCTACCACACTCATGTAAGAGTTAAAAAGTTTGTCTTGGTCTTTAAGCTCGCCTTTCATGGTTTGGTAATCCTGCGATATAATATCTTCTTCTGAGTTAAAATTTTCTTTTAGTCTTCCTAGTAAGAACAACCTCTTTTCCCAGTTACACTTATTTTCCATATAACAAACAACATCTACATAATCAAGTGCTGCTTCTAAATGGGTTGGCTCATTCTCGAATATTTTTTGAAAACTAATTGTTTTTAAATTACTTATGATTTTTTCAAATTCTTTATTTGATATAACTAAATTATCTTTATCAATCGTTGATAACTCAAGCCTTGATAAGTGTAGTAAGGATGAGAATTTAAATCTAGAGTCTTTTTGGAAGGTAGGGATAAACTCTTCATATAGAGAAATTGCTTTTTTGCCCCCATTTTCTTTTTCATATATTTTTGCAAGCTCGTAAATAACCTCTTCTTTATTATAATAATTTTTTTCAGGGTTAAAACGATAATTTTGAACTAATTTTTCTAATTGTTCTCTGGCTTGTATCAATTGGGTCTGTTGACTGTATAAAAAAGCCAATTTTAAAACATTTTCATCTGTGACATTAACTTTATCAGTTAAAAGATCATTGAAAAGGTTTATTGCATTTTTACAAAAAGTTGTCATTTGATAACTGTTTTTAAGCTCGTGTTTATAGCTCTCAAGAAGATAATCTTTCACTTTCTGGGTGAAAAAAGTAGCCAGCCATAAAATGTTATTTTGACTAATTTCTTTAGGGGTTATTTCATAGGCGCGATAGAGGAAGTTAGAAGCTTTTATAAGATTTTGCTCTGCTTGCGATTCATCTTCTTTAGCAAGCGATAAATAACTATTGAAAAGATTTATGTAAGTGCTGAATTTATGAGTAGAGTTTTTATTGAGCTCTAATGAAAGTTTTGCGAACTTGATAAATTCATGTAAATTGTTATCTAAATTTTTATGACAAAATCCAATGAGTAGATTTGTTTCTGAGAGATCTTCATTTGTAAGAGAGGATTTATCTTTAACGAGAGTAGTTAAAATGTTTAAGCTTAAATCAAAACTTTCTAAATCAAAATGAGTTTTTGCAAGTAAATATTTAAACTCAGTAAGCTCTTCTTTTGAAAACAGATCTTCTCTTTTAAGAAGGTTTTCAATTTCAGTGATAAGATTATTTCTAACAACTATCAAATCTGATTCGTTTTTTAGATCTCTTATGCATGAGTTCACAATAAAGCTTAAAGATGAAGCAATAAGAGGGGAGGCAGGGTGATTTTCAATAAATTCATTGAATTTAGTTCGGCTTTTTGTGGTATTGTCCATCAAAAATAATAGATGGGCATATTCAAATAAAAATTTATCATCTTTAATAGAATCTTCAAACTGCTCTTCTATATTTTCAAAATCTTTGAGTGAAATTTCATAATTTTTATTATTTTTGTTTAAAAGGCCTTTAGCAAACATACTTTCAAATAACTGATCATCATTTGGAAATTCTTTAGTAAAAGTATCAAATGAGCTATTGAAAACTTTTAAATCATTTAGATGAAAAGAGCTTTGCATCAAGATTATTAAAGATAGTTTTAGTTGATCTTTTGTTAAATCTTTAATTTGTAGGACATCTGTTAAAGAAGTAAGGACATTTTCATAATCTTTTAAATGAAAATGAGCTCTTGCGATGAAAAAATTGGCCAGAGGCTTTCTATCCTTTGCTATTAATGTTAAAAGCTTGTCTTTTTGCTCTACAATATCTAAGAAGCGTTTCATCTCAAATAATAAAAGCAGCTTATTATAGGCTGCATCTGGCGATTTTGTAGAGAGATTATCAGTTATTCTATTGAATGTATTTAAAGCTTCATCTTTATTAAAGTGGGCTTGTAAAAGAGCGGCTTGAAAAAGATGGTCGTCTTTTTTTGAAGGATCAAGCATAGCTAGATCTAAATAATATTTACTGGCTTGATCATAATCATTTAAATTTTTATGAATTTGAGATAGATACTCTTTGGCTTGGTTTTCATATTTTGATTCTAATAAATTCTCAAATTGCTCTTTTGCTTTTTCTGTTAATTGGAGGATTTCATCATCTTCAGAACTACTTAAAGATTTATTATATAAAGATATCGCTTTGAGATAGGCGATTTTTTGCTTGAGCTCACCATCTACTTTTTCAAAATAATTATCACATTCATCTATTAATCTGGAATACCATTTTAGGTTGTGCATGCAAGCGAGTAAATTGATTGCTATTTTATCTTTGACATCTTCTTTTTTTATATTATCGTAGGCTGAGATTGCTTTAGAATAATTCTTTTCATTCATAAAAATATTACCTAAAAGAGCATGTAAAGAGTCTACGAGGGCGCTTTTAGGGTTATCATTGATATAGTTTTCAATTTGATATTTGGCGATTCCCATCTCTCCATCTTGCCAAAACTCAGCGATTCTTCTAAGAAACAGGGCTTCTTCTTGATTAGTTGGATTAAGAAGCGAGCCCTCTTCTGGATACGCGTCAAAGAGAAAAAAAATAAACAAGAACAAATAAATTATTTTTTTTTTGAAAATTTTCATCATAGCCTCTTTTCATTTTTTTGAATTAATTATAGTTCTTAGATAAAAATAATAAAAGATAATGTATTTTTTTAAAAATTTTTTATACAGGCTCGGAGAAAATTTCTTGAGTTTTGTATGCTCCGTAGTAGGTAAGAAGCTTAGAAGCATCTTTAAAAGAGCGCATTAAAAGCTCTTCATAAATCCTAAGACCCTTTGAATTTCTTTTAGTCTCAAAATATAGTGCCCCTAACTTGAACAGGACATTGTTATCATTTGGGCAGAGTTTGTAGATGATTTCATACTCTTTGATCTGTTCTTTTTTCAAATTGAGTTTATTATAACTCATGGCGAGTTGTAGATGAATCCACGGATCATTTGGAGCGTAATCATTTAATATTTTAAACTCTTCTAAATTACTTGTGATACAAGCTTCATATTTTTGATTTAAATGACTTTGAGCTATATTGGAAAAAAAGACGTTGGTTTTGGCATTTAGATAAAGTGATGATAAGTTGGTATAAATATTTGCTAAAGAGGCATGCACTTCGAGATCTGTTGGAGTTAATTTAAGCTGTTCTAGGTGCTCATCTATCGCAGCTGTTAAAAGAAGCTCTTTGAATTTGAAGATGTCTTGTTTTAAAAAAAATGAGGATATTTTTTTAGTGAAGAGAAGTATTTTTGGAATAATATTTTCTAGTTTTGATAAATTTTCACTAAGTTTTAGAGATGCTAGTGCGATAGTTAAATGATGTTCAGCCGATCCAATCGGAATAGATAGAGCTCTTTTACAGACTTTAATAAAACGATCTTTCAGGGCTACTATTTGCTCATTTTTTTTAGATTGAAAATAAAAAAGCAGAACAAAATAAGTAAAAGCTGTTAAAAAAATCCCCGCTAGGAGCAAAGCGAGCAGAGTGGATGAGTCAAAAATAGGAAATAAGATAATAAATGAGATTATTTCAACAAAGAAAAGAGAGAAAAAACTGATATTAAAAATAAAAAAAGATTTTATAATTTTTTTTAATTGATCTGTCGTATCTTTATAATTTTTATGAGCTTTTTTTTGAAAAAACACTTGATTGAATCTGTAAACTTGTTCGCCTTTAGAGGTTATTCTCATAAAAATTTTCCATTTTAATAATAATTAAAAGGTGTTGAGAATAATTTTGCAAAGATAAAATTATTCTTCAAAAGAAAAAAACTAAGCTATTTTCCAGTATCAATCATATAATTGATAACTCTTTGAGAAACACCCGCTTCTTGTAATCTATTGATCTGAGCTTGACTTAGATTATAAGTGGTTCTGGTATCTTGAATATAACGAATAATCGTATCGTCACTTACTCCGCCTTGCGATAGTTTGATAAGGTCATTAATAGTTAAAGGCTCTTTTCTATCCATTCTTTCCACTGTTCTAGGCGATGTTCTTTCCATAATTTTTCTATCTTGTTCATCTAAGGCCGCGCCAACGAGAGCGCCTGTTGCAGCGCCTGCAGCGCCTCCGATAATAGCGCCTTTTGGTCCAGCAATAATAGCGCCAGTGCCAGCGCCAATAACTGAGCCCGCTATTGCGCCAGTGCCAGTTTTGCTTTGACAGCTTACAATAATAGAGCCGAGTAAAATAAAGAGAGTCAAAATTCTTTTCATAGCCTCTATCCTCCAAACTTAAATAATAGCAAAGTTTTTTTTGGGTGTAATCATTGAATAATACTAATAGATTAAAAAGTCTAGTTTAAAATTTTGTAGACTCTTTATAACGATACCCGATGCCTCTGACAGTTTCTATAAGATTATAAGAGCCTAATTTTTTTCGAAGAGCTGCCACATGAACATCAATATTTCTATCAACAATAAATGCATCATCATTGTTAACATCATCGATTAATTGCGACCTGCTTAAAACCTGACCTCTATTCGTTAAAAGTCTTTTTAAGATTCCAAATTCAGATAGAGTTAAACGAATTTCTTTTGCACCTTTTCTTAAGATATATCTATCAGTTTCTAAGGTAAAATCTGAAAAATTAATATTTTTAGAAGATTTGGTATTTTCTATTTTTCTTCTTAAAATAGCTTTTACTTTAGAGAGTAAAATTTTTACAGAAAATGGTTTAGTAATATAGTCATCAGCGCCGAGCTCAAGGCCCAAAATAATATCTAACTCTTCGTTTTTTTCTGATAAAATAATTACATTAATTTTTTTAAGATGTGCATGATTTTTTATTTTTCTGACTATATCAAAACCATTTTGTCCAGGTAGCATGATATCTAAAATAACTAAATCTGGCTTCTCTCTCTCGATTGTTCTAAAACCATTTATTCCATCGACTTCTACATGAAGTTGATAACCCATATTTTCAGCTTGCAACTTAATTAATGCGGCTATTTCTTCTTCATCTTCTATCAAAAGAATGCGTTTTCTTTGACTCATGTTACCTCTTTAGATTTTAGGGATGTGCATATAATTAGGATAATTTTATGGAGTTTAAAAAAAAAGAAAAATTTTGAAAATGATGTTTTTTTTAATTTTTGTATGAAGGGTAGAAAAAAAAGAATTTACAAGATTTTAAGCAACTTTTCTAGCTGTTTTTTTAATTTTTTTAACAGTTGGATTTTTAGTATCTTTAGATATTGGATACGCGTTTAATTTTTTGTTAATATCCAAAACTTTTTTAAGCATTGTTGGAGGAACGTTTCTAAAGCCTGGATTAAGATTTACACCCATATTAAGCAAGAAGGTAGAAGCTAATAAAACATCATATAAACCTAAACTCATCAGCGGTTGAGCAAGCGGAATTACCATCATAGGAATATTTACAATAAATATTTTAGCAAATTCTGCGATAGTCTTATTTCTAGTATCTTTTTTAATGCTTTTAAAGAGGGCTTTAACTTTTTCATCATCATCAATCGAGGTTTCTAAAGTTTCTAAGGTTTTAATTAAAGTATCTTTGTTAATTAGAGCTCCAAAGTTCCCAATTTTGCGCTCTTGAGCATTTTTAATCTCTTCTTTAAGGATCAGTTTTTTAATCTCCTCTATCTCATTATCTTTTGCTGTATTTAGTTTTCCTTCAATCTCTTTCCATCTAGATTTTTGCTTTTCTTCGAAGTTTTTTATATTTTTCTTAATCCAGGTTTCGCAATCAGACTTTTTCATTGCTTGAGTCTTTTCTTTTACTTTTTTTATCTCATCATCGTCTAAAGATAAGTTGCCTTTTAAAAATTTAATAATTTCTGAAGCATTATTCTCATCTACATTATATACGCTTTTGAGCTGTTTTGCCGAATCTTTAAAATTTAGAGATGCTACTGCGACAGAAAATAAACCAATCCCAAAAGCTAAGAATATTCCAAGAGGAGAATTGATTAATGAAATTGTTGTTAAAATACCAAAACCGATGACAAAAATAGAGCAAGCAATATTTAAGGATGATTTTAAAAGAGCCTCTTTATTGCTAATCGCTTTAGCATTTATAAAAGCTTTTATGGATTCAACCATTTGATAAGCACCCGAAGCTACTAATAGAATACCACCAGGATATTTTAAGCAACCCTCTAAAGTTGTTTTAAAAGGAAATTTCAAAAATGACATAGCCAATAATAGTAGATATGCGCCACCTGCTAAATCGTTTATATTACTTTCTAAATAGGCCTGGCTTTTTTTATAATGGATATCTTTTAAGTATTCATTTGCTACTTCAGATTTTTTTGCAGCAATAGTTAGAGCTCCATATCCAATAATAGATAAAGCTCCAGCCGACAATAAACCAATTGTTGCTCCTAGTGGGATGCCGATAATTCCCAAACTAGGGGCGATTAACCCAATTGCAGGGAGCAGGGCTCCTATACCAATTGTTCCAGCTAATATCCCTATAGTTAGAATCGATAAAAGAGCAATAGATAGTATTTTGTTTGTTTTTGGAGTCGCTTTTAATTGTTTAACGTTGTTGATAGCAACTTTTCCAAAGACTCTATTAGATAAAAATTGATCTTGAATCTTTAGGATTCTATTTGATGTTTCAGGATCTAATTTAATAGATGAGCTAAAAGGTACAATTTTTCTTAAACCAGATGGTTTTAATCTAACCTCGCCTCTAGTGGATTCTAATGTAAAATTTTTGTAGTTTGGAAAGCTTTTTTTAAATTCAGCTTCTAGATCTTTTTTATAAAATTTTATAGCGCTAGGGTTTAGCTGCTTTTCAGAGCTTATTTGGCCATTTGAAATCAAAGCCATATTATCTAAAGCTAAATTTGTTATCTCACTTTTTTTATCCAATGCACATCGAAGGCTAAAATCACTTGTTATGGTTTTTGCCCCTGCCTCAGAAAAGGTAGTCATTTCTAGCTTATTAGACATTTTATTATGCACCTAATTATTATTAATTAATATATTTATTATATATAATAAAATGTTTATAGTCAATGTTATAATAGATGCTATTAACAATTAAAATATTAATTATAGTCGTTTATTAAAATGTATATATAATTAAAATTTTATATTTATAGCATGTGATGATATAACCTAAATATTGTGATTATCTAGGGTATTTCAAGCCTGTAAAGAAATAATTTTAATTATCAAAGAGGAGGGCTAGGGGTTAAAATTAGGCCGAAATTATATGAGATAAGGCGCTTGTAGTAAGCTGTTTATGTCTAATAATTATTTAGGAACCTTTAGCTTCTGACCAATTACTATTAGATCATTTTCTAGATTGTTTAGATGCATTAAAGATTCAACGGTAACGTTGTTTGCTTTAGCTATTTTTTCTAAAGAATCTCTTGGTTTAACTTTATAAATAATAAAATTTGAAGAATCAGATTTTATGGTTTTTACAATATCTTGTAGAGTGGTTTTAATTTTCGCAATTTCATCTATTCTAGAATTTTGATTCATTAAGATTTTTTCAAGTTCATTGATTTTAGCTTTATATTGGGTTAAAGAGGTTGTTGTTTCATTGGCATGATTAGATAGCTCTGATAAAGTTTTGTTTGAAGTATTTGATTTTGTATCAAAGGTTAAAACTCTGTTTTCTAAATGATTGATCTGTTTTGTGAGAGATTCAATTTTATTTTGAAGTTTTTCAAAATGGTTTTGTTTTAGATTTTGAGTTGCATCTTCTTGATGTTTTACTTTCCCATTAGTAATTTGCATTTCTGTTTGAAAGCAATTTAGATCATGTCTTAGATCATCTAAATTTGTTTGTACTTCATGCAGAGTTAATTCCATTTGGTGTTTTTCTTCTTTAGGCGAAGATTTCATGGGAGAACATGCACTAAAAAATAGTACAAGACCAAAAGGTATCAAGAATTTTGTTTTTTTCATGAGTTTATTGCTTTTCAAATATTTTAAAAGCCCCTCTTCTATTTAAATTCCAATCAAGAGCTTTGTTTCCAAGTGCTATTGGTTTTTCTTTTCCATAAGAGACTGTATAAATTCTGTTAAAATCGATACCCTGTTTTATCAATAAAACTCTTACATGATTTGCCCGTTTCGCTCCAAGAGCCATATTATATGCAGCGGAAGCTCTATCATCGCAATGCCCTTCAACATAAAGAGATATTTTAGAATTCTTTTTCAAATAGTTTGCAATTTTTTGAATAGTTACAAGATCTTCTTGTTCTCTAAGCACATGGTCATCTGTTATAAAATGAACATTTTTAAAAAGATTTGATAGATGAGATGGTAATTTAAAGTTTTCATAGCCTAAACCGTTAGCTTCACTATCTTTAGGTTGGGAAAAAGTTTTATCAGTTGTTCTAAAACCATCTTTTAAATCTCGTTCATTTAATGGAATGAAATCTTCATCTGGCCCAGTAAAATCGTCTTCATTTTGTACCCAATAAGAGTTATAATCTTTCCCCCAAAGAGAATCGATGCCTTTTTGAAGATATCTGCCCGCTGTTTTTACGTTTTCCCAAGCTGGTGTAGATCTTTCACAACTTGTTAGGACAAGCATTAAAGTTAATACTAAAATTACTTTTTTCATACTTTTACCCTAGGGTTCAAAGGAAGGAAATCTTTTTCTTCCTTCTCCATTTGTTATTTTTATAGATTTTTTTTGATTTATATTTGTTAAATATAATTCAGCTTCATTTGCATCTTCGGTGTTGTAAATAAGATGCATTGAATTTTTTGACCAAATTGGATTCTCTTTATTTTTTGGACCCATTGTCAATTGCCACTCTTCATCTTTTTCAAAATCATATATCCATATTTGTCTTACATTATCAATTTTAGCACTATAGGCTAATTTTTTTCCATCTTTTGACCAGGAAGGGGTAACATTTTGTCTGTTTTTTTTAGTTATCAGATGAGCTATTGGTCTTTTCCTACTATATAAGTTTTCAGGAATTTTTATCACATAAATTCTAGGAGCGCCATCTTTATCTGAGACAAAAGCCAGCTTTGTTCCATCGGGTGAAAAACTAGGAGAGGCGCAAGTGGATCTTGGAAAAGCAAAGAGTTGGATAGGTTTACCCAAAATTAAAGAATTGTGATCAAAGTGTTGTAAAAATATATCTGGGCTGCCTGCAGCATCGCTGATAAAAGCGAGTTTTGTTCCATCGATTGAGAGCGTTGGAAGAAGTTGATTGCCTCTTAGCTTAACCAATTGAGCATTCTGATTTGGATTGTTAATTGAACTTCGATAGAGTTTTGGCTGTCCATTAATATATGATACATAAATATAATCATTACTAACGCTATTTGGAATAAAAAGGGGATGGACAAAATAGCTATTTTTAACACTTATCTTTTTTGTATTATACCCATCTGAGTCGCACAACCAGATCTCTGATTGCCATTTAGTTTCACTATTTTTAGATCTGATTGAGTATAAGATTTTTGAGCTAGCTATTCCTTTTTTACCAAAGATAATTTCTGATATATTATCACAAAGTGAATGCAGTTTTAACCTATCTTTAGTTAAGTTATTAGTAAGCTCAATATCCGAAAAAGCTTTCAAAAGATTATTGTTAACATTATATACAGATATTTTTAGAGAATTTTTATTTACCTCAGGCTTGATAACAAAGGCAATTTTTTGATTTTTCCAAAATTTTTGATCAAAAGATATTTCTTCATCGAAATGAGATATTTTGAATTCTTTTTGGTGGTTATTTTCACTCAAGTTCATAAAACCATTAGAATTTAAATCAAATTTTAAGACTTGAAATAGTTTTTCTAAGTATGAATCATCAAAATTTGATTGTTCATTAAAAACTTTTGAAAGATAGGCTGGATATAATAGCTGTTTTGTAGAAAGATTTACTTCGATCTCTTCATTGGCAAAAAGAGAGCTTATACAGAATATAAAAATTAAAAGCTTTTTCATTCGTTTTTAAATGTTACAGTAAATTCTTGTGTCTCATCAAACATTTTATTAATACTTTTAAATGATAACTCAATTAAGCTATTTTTTAAATATCTTTGATTTTTCTCACTTTGAGAGTCCAATATTACTATATCACTTATCTCTCCTGTTGGATGAATTTTTAAAGATACTTTAACCGTGCCATATTCTGGTAAATTTAAATTGTTTTGAAGCTCTTTTACCAAAAGCTCTTTATAATTATTTGAATCATTTTTTTGAACTATATCTAAAAGTTTATCGATATCAATTTTTTTTACGTTTTTAGGAATTAATAAATCATTTTTACAATAAGATTTTTCTTCTTTTTTTTCTAAAGTCTTTATTTGTTTTTCTAAGGCGCTGATTAAAGAGGCTTTTTTCTCTATTTTTTGAATATCTTTTTTGATTGGTGGGGGAGAAGATTTTCTTGCAATTGGTTTTAAGATGGGTTTTGGAGGGAGTTTTTTTTGAATTATTGTTTTTTGAGGTTTTTTGGGAACTATAACAGTATTTACTACTAAATTTTTTTTCTTATGAATTTTAGAGCTTTTAAATTGAAAGGCTAAAACTACAATAAATATAATATGAAAAATGATTACTTTATGGATTGTTTTTTTCTTAATCTTAAAAAGATCAGGGATCTTTTCCATAAACTTTAGTCGGGCTGCAGAACAACATCCACCTGCTCAAATCCAATAGCTTCCATAATATTTTTTATGGATTGAAAAGTGCCAAAGAAAGCGTTTTTATCATGATAGAGTTGAGGGATTTGATTTGGATGTGCCCTTTTTGTTTCTTTTAATAAATCGCTAAGTTCATTTATTGTAACCAACCTATTATTTAATAGAATAGAATTATCTTTACTAACTTTTAAAACAATATTTGTTTTTGAGACATTTTTATCATGTTGATAAGGTGAATTGGCTAAATTGATGTGATCAACCTCCAATAGAGGGGCAATCAAAATAAATGAAATTAATACTACAAAGACAACATCTATTAAAGGTGTTAAATTTATTAAGTTCTCATCTTGGCTAGAGTCGATATAAATTTTTCTTTTTCTTCTCATTTTGTATCAACATTTCTATATTGAATTTCTAAAGTAGTTATTAATTTATGGGAAAAATGATACATATCGTCTTTTAAATTTTTTATCCAATTTTTTAAATAATTATGAGCGATAAGAGCAGGAATTGCGACCATCAGACCAACAACGGTTGTTGCCAGCGCCATAGATAGCCCAGATAAGATTGAGGAATTGCTGTTCAATAAAGACTGATTTTGCAGGGTATTAAAAGTTATCAAAATACCCCAAACTGTACCGAGCAAGCCTAAAAACGGTCCAAGCGTTACAACAGTTGGTAAAATAAAAAGATTTTTCTCTAAGAGTTTTGTCTGTTTAGCTATTTGAGCATCAATGTGAGAATCTATTAGATCTAAATCGGCTCCAGACATATATACATTTTCTTTTTCAGTTAGAAAGTAGCGGTTCTTTTTTAATATTTCTAAGGTTTTTTCTTTTAAACCCTTATAGATACTTAAATAAGGGGAAGAGTTCTTAGAGGTGAAATTTAAAGATAAAATATTATCATTTTTAGCATCGATTTCTCTATCGAAATTAGCGTTCAATATTTTTAATTTTTTAGCCATGTACATTTTATGTAAAAGAATTACCCATGAAGTTATAGATAATATAAAGAGCGCCCAAAATATCAATTTCCCAAAAAAATCAGCTTGAAAATAGGCATTTAAAATAGGTGAGGTTGCAAGCATATCACTGTCCTGTTTTTTATTATTATTACATATTTTTTGATTTGAAAAAAAGCATTGTAGCAAAAAAAGCGGATTAATTTCTTTGAAAAAAATCAAATATTTAACCGAGATTTTTATTTTTTGATTTTAAATGGTTGATTTCTTAATAATTGAAATAAATTTTTTTAGGAGACTCTATAATGAAAAGCAAAAAAATATACCTGCCTCTTTTATTTATCTTATCTATTTCGTTAATTGGATATTTTGCTTTTATAAGGCCACATAGGACAAGAGTTGTTGAAACTTTTTTAAAATCTTTTCCTAAACAAGAATTTTTATCTAAATTAAGACAGAACCATCCAAGGTGGATGAATGAGCAGATAAATCTCGATTTAAAGGATTTTTCACAAAATAGCATTAAACCAGATGCCATAGACACAACCTATCAGCAAATAGTTACTTCTATCCCTTCTCAAAAAAACTCTTTCATTCGTTATCGTATAATAAATAATAAGGTGTATAGATATTATCCAAAAGATGTTGAAATTACTAAAAGAGAACCCTCATTTGAAAAGGCAATAAAAACTTTAACGAAACTTGTGAAACTTGATGATTCTGATTTTATTTATTCAGATATGGATGGTACGCCTGAGTTTTATACTCCAAATGATTTTTATTTTGTTAAAGATGGCAAAAATCAAGCACCACTTTTTAGTCGAGCAAAAAACCTAGACGCTCCTTTTGTAGTTCTCATTCCGGATTATTATTCAGTTAGTACCTCTTGGGAAAATGATTGTATTAGTATGTTAAAGGAAATGAAAAATTATCCTTGGGAAAATAAATCAGCCCAAGCATTTTGGCGCGGAGGGTCCCATGATAAAGGTTATAATGTCAAAAGTTTCAAAAAAAGACCTAGAATAGCTATTTCGCTTTTATCTAAAAAATACCCAAACCTGATAGAAGCGGGTATAAATAAGACAGAACACATGCAATTTTTAGAGGTTATTGAAAAAGAAGGTCTAATCAAACCGTTTGCTACGGTAACCAATCATTTAAAATATAAATATCTACCTGTCTTAGATGGATATATGTGCACATATCCAGGCTATCAATGGAGACTTTTATCAAACTCTGTCTGCTTTAAGCAAAAATCAAAAGAAGTTCAATGGTTTTATTCGGCTCTGCAGCCTTATGAACATTATATCCCGGTTGAAAATGACATGTCAGATTTAGTTGAAAAATTAAATTGGGCAAAAAGCTCAGATGAGATTTGTAAACAAATCTCAAAAAATGCAACTGATTTTGTTTTAAAAAATTTGATGCTTGAAGATGTCTATCTTTATCTTCATAAAGCTCTTTTAGCATATTCTGAGTGCTTAGATCTTGATAAGGAAGAACTCTTAAAAAACACTCAAAACGATCCTAATTGGGTCTGTATTCAAAGCAGAACTATTGCAAATAAAAAACTTTTAAAAATGAAAGAGATAAGTCAATCACCCCTCCCTAAAGGAAGGGGCTTGAACCGTGAGGATTAAGGGCAACTGGTTGACCAGAAGACAAACTCAAGGAGTTTTATTAATGTTTGTAACCGTTAAGACAGAGAAAAGACAACAGACCAACGAGTGCCACCTCAGCTTGTTGCTCTCTGCTGTGCAATTAAACAAAGTCCAAAGACTTAGTGTTGCCCAGGAAAAAACCTGTTTTAACTCTTCGAGAGGAGGACTTGACGATCTATTGGTTGCTCCAACCGGCTGGATCGTTGAGCATAACCGGTTTGTTTGTACCGGGAAGGCTTTATGTTAGCCTTTGTTTTAAACAAATTAAAAAAACCTTTGATGCCTTGCTCTTCGGCTAAGGCTAAAAGGTTACTAAAAAAAGGTTTGGCCAAAGTCATATCAAAAAAACCATTTACAATAAAGTTGCTTTTTGGCTCTAGCGGACATAAACAAGAAGTTATTAGTGGAATGGATACGGGTTCAAAAACCATTGGCATAGCAGCTATTGCCAATGGAAAAATTTTGTATCAAGCTCAAACAAAACTAAGAGGCGAAGAAATTAAAAAAAAGATGGATCAAAGAAGGATGTACAGAAGGAGTAGGAGGAGCAGAAAACTTCGTTATCGAAAACCTAGATTTTTAAATAGAAGAGCAAGTACAGCTATTAATAGGCTCGCTCCTAGTGTTAAACATAAACTACTCTCTCATCTAAGAGAAAAAAAGTTTATCGAATCGATTCTTCCTGTAAGTATGTGGATTGTAGAAACTGCAAGTTTTGACATCCACAAAATCACAAATCCGAAAGGGGTTTCAAAAGCTTTAGGTAAAGGCCGGACTTATCAAAAGGGCAGGATGTTAGATTTTTATAATGTAAAACAATACGTTCTCAATCGAGATAAGTATCAATGCCAAGTGTGTAAAAAGAAAAATAATCTTAAATTGCATGTTCATCACATTCAATTTAGATCAAACGGCGGCTCTAATTCACCTGACAACTTAGTAATTCTTTGTGAAACTTGTCATGACAAACTCCATAAGCTAAAAAAAGAAGAAGCTGAAAAATCTTCAAAAAAATTACAAAAAAGCGCACAAAAACAGACTAAACATGCAACAGAGTCTTCAATTCTCAGATCACAACTTTGTAAACATTTTAAAAAGCTTGAAAGTTCTCAAGTATTTGAAGAAACTTTTGGCTATATTACAAAATTTAACAGAGAGAGAGCTCTTCTTCCCAAATCGCATTATATAGATGCAATCTGTATCGCTAGCCGGGGGAAGATACCTGAGATGCATATTCAAAATAACACCTCAGATCTTTTTCTTAGAAGATGTGTTTCAAAAGGCGATTATAAACAAAGAAGAGGAATTTGTTCGGAACTGAAAATACCAACCGGAAAACTTTTTGGATTAAAAAAATTTGATCTTGTTAAGACTTCCAAGGGAGTTGGATTTGTTAAAGGGAAAAGAAGCTCCGGTTTCTTTGCCATTTCAGATATCAATGGAACTCTCATCTCTGATAGTGTAAACATTAAGAAAAACATAGGCCGGATACAAGCTAGGAAGGCCGTTTTAACTTGGAGGTCGCAATTCCTCCCTGACCTAAAGGACAGGGTTTCCTTGCGAGAAAAAAGATGAAAAATAAGAAATATTTATTCATCTTATTTTTTTTAGGATTTTTCGCAGTTTTTTTTCTTGTTAAACAAGTTGATAATCAAAGAAAAAAAGCCACTAATTTAAAATTTTTATCGAAAAAAAAATTTCTATCGAAATTAGATAATATCCCTATTTGGATGCAAAGACAAATAGATAATGATTTTCAAAATGTTTCAAAAATATCTGACAAAGCTTTAAACGAGACGACAAAAACTATAAAAAATAATCAATCAATCAGAAAAAATGCTTTTTATAGATATAGATTGGTAAATAATAAACTCTACAGGCTCTTTTTTGAAGAAGATACTGAAGTTTTCAATGATTTAGATTTTGAAAGAGCAATCAGAACTCTAACAAAAATGATCAAATTGCCTGATCTAGATTTAATCTATACTGATTTAGATGGTTTGCCCTCAGATTTGATCGATGAAAGAGTTTATATGTCAATAGCTCCAAGTGATAGAGCGCTGATTCTTTGCCATGCTAAATTAATAAATAGTAAAAATTTAGTTTTGATACCTGATCATAATTCTTTATCGCGCTCTTGGAAGGAACTTTTTGATAATGTTTTAAATGAAAAAGAGCTTTGGACAGAAAAAAAAGAGAAAAGTTTTTGGCGAGGCGGATCTAATGATCAAAAGTACTCTTTGGATAATTATAAAATGAAACCCAGGTATATAATTTCTAGATTGTCGAATAAACATTTAGATTTGATTGATGCAGGTATTACAAAATCTTGGGTTTTTCAATTAGAAGATGTTTTAAAGCAAAAAAATGTTATAAAAAACTTTGCCTCTACAAATGAGCATTTAAAATATAAATATTTACCTGTTTTAGATGGGCATATGTGTTCTTATCCTGGCTTTCAATGGCGGCTTTTATCGCATTCTATCTGCTTCAAACAAAAATCAGATCAAATTCAATGGTTTTATCAAGCTCTAAAACCATATGAGCATTATATCCCAATAGAAAATGATCTATCAGATTTAATAGATAAAATTGTGTGGGCTAAAAAAAATGATGATGAATGTAAAAAAATAGCTAAGCATGCGACAGATTTTGCTATGAACAATTTAGCCCTAGAAGATATCTATGTCTATCTTTATGAAGTTTTAAAAACTTACTCAAAGCACCAAGGTTTTAGTAAGTTAGAGCTTTTAAAAGACATTAAAAAAGATAAAAGGTGGATATCCATTCAAAATAGAAAAAAAGCAAATAAAACATTAAAAAAATTAAGAAACATACGTTGATACTTGAACTTTTTTAAAAAGGGAAATTAAATGAAAAAGAGTCATCTTATATTTTTTTCGATAGCAATAAGCTTTGTAATCTTTTCTGTTTTCTACACCTCTAACCCAAATAGATCTCGAGAAACTTATGTAAAAATCATTTCTAAAAAACAATTTTATTCAAAACTAAAAAAAGCACCTTCATGGATGGATGAACAGATAAAAGCTGATGTCGCCTTTATTAAATCAAAAAAAGTCACCCAAGAGGCACTAGCTGAAACTTTTGAGACTATGAAACGTAATTTTGCTATCTCGAAAAAAGATTTTATTAGATATAGAATTGTAGACAACAAGCTTTATCAATGTTTTTTAGATGATGAAAAAATCTCTAAAAAAGAAGAGGCTTTTGAAAAGGCAATAAAGACTATCTTAAAACTAAAAAAACTCCCTGATGTAGATTTTATATATTCTCATATTGATGGTCTGCCATCTAAAGTAAATAAATATAAAACTAGATTTTATTATGAAGATAAAAGAGATTTTTATCTTGTTAAAGATGAGACAAAACAAGCGCCTATTTTTACTCGAGCAAAAAGCAAAGATGTAAAAGAAGGCATTTTAATTCCGGATTATGTAGCGCTATCAGAGCTTTGGCCTAAACTTCAAAAAAAGATAATAGCCGTAAGCTCAGATGTTTCTTGGAATGAAAAGGCAGCACGTCTTCATTGGAGAGGAGCTTCTTCTAAAACAGAAAGGTTTAACCTCTGTGAGCTATCTTTAAAACATCAAAATATTATTGATGCGGGCTTTGTTGATACGATAAATGATAGAAAAATTGAAGAGCTAAAGCTTTGGGGCAAATTAGATATTTATCAATTTTTAAAACGTGATTTTGCTAATAAAAAAGAGCAATTAAATCATAAATATTTGCCTGTCTTAGATGGGGTTATGTGCACCTATCCAGGCTATCATTGGAGACTTTTATCAAATTCACTCGTTTTAAAACAAACCTCTGATGAAATTCAATGGTTTTATAAAGCTTTAAAACCATATGTTCATTATGTTCCAATAGAACATGATCTATCAGACATCTTAGAAAAAGTTAATTGGGCTGTTTTAAATGATGATAAATGTCAAAAAATAGTTCAAGAAGCTACAGATTTTGTTTTAAATAATTTGATGTTGGAAGATGTGTATGTCTATTTTTATAAAGCCCTTTTAGAGTATTCAAAACATCAAGATTTTACCAAAAAAGATCTAAAACAAGATCTTAAAAATGATAAAAGATGGGTCGCAATATCCAATAGAAGAAAAGGCAACGAGATCTTGAAAAAAAGAGGCCTTCTTTAAAAAAACAATATTTTTTTTAGCTTTTCTTAACCAAAACTAAGGCTTAGATAATTTTTGGAAAATTGGTCGTCTAAAACGCTAATCTATTTATTTCCAGCAAATTAGGCCTGACTATTCCGAACGCCACTGCGAAAAAGTCTTGACTATTCCGAAATGGGGTGCGAAAAAGTCGAAAAAAAAGCAAAGATTAATTTTAGATATTCAAAAAATGGAGATCAATAAAATATGGAATTTTTTGATTCACATGCTCATTTAACCCTAGAAGATGAATATAAAAACATTGATGAAATAATTCAGAATGCAAAAAATGCCAATGTTACAAAAATCATTAACGTTTGCACAAATAAGACCTCTTTAGAAGAGGGCTTAAAATTATCTAATAGATATGATTTTATCTATAATAGCGCAGCTACAACCCCACATGACGTAGATTATGAAAGGGATGTTTTTTATGAATCTGTTGAAAAAAAAGCAAAAGATAAAAAAATAGTAGCTATTGGAGAGAGTGGCTTAGATTATTTTTATGGAAAGACAAAAAAAGAGCTGCAAAAGAAATATTTCATAGATTATTTAAAATTAGCCAAGAAACACAATCTACCTCTAATCATTCATTGTAGAGACGCTTTTTTAGATCTTTTTGAGATAGTCGATAAAGAATTTATAAATCAAAAGGCTGTCCTGCATTGTTTTACAGGCATAGAGAAAGAAGCAATGAACGTCCTAGATAGAGGATGGTATATATCTTTTAGCGGTATCATTACTTTTAAAAATGCAGGGGATATCAGAGATATTGTAAAGATGGTTCCTCTAGATAAGATTTTAATAGAGACAGACTCGCCCCTTTTAGCTCCTCAATCTAAGAGAGGAAAGCTAAATGAACCGGCCAATGTAGTAGAGGTGGCTCAAATGATGGCAGATATTAAAAATATTAGTTTGGATGAGATAGCTAAGATAACTTTTGATAATGCTATGAAATTTTATTTTTCTAAATAAATTTATAAGCAATTATACCTGATGTTAGACAAATCAATAAGCATTAAGGCATTGATAATAATTAGCTTAAAATGATTGTTTAAATAAAACTGTTTATTTGTTTATAATATATGTTTGTGAGTAAGTATAATAATCAATTTAAATTGAATTTAAAATAAATGTTTGAGATTTAGTATGTTTTCTAGAATTGTTAGTTATTTTGTTATTCCACAGCAATTTGCCGCTACCTTTGTAGGCTCATTAGTGAGAAATCTATATTCTAAAAAGGTTATCCAAAAAGCTCGAAATGATTTTAAAGACAAGCTGCGTGGTCAAGAGATTACTATTGTGGCTGAGGATAATATCAAGTTAAATGGAATGCTTTTTAAAAGAGAAAAAGGCTTTATCGATTATTTCAAAAGGCGAAAAGTGTGGATAAACTTTAATGGTCAAGGTGTGCCTTATGAAAATATTTCAATGGATTATATCAAAAAAATTCAAAAGTTGGGATTTGATGTGCTCCTTTTCAATTATAGAGGAGTTGTAAAAAGTGAAGGCAGACCAACCGGTCCTGGTCTTATTAAAGATGGCATTGCTGTTATAAAATGGGCAAACTCTTTAGGCTATAAAAAAAAGGTTGTCCATGGACATTCCTTAGGGGGAATCATTGCTACAAGATCTATATCACTACTAAAAGATAAAAATACCTATTTGATAAATGATAGATCTTTAGGATCTTTAGGATCTTTTGTAAAACACTCAATTTTAAGATTTTTAATAATTATTCCTTGGATAATACGTATGTTTTTGAAAATTTCAAATTGGAATCTAAAAGCTAAAAAAGCATTTGTTCAAATTGAGAGTCCAAAGTGTTTAATTTATGCTCCAAAAGATGGAATGTTGCCTGAAAAAAGTTTTTTATACACTAAAGTCAAAAATGTGACTGATTCTAAAAAGATAATCAAACTATCGGATGAATGGAGCCATCGAACTCTATTAGATGAAAAAGTCATGAAGCAAGCTCTTAAAGCTTTAGGATAGTATTTTTATTATCAATAAATTTTAACTTTAAAAATTTTCATATTTTTTTAAAAAATTAATTTTTTTAAATAGAAAACAAAAAGAGTTTTTTTTTAAAATGTATTGATTTTGAAAAAAATAAATAATGATGATAACAAAAAAGATACCAATCTCCTTTGTCTTTAGACGTCTTCAATCTTTAACTGGATTTTTTTTAACTCTTTTTTTGTTTGAGCATTTGATGACCAATTCTACAGCGAGTCTATTTTTAGATAAGGGGCATTTTTTTATTAAAGCTGTTAGCGCATTTCAAGCTATTCCATATCTAAAATTTGTTGAAATAACCTTGATTGGTATTCCTTTATTATTTCATGCCTCTTTGGGAATTAAATATATTACTACTGGAGAGGTTAACTCTTTTAAAACTGATGGTAAAAAAGCCGCTCTATATCAATATAAAAGAAACAAAGCCTATACTTGGCAAAGAATCACATCATATATTGTTGCGATTTTACTCATTTTTCATATTGTTCAAATGAGATTTATAAATAGTCCTAAAAAAGTTACTTTAAATAAAAGTACATATTTTTTAGTTAAGATTAAAAAAGATGCTAAACTAGATGCTTTAGCAGCCTCGATGGGCGCAAAAATTTTTTCAAAAGATGAAACAAAATTTTTAGATGAAAAATTTCAGAAAATGAAGTTAAAAAATTTTCAGGTTTTAGCTTTTACAAAAGAATCTGGCCAGGCATTTTTGTTAGAAGTTAGAGATACCTTTAAGAATCCTTTTATGGTCGGTATATACTCTCTTTTTGTAGTGGCGGCATCTTTTCATGCATTAAATGGACTTTGGACCTTTTTAATGAGTTGGGGATTTATTATTTCTAATAGATCTCAAAGTATTTCTTTGAGAATCTGTTTTTGGGCCATGATTGCAATAATATCTTTAGGATTTATATCTATTTGGTCGAGCTTTTTTTATTAAAGGAAATTTATTTTTTATGGAAAAAAAAGTTATTGTTATAGGAGCGGGATTAGCAGGCTTGAGTGCTGCCATGAGTTTAGCGAAAAGTGGTGTATTTATTTATCTAGTATCTCTTCTGCCTGCAAGACGCTCGCATTCTGTTTGCGCTCAAGGTGGAATTAATGCAGCTATTTCAGATAAAAATGGCGATAGCCCAATTCTGCACAGCTTTGAAACTATAAAAGGTGGTGATTTTTTAGCAGATCAACCGCCAACTCTAGAGATGTGTTTAAACGCTCCATACATTATAAAGATGTTAGATCAAATAGGTTGTTTATTTAATAGAGATGAAAATGGTGATATAGATTTTAGAGGATTTGGAGGGACGTTATTTAAAAGAACAGCTTATGTAAATTCATCAACAGGCCAGCAACTGATATATTCACTCGATGAACAAGTAAGACGTCTAGAAGAGAAAAACAAAGTTAAAAGATTTGAAAATCATGAGTTTATAAAACTTATAAAAGATAAAAAAAATAGAGCCAGAGGAGCTGTTTTTCAAAACCATAATGATTTAAATATTTTTGCGCTATTTGCTGATGCTGTAGTTATTGCAACAGGGGGCTTAGGCCTCATTTTTGGAAAATCTACCAATTCTTATGCTTGCACTGGGGTGGCAAATTCTATCCTTTTTACCCAAGGCATGAAACTTGCTAATCCTGAATTTATTCAAATCCATCCAACGGCAATTTTAGGAGAAGATAAACTAAGACTTATTTCAGAAGCTGTTAGAGCAGAAGGGGCAAGAATCTGGGTCTATGGCGATGAAACAAAAGAGATTGAATTTCCAGATGGAACAATGAAAAAATGTGGCCAATCAAATGAAAAGTGGTTTTTTTTAGAAGAGATGTATCCAGAGTATAAAAATTTGGTGCCAAGAGATATTGCAGCTAGAGAAATTTTAAAGGTGTGCGAACTTGGCCTTGGAATTGATAAAAAAAATCAAGTTTATTTAGATGCCACCCATTTATCAGATGAAACTTTGAAAAAAGTTGAAACTCCTCTAAATATCTATCAAAAATTTAGAGATGAAGATCCTAAAAAAGTGCCTATGAAAGTTTTTGTAGCTGTTCACTACACAATGGGGGGAGCATATGTTGATTGGCCAGCGATAGATGACGTGGATAGAGACAAAAGATTTAGACAAATGAGCAATATTGAGGGTCTTTTCAATATTGGTGAGAGCGATTATCTCTATCATGGAGCGAATAGACTAGGCGCTAATGCTCTACTTGCCTGTATTTTTAGTGGTCTTGTTGCGGCAAAAGAAATCCCAAGATATATAGATAAAAATTCAGAAGAGTTAAAAGAAGAAAGCCCTGATGTAAAAGAAGAAATTGAAACTGAAGAGAAAAAAAAGTTTAAACTGCTTCATCAAAGAGGAGATGAAAATGTTTATGATCTTCATCAGGAGATGGCCTCTTTGATGCTTAATAATGTAACTGTTAAAAGAAATAACAAAGACTTAAAAGATACTTTAGATAAGTTAATTAAAATTGAGTCTCGTATAAAAAACATCCAGCTTGTTGATAAATCAACCACTTTAAATCAAAGCTATATTTTTGCAAGGCAGTTTCCCTACATGCTAAAATATGCTATGGCAATAACCCTTGGAGCAATAAAAAGAGATGAATCTAGAGGGTCTCATTTTAAAAAAGAGTTCTCTAAAAGAGATGATAAAAAATATTTAAAAACGACTTTAGCAACTTATAATGAAAAAATAAATGATATTGAAATATCATATAAAGATGTTGATGTAAGACACTTTGATCCGATAGATAGAACATATCAAAAACAACAAAAAATACCAGATATAAAAAATTATAAAAATTTTGAAAAAGTTTTATGAAATATATTTTAAAGGTTTATAGAGGAACATCTCAAAAACAGTATTTTGAAAAATTTGAGCTTAAATACATTGAAGGCTCAAATGTTATTTCGGCCTTGCTAGAAATTCAAAAAAATCCTGTGAATAAAATGGGTAAAAAAGTAGCTCCCATTAGTTTTGAGATGAGTTGTTTAGAAGAGGTCTGTGGCGCTTGTTCTATGCTTATAAACGGCTATCCAAGACAAGCTTGCACCGCTTTAATAAAACCTCTCATTGAAAAAACTAAAACTATTGTTTTAGCCCCACTTTCCAAATTTCATCTTATAAGAGATCTAGTTGTTAATAGATCAAAAATGTTCGAGCAGTTAAAAAAGGTTAAGGCTTGGATAGATATAAATGATATAGATCCTGAAAGCTTTGGTGTGAAAATAGATCCAGCCAAAAGAGATGCTTTATATATTTTATCTAAATGTATGACTTGCGGCTGCTGTTTAGAAGCTTGCCCGCAATACAATAACCGCTCAAACTTTATCGGTCCTCAAGCCATCTCTCAAATCAATCTTTTTAACAATCATCCACTTGGAAAAAATATAAAAGATGAAAGATTTTTAAATCTTGTAAAAGATGGAGGAGTATCGGATTGTGGCAATGCTCAAAACTGCAAAGAAGTTTGCCCGCAAGATATCGATCTGGTAGAGGCTATAGCCAAAGCGTCAAAAGATACAACAAAACATCTCTTTAAAAGTCTTTTTCCAAGAAAGAAAAAGTGAAAAAATTTAAGAGTTAAAGACTTATATTTTTTTTAAAAAATTTTAAAAAAAATGCTTGAGCTAATATCTTTAAAGGATTAATTTTTCTTACAAGTTTTTAACTCTGCTGCTATAGGGCAGCCTTTAATGTGTGCTTAACAACGAAAACAAACATTAGGGAACATGACGTCAGATTTATAGCGCGGTGGGACCCAAATTTGAGTTTGCAGGCCTTACCAGCTCTCTCTGAGAAACGTTTCCACTTAAACATAATGTTGTAAGCAGTGTTTTAGGTCCTTGCAGCGGAGCTTTTTTTTAAAAATTAAGTCTCGCACTTACAATCAGCCCATGCAAAAATAAATTTCCCGGATTATAAATATCTGCTCTCGTAGTATGGATCGCATCATCGATATAGTTGGTATAATAATTAGTGTTGGAAAAGTATTCTGTTTCATAACCAATTGTTGCATCAAAAAAGACGCGATCATTAGCCAGATATGATCCCCAACCAAAACCTATTATCAACTCTTCAACATGCCTGAGCGTTCTTACTCTTTCTTTATCTAGATGAAAATCTCTAGAAGCCGTTGCATAATCTGATATATCAGCGTTAGTTTTATTTGACGCATATAATAGACTCAAAGCCAAATTTGCAAAAACTCTAGTATTGCCCCAAAAAATCCACTCTGAATCCATTCCAAATCTTGGCCCTAAAGCCCAAGAGGTTGATCTTGCATGGGTAGATGCTGATTGCGCGCCATTATTAAAAACTAAAAAATCATATTTCTGAGAAATCCAATGGCTACTTACTCCTGCAAAAGGTCTTAATATTACACGTCTTCCCACATAATATAATCTAGCAAGCTCTAAATCGGCTTTATCAATATTTCTTTCCCATCTAGCTTGAAAATTTATCAGGGGATTGCCAGATAAAGTATTGATTAAATATAAGGTGGAAAAAGCTTGAGAGGTGTCTGCAAAAGTAAAATCAAATCTGTTTGTGGTATGCAATCTCGTATAGTTTAAAAATACATTCCAATTATCCAACTTATAATATTTACCAATTCCAACTTTAAAACCCGGTTCATAATCGTAACTAAAATCTAATCTTTGAACATCTATAGGGTTAAAAGCTGCCCCATTATAAAGTATACCAAGTCTTGGATAATCGCCCGGTGCTTGCCAATAAATAAAAGTGGCTTTGACATAACCTTGCATGCCATCACAGATAGTAACATTACCGGGGGCATTATAAGCCTCTGGAAGAGAACCTCTGCAAATAGCAAGGCCTTGATCATAAGGCTTATTTATAGATTTTTCATAACATAAATCACACTCATCATTATCTTTAGGCTGACAAGGTACGCAGCCATCGGCAAAAACTTGAAGACTTAAAAAAGATAAAGAAATAAAAATTATCAAAAATGATTTATTTATTAGCTTGTACATATATTTTCCCAGTTTTAATTGATCTCTTATACCATTAAAAATTTTTTAATAGTTATTTGTCAATAAGATCTTATTTGGAAAAGTTTTTAATAATTTTTAAATTTATCAAAGAAATTTTGTTGAATATTCTTTTTCTACTTCTTTAGTATCTAATATGTTTAGTGGTTTGACTAAAAATGTCTTTTGCAAAACCTTTTTTATTTTTGAAACAAAAACCTCTTTTGAAAACATTTTGCTAATAGAGAATAAAAAACATTCATGAGATCTGTTTTTTCTATATTTAGGAGCAACTTTTGGAATTTTTAAATATTTTTTCATTTTTTCTATATCAAAATCTAATAAAAAAGAAGTATGCAACAAAAAACGATCTTTTTTGATGTACATGGCATTTCCAGCGATTTTTTTATTATCAATTACAAAATCATTTTCGATTAATTTAAAATTTTCTATCTCAAAAACTTTTTTATAAAACTTTTCGGCCCATCTTAAAATGGATTCTGGAAAAAAAATAATATCTAATGATTTTTTTGAAAAAATAAATGTTATAAATAAAGTATTTTCATCAACAAAAACGCAGCCACCGGCTGTAAATCTTTTTATAAGTAAGATCTTGTCTTTTTTGAGATCTTTATTTTTAACAAGGGCCTTGATATCGTTAGATATGCCCAAAACAACAGCTTTTGATGTTCCATCATTAATTAAACAATAAGATTCATCAGAGTGTCTTAAAAGATGCTCTTCTAGTTTAAGTTGATCTGAAATATTTAACTTTTTGGTATGGATAAAATTTAACATTTTATTAAAAAAGTAAAATTACTTATTTGGATTGTTTTTCAATTTAAAAGAAATAGAAGAGACTTTTTTTATGCTTTTTTTGTTCTCTTCACATTTTTTTAATAGAGATAATAAATGATCTTCTTTTAAAGGGAGATATAAAAAATCAAAGATTCCAGATTTTAGAGCCTTTTGTTTAAAAGATTTTTTTAAACTCTTAGTAATTAAAATTATGGGAGTAGTGAAAAGTCTTTTTCTTTTTTTTAGATTAAAACAAAGATCGATAGCATCTTTAATCCTATCGTCTAAGATTACAAGATCTAAATTGGTAGTCTCTGCAATTGTAATAGCATCATCAGAGGTTTTTTTCTCAATAAGATGGAATTTTTGATCTAAATGCTTTCTTAAAAAAAGTTTAGTCGAAAAATCTTCTGTAATAATGAGTGCTATAGGGGTATCGTTTTTCATAACCTCATATTAACTAAAAATTTTAGTTAATAAAAGATTTTTTATTTTTAAGCTCTATGATAAGGATGGAAATATCAGCAAATGAAACCCCATTTATACGAGAAGCTACCCCTAAATTTGGAGGTAGAAATTTTAGTAGTTTTTCTTTAGCTTCAAATCTAAGGTTTTTAATTTTTTCATATGAAAAATTTTTAGGAATTTTTATCTTGTCTAAATTCGCAAATTTTTGAACTTCTTTTCTTTGGCGAGTTATATAGCCTTCATATTTTATCTCAATCTCGATTTGATCATTTAT
>JAAKFJ010000039.1 GCA_011064745.1 Candidatus Anoxychlamydiales bacterium | reverse complement strand
ATTTAATAATTGATCCGATAAATCTTTCAACTTTATTTACTGTTGCGCTAAAGATGTCATGTACTTTTCTTTTTTGATAATAAGAACTAGTAACATCTGATTTAAGAGCCATATCTCTTAAAATGTTTTTAGGTGAATCCTTCACGAAATTTAATAGAGGAATTGTTGGTGCAGAATACCACATTTTTTTACTCCATTTGTTAAAGTTTAAAAAAGTGGCTTATTATACATTTAAAAAAGAAAAGATCAAAAAAAATTTAATAATAATTTTCAATACTTTGTTAATGAACGAAAAATAACAATGGACAAATTTGTCCAGTGGTCATTAGACAAATTTGTCCAGCGGCCATTAGACAAATTTGTTCGACAACATCTTAAACAACTAATAATTATTGATTTGTATATAAATTTATTTTTTTCCAGAAAAGGCAGACAAGACAATAGTTAAGACTAAAGAAGCAAGAGCAGATGTCGTTATAGGAAAATAAAAAAGGGTTTTACCCTTTTTTATAATCATATCTCCAGGCAGCTTACCTATCCAAGAGAGAAAATAAGGAACATCAAACCTATAATGGAGTGATATTCCTGATAGAAAAATAAAAACAACTAACCAGAATATAAATCTACCCATTTTTATTTAGCTTTTTTGATAAATTCCTTTAAGGCTTTAGCGTCTTTGAGGCCAACAATTCTATCGACTTCTTTTCCATCTTTAAAGAGAACTAGAGTAGGAATAGAGGTTACTTGATAAGTTGAGGCAAGTTTAACTTGCTTATCGATATCAATCTTCCCAAAACTCGCTTGATCTTTCATTTCCTCTGAGAGTTCTTCTAAAATAGGCGCTAGCATTTTACAAGGACCACACCACTGAGCAAAAAAATCTACTAAGACTATTCCTTTTTCAATTTCTTTTGAAAAATTAGATTCATTTAATTCTTTTATATTATTAGACATTTGTCCTCCATATGATTATTTCATCTCTAAGTATTAGATAAAAAAACTTTTTTTTTCAATTTAAAAACGTCACGGCAAATTGCCCTTGCATCCATTTTCAGTCCAGGTTTCGAGTTTTTTAAGTTCTGTTTCAATTCGATTTAAAATAAGCGGGATTCTTTCATTTTTAGCTATTTTTTCAAACTCTTCATGTCTGATTGGCTTGCCAAAAGTGCAAGATATTTTATTTTTACCAAAAAGTTTAGGAAATTTTCGTCCTCTTTCCCAAACTTCATGAGCACCATGAATATATGCTGGGATGATTGTACATTTGGTAAGATTTATTAAAAAACCAACACCTGGAAGCAGTTTATTTACTTTCCCATCATATGATCTGGTCCCTTCAGGAAATAGAACTACTTTTTGACCGGATCTTAAAATATCTTTAACTTTTTTTATAGTTTGAATATTAGACTCTTTGCCTGATATAGGATGAGCATTTAAGGCTTTAATGATAATTTTAAAAAATGGAACTTTAAAAAGCGACTCTTTAGCTAAAAAGTGCAACTCCTCATCAATAGAGGCCGTGATAATTGCAGGGTCTAAAAAAGAGACATGATTAGAGGTTATAATTGCCGCGCCTTTAATTAAGTTTTCTTTTCCATAAACTTGGTATTTATAAAAAGTTTTTAAAAAGATTTTAGATAAAAAACTTACTACTCGATAAGAGAATTTAATTCTTTTTTGTTTTTTTATTATTTTCAAAATCTTTTTTACTACCATTTCGGCCGCTAACTTGGAAGTATCAATATGATAAGCGTCTTTGGCTTTCCTAAGGGGTGAGACTTTTCTTTTCGTGTCTTTTTCATCCCTATTTTGAATATCTAACAAGATTTGATGCTTATCGAGTGTTGTTATATTTTGAGGGTTTTTTTCAACAAACTCATTAAATCTTCTAGTCGCTCTGACAGTTACTTTGGCGGTTAGATAAATTTTTACTTTAGCATTTGGAAAAACAACAGTTCCCATATCTCTGCCTTCACAGATCATATCTTTATCTTCAGCAAATTTTCTTTGAATAGGCACTAAATTTTGTCTGACATATGCTTTAGCAGAAACTAAAGATACAGCCTCTGTTATATAATTAGATCTGATAGTTTCTGTTACATCTTCACCGTTAACGAAATATAGTTTTAAGCCATTTTTTTCTTTAATTTCATATTGAAAATTATTTTTTAAAAGTTCTAAAACAGCTAGTTCATTTTCGATATCGATTTTATATTTGATAATTGCATAGGTTATTGCTCTATACATCGCGCCGGTATCGAAATAAGCAATGTTAAGTTTTTTTGCGAGCATTTTAGCAACGGTAGATTTGCCAACTCCAGCCGGTCCATCTATAGTAATAATCATAACCTAACCTATTAAAAATATATATAATATCGGTATATTAAACATTAAAGAATCTAACATATCTAATATACCACCAATTCCAGGTAATTTGCTACTATCTTTAATTTTCATATCTCTTTTTAAAAGAGATTCACAAAGATCGCCAAATTGAGCGAACACACCCAATATTAGACCTAAAATAATCGCTTCAAAAAGATTAAAATCAAACATATTATGCTTTGAAAAGATCAAAAACAGCAAACTCCCACCAAGGGCAAAAACAAGGCCACTAACCGCTCCGAAAACAGTTTTTTTTGGACTAATTTTTGAAGCTAATTTTTTCTTACCAAAAAGCTTACCGCCAAAATAGGCTCCAACATCTGTTATTTTAGTTACAAAAATTAAATAAAAAAGCCAGATTCTTCCCTCTTGCATTTCAAAAACTTCTAGATATAAAATTGGCAACACCATTCCGAGAGGAATAGCGATGTATAAAAACCCAAAGGTAGCTGTGGAAACTCTGAGAAGGGAATCTGATATATTTTTAAAATTAGAAAAAAACAAAAACACTAAAAATATCAAAAAGACTAAAAGGGGTAAAAGCTTAAGCTCTGGGTATTGCGAATAGATAAAAAAAGCTATTATCTCACAGATAACACCTCCCATCAAAACATTATTTGATAAATGAATTTGTTTCTTTTTCACCAATTCTGTGTATTCCAAAGCAGCAATAGCCGCTAAAGCTGAAATAGCTAAAGCTACAATAAATCTCATAAAGTGTAGATCGGAAAAAAATATTATTAAGCCAAATAATATTATGACCCCCAAATATATAAAAAATCTGTTTTTTAAATCTGCAAATTTAGTCATTTGCCCCCTCTTCTCTTTCTTTTTTGAAAATCATCTAATGCTTTTAAAAAATTTTCATAAGTAAATTCAGGCCAAAACACATCTGAGATATAAATCTCACTATAAGATGCTTGCCAAAGCAAAAAATTACTAAGTCTATTTTCTTTAGCTGTTCTAATTATAAGATCTGGATCTTTATAATCTTTGGTATCTAAATAAGTAGCTATAATATCTTCCGTAATATCCTCTTTTTTTATTTGTTTATTTTCTAAATCATCTATCAATTTGATAAACGCTCTTTTAATTTCATCTCTTCCACCATAATTAATCGCTAAAATCAAATCCAGTTTTTTACCACTTGCCGTAGCTTTTTTTGTTTCATAAAAAGTATCCATTACTTTTTTTGGAAATCTTGTTAAGTCTCCGATCACATTGAGTCTCACCCCCTCATCTTGAAGGGTCTGTTTTTGATACACTAAACAATGCTCAAAAATATCAATGATTGTATCAATTTCTTCTTGTTGTCTTGCCCAATTTTCAGTTGAAAAAGCATAGACCGTTAAAACTTTAATCCCTAAATCGATCGAAGATTTGATAATATCGCCTAAAGTTTCAGCGCCTTTCAAATAACCTTCTTTTAAAGATAAATCATTAAGTTTTGCCCATCTTCTATTGCCATCCATAATAATAGCTACATGATGCGGAATGTTTTTAGAATCTAATAAAATTGGTTTAGACTCACTTGCCTCTAAACTCTTGGATGCATTTAAACAAAAAACAGGAATTAATAAAAAAAGAAGAATTTTGATTTTCATGCCCCAAACCGCCTTTTTCTTCTTTGAAATTCTAAAATAGCTTTTAAAAGTTCATTTTGATTGAAATCTGGCCACAAAACATTAGTGATATAAAGTTCGGCATATGAAAGTTGCCAAAGCAAAAAATTACTAATTCTTAACTCTCCGCCAGTTCTGATCAAAAGATCTGGATCTGGATACTTATTTGTATCTAAGTATTGATCAATCAGCTCAGAAGAGATTTGACTTTTAGATATTTTTTTATCATCGTAATCATTTAAAATTTTAACTATAGCTCTTTTTATTTCGTCTCTCGCTCCATAATTAATTGCGATTACTAAATCAAGTTTATCTCCATCTTTAGTTTTCTCAATCGTATCGATAAATGATTCTTGTACATTTTGAGGACAAAGGGACAGATCTCCTATAATATTTAATCTTACCTTTTCTTTTATCAAGAATTTCAACTGTTTTTTTAAATATTTAACGAAAAGACGCATAACATGGTTTATTTCACTTTGAGATCTAGACCAATTTTCAGTTGAAAAAGCATAAACAGTTAAAACTTTTATTTTAAAAAAAGCGGCTGTTTTAACAATACTTGTTAATGTTTCTGCACCTTTGCTATGACCAATAATGGCGGGAAGACTTCTTTTTTTAGCCCATCTTCTATTGCCATCCATAATGATCGCAATATGTTTAGGTATTTTTGTCTTATCGAGCGAAAAAAGATCTTTTTTATTAAAATTATCGACTTTTACTTTAAGCATTTATAGTCTAGCTCTTACTTTTGAAATTGTTTTTCAAATTGTAAAGAAAGTAGCATATTAAAAATACTTTTTAGTTTCGAGCTTTCATTTTTTCAATTTATTTTTTTAAATCCGTTTTATACTAGACATTGCTATAAATTTAGAGTATTCTTTCATTTTATTAATTTTGTTTTTAAAAAAAATTCAAGGTAGCAACTATGCAAAAACGAAAACGTTGGCAACAGTGGTTAATACTACTAATTATAGTCTTAACTATATACAACATTTTACCTACAGTTTTTTATTATTCTAAATCTTTAAAAAAATCGATCGATCGAAAACAATCTGAAACTATTGCAAACAGAATAATGGGTCGGGTCAATATCTTAGAAAAAGAGTCTACCGAGTGGCTTAAATCTTACTGTAAAATGCTAAAGATCAAGCCAAGCTCAATTGAGGTAATGAAAGATAATTCTGAGCAAGTAAACATTGAGTTTTATAAAGTTGAAGATGCAAATAAATTCAAAAAATATTTTAGACGGGCTGGAAATTTAATCCCTTTTGTCCCTGCTCAACTATCTATTTCCGACAGTCAACTTAAAGTTGATGCTAAAAAAATTACAGTTCAAAGGCAAGTTCCAATTCAATTTGATACTAGTAGAGCTAATGATTTTTTTGAATTTACCTCGAAATTTGATGATAAAAAAAGAATTACGACTTTTTACAAAGAGCTTACTTTTGATAGAGCTGCTCAGATAGGAGAAGCTATCGCTGGTGTTAGTGAAAACGCTATATTACTTCAAAATATAACTAAAGACATGTCTTCTCCCCTTTCAAAAAATATGGTTTATACACTGGTACACAACATTTTAGATTTTACTAAAGTTTTCGGCACTAACTCTCCTATGACGAATCGTTATTTTGCTACCTTTACTCAAGGCAATTTTAAAAATCCAAAAAATGCTGTTCAGACACTTATTTCAGCGATTGATAACATGCGTGATGAGTTAAAAATAGAAAAATCTAAAATTCAAACAGCTCAAAACTCATCTGAGTTTTTATCGGATGACAAAAGACAACAACTCTATCTTTTAGACAAAAGACAAACGGCCCTCCTTTCAGCTGAGAGCATCATAAAAAATAATCTTGATAAATTTTCAAGATCCCAAACTCCACTGAGTTATAAAAATATTTTTGCAGCTCTCGATGATTCTTTCAAGACTAGTTCATCTAATTTGATAAGATATGATTTAAAATCAAAAAATCCATTTATTAGTCAAATTATCGTTGATTTTGCAAATGATAAAGTTTATTTCACCCTTCACAAAGATATCATCCGTTTTGAAGATACTTTAAAATCTCAAAAACAAGATTTATTCGATCAATTAATTATTAATGAAATTGCAACTTTATCTAGGCGAACCGATGAAAAAATTATGATCGAGAAAGATGAGTTTAGCATCAATTTACACACATTAGAAAATACATCTAGTTATTTAGTTTTAAATCTCTTAGAGGTTGCTAAAATATCTTCGAAACAACTGCTAAGCACAATAGCTGAAGGGTGGCATCCTACTCATTCAGATTTATCCAGAGATAATTTTCCTATTTATGATTATGCAACCTATCAAAAGCTATCAGAAGAACAAAAAAGGTTTTGTTTAGTTGTCTATGTTCCTGCTCTTCAAAGATCAACTCCTCTTGGCCTGCATTCTAATTCAATTTATGTCATGGCAAATGGTTTGGATAAGATTATTCAAAAATACAAATCTCATGAACGTACTCAAGAAGCTCAAGACTTTTTTAAAGATTTTGATAAATTGCAATCAATTCTTCAACAAAACGGGTATCTCGGTTTTTCTGGCGATCTTTTAGCTCAAAGTTCAGAATTTAAAAATTCTTTTGTTTTTGAAAAAGATGGTTATTATCAAACCCTTTTAAAAGCTACAAGAGAAAATTTTCAGGTTTATGGTTCTAAAAAATATGCAGTTTTAGAATTTTCAAATCTCGAACAAAGAATTTTGACTTTAAATAAAATTGAAACAACTATTCAAGAAGATCTCTTAAAATGGAAAGATGACTATAATGCAGCTAAGATAAGTATCGATCCATCTTTAAGATATGATTTTCCAGAGCCAACTAAAAATGCCTTGATTTCAAATCTACTACTGAGCGCAAGAAAATATTTTAGAGGTGATGAGAGGAAAGTTATTCATTGGGGACTTGATTTATCTGGTGGTAAAACTGTTCAAATCGAGCTTAGAGATCAAAACAATCATCTTGTAAAAGATGAAGCTGCCCTGAAACAAGGGATGAATGAGTTATACAATCGTGTTAATAAAATGGGAGTATCTGAAGTTAATATTAGAACAATTGATTCTAATATTGTTTTAGATTTTCCTGGAGCTCAAGGCCTTTCTGCCAAAGAGCTTGTTAAAGCTTCATCAATGTCTTTTCAAATAATTAATGAAAAGTTTACTCCTAACAATCTGAACCTATCAGAACATGTAAATAAATTTTTACAAGAAGTCTACAATGAAGCGATTGTCACCAATAAAAAAGATATTCAAAACATCAATACTATAGCTTATAAACATCTATATGGAAAATCACTATCTTCAGAAGAGTTAGAACCGATATCTGAATCAGCAAAGATTTTATATGAAAACGGTCTTCGCCTTGCTGCTGATGGTGATGGCGAGATTTCAAGTGCTTTTAATGATACTATCTCAAAAATAGCCCTCTTTAAAGGTGATGAGGCTTCTGAGTGGCATAATCAAACCAATCCACTTGTTGTTGTTTTTAAAAATTATGCATTGGAGGGAACTTCTTTAGTAAATATCAGATCAGTCTATGATCCTTCTCAGGGTAACTTTTTAACTTTTGAAGTTCGCGGATCTTATACAAATAAAGAAGGGATTAAAATAAGTCCTAGAGAAGAAGTTTACATGTGGACTTCTCATTTTTCTAAAGATAACATCACTGGCACTCCTTTAGAATCTTTTTCAAAAGGTCAAGGCTGGAGAATGGCTGTTATTTTAAATGATTATGTAATATCTGCTCCAACCCTAAAGGTTGATTTTAAAGATAGCGCTCAAATATCTGGCAGTTTTTCACTTCGAGAGGTGAATCAATTAGCGGCTGATTTGAAAGCTGGCTCCCTTAGTTATACTCCCCATATTTTATCAGAAAAAAATGTCTCACCTGAGCTCGGTGCTAAAGAGAGGCTAAAAGGAATCATTGCAACTTTTGCAGCTTTAGTTTTGGTTATAATGGCTATGGTTTATTATTACAGATTTGCTGGGGTGGTCGCCTCTATAGCCGTATTGTTTAACCTGCTTATTATGTGGGCAACGCTTCAAAATCTACATGCTACTTTGACACTCGCTGGTATTGCCGGTATTATTTTAACGGTTGGGATGGCAGTCGATGCTAATGTTTTAGTTTTTGAAAGGATAAGAGAAGAATTTGCTATTACAAAAAGAATTTCTTCAGCTATTCAAAATGGTTATAAAAAAGCTTTTAGTGCTATTTTTGATTCAAATCTAACAACAATTATCGCAGCTTTAATATTACTTAATTTTGATTCTGGACCGATCAAAGGATTTGCTCTAACTTTGATTATTGGTATTGCATCATCGATGTTTACAGCTTTATTTGTCACAAGATTTTTCTTTACTAAATGGGCACAAAACCCAAAAAACACCGTGTTAAATATGTTAAATTTTGTAAAAGTTAAAAAATTTAATTTTTTAAAATTTTCAAAATACATTTTTATCGTATCAGGTGTAGTGATTTTGATCGGCGGCTATACTCTAGCTATTCAGAAAAAATCTGTTTTAGGAATGGATTTTACCGGTGGTTTTGCTCTAACGGTTGAAATTGACAAAACTAAAACGACTGATTATCGAGTGTTAGTTGAAAAGGCTTTAGTAAATGAGGGAGTATCCTCGAAAGACTTTACTATTCGCGAGCTAACACCTTCCAATCATTTAAGAATTTTATTTGGCACATCCATGCTCCAAAAAGGCAAACCTTTTCATGATATGGATATAGAAACAGATGTTTTAGACAAGCAATACAACTATCAAACAAATCCAAAAATTGCCTGGGTAGTCAATGCTTTGAATAAAAACAATATCGAAATAACGAATAGATCATTAGAAAAGTTAGATCAAAACTGGACTCTTATGAGTGGGCAGATGTCAGATGCAATGAGAAAGAATGCTATTTGGGGTTTAGGGCTCGCCTTGATTGCAATTTTGATCTATATAACTTTTAGATTTGAATTTAAATTTGCTATTAGTGCGATGATATGTTTGATTCACGATGTGGTAATAACACTTGGAATAGTTTCTATTTTACATATTTTAAGAGTTCCTATTCAAATAGATCTGCACACAGTTGCAGCCCTTATGACCATCATTGGGTATTCACTCAATGATACGATTGTTATTTTTGATAGAATAAGAGAAGATTTAAAACACGTAAAAAAACGTTCTTTTTCTGAGATTATAAATCATTCTTTAAATCTAACCCTTAGTCGAACAACGATTACTTCTGCGACTACTATTTTAGCTCTTATAGCTTTAGTTATTTTAGGAGGATCTACTATCTTCAGTTTTGCTCTTGTTATGACAATTGGGGTTATTTTCGGAACTTTATCATCACTTTTTATCGCTTCGCCATTGATGTTAATGTTTCATAACCTAGAGATGAAAAAATCTTTAACTTTTAAAAATCAAGAAAAATGATTTGAAATAACATCTAATACTATATTGTTTAAATAAAAACTGGTTTTAATATGGTCTTTGGACAAAAAACACAATCGACGTGGATTCTTCCTAAAAGCAATCCTGGCTGGTTAAATAAAATCATCAAAGAATTTAACATTCATCCTGTGACAGCTCAAATTATGGTTTCAAGAGGGTTTTCAACTATAGAAGAGATTCACAATTTTTTATATGCTACCTTGCCTCATCTTTATGATCCTTCTTTATTTAAAGATATGGATAAAGCGATTGCTAGAATCCTGCAAGCTTTAAAAAACAAAGAAGGTATTTTAATTTATGGCGACAATGATGTTGATGGAATGACAGCGACTGCTCTTTTGGTAGACTTTTTTAAAAACATTGGTGCGAAAGTATTTTTTTATATGCCTGATAGCACTCAACATAAAAGAAGTGTAATCAGTGATGCTCTTCAATATGCTTTAAAAAACAGCTGTTCTTTAATAATTACAGTAGATTGTGGTATTACTGCAGCTAAAGAAATTCAAACGGTTGTTGAGCATGATATCGATGTTATAATCACAGATCATCATGAACCGACTTCTAAAATACCGCATTGTATAGCTACTTTAAATCCTAAACTTGTCAACAGCACTTATCCTAATCGTGATATTACAGGAGTTGGAGTAGCTTTTAAATTGGCACATGCTTTAACCAATCACTTGATAGAATCGGCTGAGATAGATTACATAGATCTTAAAAGTTTTTTAGATCTAGTAGCTCTTGGAACTATCTCTGATATGGGCGCTCTTTTAGATGAAAACAGAATACTTGTAAAATATGGTCTTCGAGAACTTCAACACACAAAAAGAATTGGGCTTAGTAAATTATTTGATGTTTGTGAACTCAACAAAGATGAGATGACTCCGATTGATATCGCTTCTAAAATAGCACCAAGATTAAATAGTATTGGCAGAATTGCTAACGCTAAAAAAGGAGTAGAGCTGCTTTTAATAAAAGATGATTGCGAAGCTGAATCTCTCGCTAAAGAATTAGATATTTATAATATAGAAAGACAAAAAATAGAGAGAAAAGCTTCGGATGATATTGAAAAATATATAGCTTCTCATCCTGAGATTTTAAATGAAAAAGCGATTGTTTTGTATTCAAATAAATGGCATCCCGGAATCATTCCAATAATAACGGCTAGAATCACTAAGCAATACAATCGACCAACACTTCTTATCGCTATAGAAAATGGCATTGGAAAAGGTTCGATGCGAACGATTAGCTCTTTTCCTCTTTTACCTATTTTAAAAGAAAATGAGCATCTTTTAATCAATTTTGGTGGTCATGATTTTGCAGCTGGCCTCACTGTTAATGAACAAAATATAGAAGCTTTGAAAAAGAGTTTTATAGATAGTGCAAACTCTGAGTTAGATGACAAAGATATTATCTCAAAGATGTTTTTAGATGCTGAAACAAATTTTGATGATCTAACCTTTGATTTCATGGAATCTATAAAATTGCTTGAACCTTTTGGCAATGAAAATCCTCCCCCTCTTTTATATTGTGAAGCCAAACAAATCTGGACTCCGAAAATAGTTGGTAAAATCCATTTAAAAATGTATCTAGAACAAAAAGATAGAATGTTAGAAGGTATTGGTTTTGGAATGGCTAAAAGAAAAAATGAGATTAAGAAGAAAAATTTAAATCTTAAAGTTGTATTTACCCCTCATATCAATGTCTTTTTAAATAAGGCTTCTATTCAATTGCATATCAAAGATTTTAAAGTCAAAACATAAAAAACGGTTAAATCTATTTAGGGCTTATCTGTTCTTATTTTTTAGATCTGTTTATTTTAATTAAAAAAAAACGACATTACCGCTGGCTATCAACCATTTGCTCCAATAAATTTGTTAAAACATTTATGCCTCTTTTAAATAATTAAGAGCTTATAAGAGGTATAGTTCTTGATTTTTTCTCACCAGGCCTGAGATCCTCATGGCATCTTTTTCTTTTGGCATCGAACACTCTATTCATGGAATGTTGCATATCTTCATGTAGAGATGACAAATCTTTTGGAGGCATAGTTTCTAAAATTGGAGTTATTAACATTTCAAAAAGGTCCCCAATCGGACTCAAATTATTGCCATCTACCATCTTTAAACAACTCAGTCTACTCTCTTCAGGAATTAACCTTAGAACCTGAAGCAAGTTTTCTTTTTGAAGAGTCATTAACCAATGAAAAGGTGTGGACCCATAGCTATCTTGAGAATTTATTGCAGTAGATCTTTGATCTGAGCGCAGAGTATCTAAAATTGAGGGCAAGATGTTTGGTGAAATAGCCCAATGAAGCGGTGTAATACCTTGGTCATCTGGATCTTGCAGAGAAATTAATCTATCTTCATATGATAATGATTCCAAAATATCAATACTGATTTTTTCAGCTAATTTGGCATTTTCTAATCTAATTGATATGTGAAGAGGTGTCAAACCTTCTTTATTTGGAATTTTCAACATCTCAGCTCTATGAGACATAGATAATGATTTTAGTATTGTATTGATACTTTTTATTGCTTGATTTTCCTCTGATAGGGAGCAGGCTATATGAAAAGGTGTTGAGCCTAAATGATCTTGACTCATCAAACATAAAAATAGATCTTTTTCAGATTCTAAAAGAGTTTGAATCAAAGATTTTAGAACTTCATCTCTTTGGGCTGCCCAATGAAGAGGTGTTTTGCCATCTTCGCCTTTAATTTGACAAAGTTTAATTCTTTGATCTATTGGAACAGATTTTAGTAGTTTTTTTGTCATTATAGCCGCTCTATTTTCATCTAAAGACTTAACTGCCCAATGAAGAGGTGTTTCATCTCTTTTATCTTGAGTTTGAAGCTTATCTAGAGGCAAATATTTTAATATTTCATCAATCAAACCATCATCGTCAATAGTTGTTGCCCAATGAAGAGCTGCTCTGCCATCTTTATCAGGAATTTGAAGATAAATAGGTTTTAAAGAGATTGGAATAGATGTAAAAGATTTTTTAGCAGCGTCTATATTTTTTGCCTTGAGAGAAGAGATAAAAGAGGTTTCTTCTTTCATAAACATCATATGCTTAGCTAAATGTTCTGAACAATAGATTCCCATATCTGTATCTTGGCTTATTTCTTCAATTGAGGATTTCGTATCTCTAAAAAGGGTTATTATTTTAGAAATGCCATCTTGACTA
>JAAKFJ010000038.1 GCA_011064745.1 Candidatus Anoxychlamydiales bacterium | reverse complement strand
AAAGCGGTATATAAAATATTTTACATCACCTGATCCTCTTATGGCTGCAATGACTGATATTGAGATTATGCCTGATACTAAATGTGATGAGCCTGAATATTTAAAAATGTTAGAAGAAAATTATAGACTTTCTTTAAGCCACCGTTATCGATTTATTAGTGATTATCTGAAGCACCTAGATTTTTACCAAATGGGAACAAATATTAACAGGGCTATTACAGATGATGATATGTGCGGTGTTAATACAGCCTTGTATTACTTGCCTAGGACTTTTGGATTGCCATATCTAAAGGTTCGAGATTCAAAGGGCTTAAATGCTTTGCAAAATGCAATCTTAAAAGGTAATGAAAATGTTACAGAAACTATTTTAGAAAAAATTCCACTAGATAAGATAAGCGAGTGTCTAAAACCCAAAGAATCCTTTAAATTAGCTATTAGAGGGGATAGCCCAAAGTTAATAAGATCTGTTTTAAGTTTGATGAAAAAAGAAGACAAACTCTCACAAATGAAAGAAGGTCTTAAAATAGCTTTAGAAGGTAAATTATCTGAGGCCACTCTTATAGAGCTTCTCAATGAGATTGAAACTTATACCCCAGATGAAAAAAAATTGTGTTTTGATCAAACTACATTTGTTTTAGCTGCTCCTCTTTATAGCGACAAAATGGTAAAAAAATTACTCAATAATTGCGATGATTATCTTATAGCTGATTTCTTGCAATACCAACCTGCTCATATAAATGTTTTAGAAGCAATTTTATTACAAAAAGACATCAATGAAAATATACCATTAATATTTTTTGATAGAATTAAAAACCTACCAACTGCGATGAAAATATTACTTTTACCATCTAATGTAATGTTTCTTGCTACAGGCACAAATAACATAAAAATAGTTAGAAAAGTTTTAGAAATAATTCCAGAGTGTGTAAAGGCAACCCAGCTGCAATTTAAAAATAGTATTCATCTAAATTGCTTTGAGCAGTCATTGATGGATAGGCCTTTTAAACCTTTAATTGCTTTAGAAATTTTAAAAGAGATTGAATCTTTAGAAAAGGCAGATATTGTAAAATCTATTAACAAACAATCTTTATATCTTGCTGTATGTACAAATAATACACCTAGTGTCAAAAAGCTCTTAGAGACTGCTCCTAGATCATTAAAAGAGGAAATGCTTGCTTTTGAGGAAGTTAAGAAGGGAGTTTTAGAAGCGGCTTTTGATAACAAGCCATGTAATTTTGAAATTATTGAAGAGATCTTAACTGCTCTTGAAGCCTTAGATAAAAAAGATAGCGAAATTTTGATGGGAGAAAACTCTCTATATTTAGCCGCTCGTAGCAATAGTTTGCAGATTTTTAGAAGAGTTAAAAACTTGCTACCGGAAGATAAAATGCCTTTTCTATTTAATAAGAGGGGTAAAGGGAACTGTTTGCATGTAGCTGCTAGAAAAGCTAAAAATTTAGAGATGATAAAAGAAATACTTTTGAGTTGTGAGGAAGAGAAAAGAGTTGAATTTGTAAAAGATACAACCAATCATGGAGCTACAGCTATTTATGCTGCTATTAGCAGTTTAACCTACGCTCATATCGAAAATATCAAAACTATTTTGGAAATGATTCCAGCAAAAGATCGAGTTTCGTGTTTGAAAATAACAGGTGGCATAAAGGGTTTTACCCCGCTTCATCTTTTAATGAAAAAATTGTCCAGTCCAGCGAATGCGGCTGTTGAGCTGGTTCTTTCTAGTATTGATACTATCGAAGAGATTCATGAGCTTTTAAGTATAAAAGATTTTGATGGAAATTCTCCTTTAGATTATGCATTCTCTTCAGTTAAAGAAATTGTGAATAATATTATAGGCAAAAAACGTCTTGCAGAAAAAGACGATTCTTCTTCTCGTCCTCATAAACGATTAAGACCTATAAGTGCGTTTGAATTTAATGAGTGATAATTTTATTGCGTTGCTCTTATTAACATTCCAGCGAGCGCATACCTATTTTTAGGATTTGTTTTCTTGATTGAATCGATAATTATTTTTAAGCTTTTCTCATCTTGTTTAGAAGCGAGTGCAACATACATATCTAGCAAGAGTCTTGTTGTTTCGGCTTTAGTTAATGAGTATATATTTTGAGTAATATTTGTTTTTTTATCAGGATTTATATTTAGCTCAATTATATCTTCATGGTTTTTATTTTTTATCCAATTAGCAATATAGTCTTGATAAGGTTCTTCTTTTTTTAGCCTATAAAGAGCTAGATTAGAGTAATCTCTAATAAGGGGAATATTAGAGTTTTTAGCTCTATCTTCTAAAAAAACGATAGCTTTTTCAGAAGCTAAATTCTCTAGTAAAGTAATAGATGTTGGGACTAGATCATTTTGCGCAGAATCAAAGATCAATTTCACAATTTGTAAAAAATCTTCTTCATTTAACTCTAGGGTTTCTTTTAGAAGGCTTTCTCTGATTGGAAGCGATGGATCATTTTTTATGTCTTTAACTTTATAAATAGCTTTTGGCACTGTTTTAAAATAGTACATAGTTCTTCCGATCGAATAAAAAGGTTCAATAGCAGTATCTTTGCTATCAGTTACTAAAATGGCCTTTAAAATGTCTATACAACTAGGATCTTTTAGTTTTAAAAGTGAGATAGCCGCGTTTACTTTAACTAATTTATTTTGAGATTTTAAAAGACTTTTTAAAGTTTTTTCAGTGCCGGGTATCTCTTTTAAAAGAGAGACTGCAAATAGGTTGTTTTCTTTTGCTAATTTTTCTATTTCTTCTTTTTTAGTGTGATCACCTAGATGATATAAAGCTCTAAGAGCGGAAAGTTTTACATTTTCAATATTTGAGGTAGCTAGCTTTTTTATATCTTCTAAACTCGATGTATCATTTAATCTAAAAAAAGTATGACAAATAGCCTCTTTTTCAGCGATTGTTGAGTTGGGGAACTTTTTTCTAAGATGAGACAAAAGATCGTCTCTATTTAGATTAGCGATACTTAAAATTGCTTCTAATCTAACATCAGAGTTAGCATCATTTAAAAATCTCAGTAGGTATTTGGTAGCGCTCTCCGTCCCAATCATCGCAAATAGATGAGGAAAAAAAGGTTTTAAAAAAATGGGCAGTCTAAACATCAAAGATTCTATTTGGCCAACTGCATGAGGATGTTTTCTTTGAGCCATATGGTAAGCTGCCTCTAGCCTTGTTGGTAAAAAATCGGATCGCATAGCACTAGAGAGTAAAATATCTGTTTTATTGTCATTTAAGAGCGATATAAAATGAAGCGATAATAGCTGGGTTTCTAAATCCTCTGATTTAAGACCAATTTCTAAAATATCTAAAGAGATGTTAGATGCGCTAAGACCCGCCCCAAACATAGATAGCTTCTGAATCTCTATATCATCGCTATTAGCTCCATTTTTTAATAAAATTAAGCTCATTTTTTGTAAGATATCTAAATCTATTGCTTCAGTTTCACTTGCCTTTTGAAATTGAGAAAAAGCTTTTTCGATTTCATTTGAATGCATGAGATATAAGATATGTCTCTTATCGCTCTCTTCTGCTAGCAAGGGCAGAGTAAATATATTTAATATTAGAGTAAATTTTATTAAGCTTGAGGTTTTAAATAGTCCCATAAATCTATGCCTACCTTTAGTAGTAAGTTCTTTAAAGTATTTATCGGCAGTCCCATGACATTATAATAGCAACCAATCATGTTTTTAATTATTATGCTACCTGCTTTTTGTATAGCATATCCCGCGGCTTTATCAGAATAATAAAATGAATTGTGATAAGTTTTTATCTGTTTTTCATCTAAGGCGTGAAATAAGATTTTAGTCTCTTCAATATCTTGATAGATCTTTTCATTATATTTGATGCAAATAGCTGTAAATACACTATGATAGGTGTTAGAGAGTTCATTTAACATTTTAAAAGCATCTTTAGCATTTTTGGGTTTGGTATAAACCTTTTTATTTGCCCAGACAATTGTATCAGCCGCTAAAATAGGAATATCTTTATATTTCCCATCTAAAGCTTTGGCTTTATTTAAAGCAATTTCAAGAGCATATAACTTTGGGTCCTTTACAAACTTTATTTTTGTTTCATCAAAATTAGATTCAACACATTTAAATTTTAGAGAAAAAAACTCTAAAATCTCTTTTCTTCTAGGGGATTTGGAAGCTAAAATCAGCATATTTTTCTCATCGTTTTATTTTTTTCTTGGAAAATATCTACCTCTTCTAATAGAGTCTACATCTAAAAAAAACAGATTTTAATATTTTTTAACATTTATGAGGTATAACAATGCTATATTTAGGCTTGACAAGATCAAAGCTAGAGACAGAAAAATCCTTTTTTGAGACTCATTTAAATACTTTAAATAATATAAAAATAGATTCTGCTGGCAAAATTGATGAAATTGCAAAAAAAAAGTTATTTCAAGAGGTTTCAGATGTTAGCCCATCTTATCTAGCCTTTACTGAGCTTGGGATGAGCGTTTATTCTAAAAGCTACAATTATCCTTGGAAATTATGGACTTATATTCCTACATTGAATCCGGTAACAAAAGCTCCTGAGATATTAACATATAGAGAAATAGGAGAAGCCACGGCTTATAAAGATCCTAAACTTTTATTAAACCAGCTCCAAGATGGATATTCTGACAGATTACTACAAATTACTTTAGCAATGGATAAAATAAGATACGATGAAATATTTGCAATAATTACAACGTTAGATACTAAAATAAGAAAAGATCAGTGGGCTGGACGAAAAGCCTCTCAAAGCGATATCGACGAAATGCAAAGGTTAGTAAATGAAACAAACTCTCTTGAAGTTAGATTAAAAAAGGCTAAATTAATTTAACCAATTTCTAACTTTTATGAGATAGTAGGAGCAATAGATGGAAGTTCAAGCAAGTATTAGCTTAAGTGAAAAAAGAGAGCTGTATGAAGGACATCTAAAAAGACTTCGCAATATAGATCTAGGAGATCCACATGATAATACTTCCATAGAGGTTCAAAGAGATGTGTTGCAATTGGCTACGGATATTTCAACTTCTGCCTTTCCTGTTTTTGAAGAATTTGGCAAGAAAGTATATGCGAGTTCAAGCTTGGCTATCAAAGCCTTCTACTGGAGGAGTGCTTATTATGAAATTGGACGATATACTATCATGAATAATCCTCATTTATTTTTTGGCTATCTGCAAACTAAAATTGCCTGGACACTAAGAGATTTAAATCCGAGTGGTGATTTAGAGACAACTATTGCAGATGCTCTGAATTCCGGTATAACCGCAATGGATATTGAAAAGATGATCCAGGAGAGAAAACGTGAAATTGAGGCTTCACAAGATACAGATGCCATTTTCGAAATGCAAAGAGATCTCGCTATTTTAGAAGGTTTAAAAAAAACAATAGTAAGCCAATTATAACTATTTATTAGATTTATTTTTTCTCTTTAAAAATTAAGGCCTTATATTATATCATTAATCGATCATTTTTTTTTAATCTAATGGAGATATAATTATGGGCTTATTTACTTCATCTGTATCAAATAGCAATCAAACATCCAATTCTCAAGCCACGAGCTCTGTTAGAAAACCCACCCCAAGAGGTATTTCAGCCACTTCTTCATCTATATCTTCTCAAAAAGATGATAGCCCGGGTGTTTTTAGACGTCTTTTGGGATCTATTAAAAATGTATTTTCATCTATTTTAAATGCTTTGAAATATATTTTTTATCGTATTTTTCCATGTAGATCTCCAGCATATGCAATGGAGGCCAAACATAGAGATTTTAAAGCTAGATTAAATAGAGTGGACTCTATTGGAAAAGAGCTAGCCCTAAAAGAGGCTGATGAAAATCCTTTTGTCTATACTATGTTAGGGAAACATATCTATAAAACTAGCTGGAATTTGCCTTGGAAGATAGTGACTTGGATTCCAAAAATTGGTCAAAAAACCTATAAGGAAATTGGTCTGGTAGAAGCTGAGAAAAACTTTAAGAAATTAGCTGAGCAGTTAAAGCTTTACTATACCAATGAAATGAAGAGCTTAAAAGCTAAAATAGACAATAGCGATTTTTAATCTTATTTTTTAATGGGCTTTTTAAATATAGGAACATCTTCTAAATCTATCCAAATAGGCGATGTCCAAACTATATTAGAATCATTTTGAACAGCCCTAAGATAGTAAAATACAAATGGTGGTTTATCCTCTTTTGCTTTAACTGCGATCTCAGAGAGTGGTTTTGTGTCATCAAATGAAAAATCAAAGATATAATTGTTATCAGGATAAAACCGAGTTAGTATTTCATTATTTCTGATCAGAGTAACCTCTTTTAGGTTATCTGTTCCTATAACATAGCCGGATATATACCTATTATAATTTAGGCCAGGTTTTTTGGCAGTAGTGAGTTCAGATCCCATAGGCTCATTAGCAATATTAAAACTAGCAACGATTCTTTTGCCGGTTGTTGCATAGCATGACTTTTTAGATAATGCATCTATCAATGAATCTCTTGTGTGTTCTTTAGATATAATCGCTGTCAGACCAGGGGAGTATTGAGTTTGATCAGAATCATAAAATTTAGAATAGATACCCCTATCATCTAAACCACCTGCTACAAAACCAAATCTATAGCCTGAGATTAGAGCTTTTTGGATTGAGCCATCTTTATTTTCTTTAACAGGACCTGAAATTGGTCTTAAATTGCCCTCTTTAGCAAGCATTTCAGAAGATCCCCAAGCATTATAGATTTCAACAACTTTTTCAAATTCTTCATTAAAATCTTTAAAATCAAATAAAGATTCAGAACTCATTGTAAAACATGGGATAGATAATATGTCTTTATTTGAAAAAGTCTTATATAATTTTTTTAAAGAATTGGCTTTAAGATCCTTTTTTCGCAAAATATTTTTGTTATCTTTTGAGAAGATAAATTGTCTAAGACCTTCTTCTTTTACGGTTCCATTCCATTGAAGACCCAAAAAGACAGAGAACCTCTCGTCTTCATTAATTTCTGAGACTTGAGTTGCAATATTTTTCCAGATATCTTGAGGAGTTTCTTCTTCAGAATCAAAGGAAGAGCTGGCATAAAATTGAAAAGCTTTATCATCTCTAAAAAACCGAATACAATTTTCTATATTTTTTTTGGCATCAAATTTTTCATTTTCTCCATGAAGTAGACCCCAGAATAAATTTAGATTAGAAAAATCAACGCATTTAATTGGGCAGGAATAAAAAGTTTCACTGTTTTTTAAGTTTTTTAGCTGAATTTTATAAATTCCAGGTTCGTTAAAATATAGGTTAGGAAGAGAGATAAAACCGGTTTCGGGTATGAAGAGCTTCCAATTTAAATTTTCTCTCAAATGTTCATAGCTAAGTTCGATTAAAGTATTTTCATCAGCATTATTTGTTAAATTACCATATTCATCTTCAAATCTAACAATAACATCAAACCTTTTGTTTCTAGCAACAAAAGAGGGTGTAATGATTGATAGATTTTTTAATTTAGCTCCTCTTATATCTAAATGAAAAGATTCTGTTTCAATTTTGCCTTTAATATTTACATGAAGATTAAATATTTTTTTTCTTTGAGTAAAGAGTTGACATAGATTGCCATTATTATCTATTTCTTGGGGAGACCCTAAAAGTATTAAAATATTTTCGCCTGTTTTAACGTCTGAAGGGAGATTAAACTCATAGCTCATAATAAAAGTTTTTGAATCATAAATTGGTTTAGCCCCAATCATTTTACCATTGGCTAGTTGCATCCAAATCAAATTTGATTTTTTCTTAATATCAGTTTGAGGCAACTCCCAATCAATTGGTCTTTGATCACTTTTAATTTCAAAAGTTAATTTAGAATTTTTCGGAATTGAAATAGCAGGGGTATATAAAAACTTCCAAGTCTTTCTTTGACCTGCTATAGCAAAATGAGGATCAGTAGTACATATTGATCTTCGCATTAATTGTCTCCTAAATTATTTTGTATATTTGTATATAATATCTTAATTTTTATTCTTTTGCAAGAAAAGTAGCTTTATAAAAAATGAAAAATTTTAGATATTCTTTTTTTTAAAAAATACCTTGCAAAATGCAAGTTAAATTTCAAATTTACAGGGTGTTTTTTATTCTTCTTTAGAAGTAGCAGAAGTAATTCTAATTTTTTCAATACATCTTTCATTTGAGATCAAAACCTCAATTTCAAAATCCTCTAAGTGGATTTTCCAACCTTTCGACGGAATGGTGCCAGCTATATGAAAAACATAGCCACCGATAGTCTCATATTCAGGTGAATGGGGAATTTTAATTTTGAGTTGATTCTCTAAATCTATAATACTCATTTTAGCATCAATGACGATGCTTCCTGATGGAAGTTGCCAGAACTGTTTATCTTCTCCAATATCATATTCATCTTGGATCTCTCCAACTAATTCTTCCAAGATATCTTCAATAGAAACTATGCCTTCAGTTCCTCCATATTCATTAACGATTATTGCAAGGTGAATCTTTTTATTTTTAAACTCTTGAAAAAGCTTGGCTATTTTTTTATTTTCAGGAGCATAGATAACAGGTTTTAAGATACTTTCTATAGGTACGTTTAGATCTTCATTATCCGAATATATTTTTAAAATATCTTTATACATCAAAACACCGATTATATTATCGAGATTTTCTTCATAAACAGGGATTCGACTGTAGTTTTCTTCTAAAAGAAGGGTCGAGGCTTTTTTAATTGTTGTATTAGCCTCCAAAGCGAAGACATTGACTCGGGGGATCATAATCTCTCTTGTAACTTTTTCTTTATAGGTAATAAAAGAAGCTACGAATCTTTGTTCACTTGAAGAGAGAACTTGGCTTAGCTCAGAATCTTTTATCATTTCTAGTACTTTGTCTTTCATGATAAAAGATTTTTTGACAACTTCTTGATTTTTTAATTTTTTAAATACATAGATAGATACTAGCAAAATAGGGAAAGTTAATATGAGAAAAATCAAGATATAAAAAGAGCTGATTGAAGCTACAAATTTTAAAGTTGCTTTTGTTTTGACCCTCGTTATGAATCTAATCGAAAAATCTAAAACCATAAAAAATAGAATTATTACTAAAGCGACTATGAAGATAAAGCTTGTATGATGAATTTCTATATCCGGAAATATTATTGTAATAAATAAAAAAGCTGAGATAGCATAGAGAAGATATAAAAGGTGTTTTGTGACACTAACCAGGGTGTAGAATCTATCCCAACTCTCTTTGAAAAATTTTTTTTTAGCTATCATCACAGAATTGTTCAAAATCTCTTTTGTCTGAAATTTACCAAATTTTAAGATAGCAACATTAAAAGCTGTTAAAGCACTCAAACCAATTATAAATACGAGTAAAAATATTAATGAGTAAGTAAAAAAAGTATAACTTTCCATAAATTTTTATAGGCTAATATTTTTCTTCTTCATATATAAAGATATCTCTTTTTCCTTTTTTCTAATTTTTTGTATATCTTTTTCATTAATATCATCATAGCCTATTAAATGTAAAAGTGAATGTATAATATAAAGAGTTATTTCGTCACATAGAGAAGTTTTAAATTCTTTTGCATTTTTTATCGCAACATCTGGGCAAACAAAAATTTCTCCTAAAACATGATAGATATTTTTTTGATTAGGTTTATCGATTGGAAGAGAGATACAATCTGTACTAGATGGGTCATTAAAAAATCTTTTATGAAGTTTTTTTATTGTTTTTTCATCAACGAAATACACAGTGATTTCATCGGTTTTTATCTTTTCTTTTTTTAAAAAAGTATCGACTATTTTTTTTACTTTTTTCTCTTCAATTTTCAGAGACGTTTTATTTATTATTGAGATTATCATCAATTATTTTAAAGTTTTATCTTCTTGAAAATATACATGAAAATCGAAAAAAAGTTTTAACTCTCTAAATTACTTGGAGTTTTTGGAAGACCTGTAACTTTTTTATTTTCGTTATCTTTCCATTTGCCAAGTTTTCTAAGAACATCAATTCTTTCAAATCTTTTTAAGACATTTCTTTTTTGCTGTGTTTTAGAAGCTTTTCCGTAGCTAGGATGTCTAGACATAATATATAACCTTTTTTTTTATTTTATTTTAGAGATAAAAGCATATTCATCATTCAATGCGTTTGGATGCTCTTTAAAACCTTTTTTCAAATTATCTTTTTTAGGCCCGCTTTTTTTATAAGTAGGGGGCTTTCGTTTTTTTGGATTTATAGCTCTTCTCTCTTCTACCTTCCCGATACGTGTCATTTTTTATCTCCTTCAATTTTAATGCTACATTATAAAAAGTGTTGCTAAATCTTGCAAGAAATATACGTAAGATAAAAATTTTTTATGATAATTATTGGAAATAATTTCAAATTATATAAATATTTTTTTAATATAAATGAGCGGACTTGATTTATCTTAAAATGTCGTAAAAACTTCGGCTATTTACGAGAGATCACCTAATATCAATAACTCTCAATTTTAAAGCCTGCATTTCTATAGATTTCAAATCTCTTTTTACTTTTTTGCTGTTTTATTTCCGTTGTATAATCATCAAAATCATAAATTACTTTATATGAAGGATCAAAATCTACTAAATCTAAAGAGAGATTGAATAGATATTTGGCTTTATTTAGATTGTTTTTAGATTTTGTAATAACAATAAAATCTGAAGTATTCTCATCGGCTATAATATGCGGCAGAAATCCTTCTTTAGGAGTTTTCCATAGAAGTTCATCGACAAATTTTAAAGCGGCATCATCTTGTACATAAATAAGTAGATTCTCTTTTTTTTCGAAATGATAAATAGCTGTTTGGATAAGTTTGATTAATTTTTCTTTGATAGCTCTTATTTGAAAAAAAACAACTTTATTATTATTTTTTAGACTTATCAACTTTCTCTTCCCCGGGTACAATAAGACCACATGAAACGGTAAATTTTACTGCATCTTCATTTGTCATATCAATTGAATAAATATCTTTTTCAGGTGCAATAACCATATAACCAGATATTGGGTGAGGAGCAGTGGGAACAAAAACCGGCTTTAATTTTTCTTTGACTTTGCTTTGACACTCCTCGGGGACAGTGCCAGACTCAAAACCTACGCAATATGAATCTTTTGAGGGGAAAGCAACCATAGCTGTTTTGGTAAAGGCTTTTCTCTCTTGAGCTATAAAAGAGCTAATTATGTCTCTTAAAGTTTTGTAGATCGTTTTAACAAAGGGTATCTTAGAAAAGACTTTGTTCATAAGATTTATCAAGGATCTAAAGAAAAACCACCTTGCAATAACTCCAAGAATAAAGATAAATACAAGTAGCATGATAAGTATCAAAATTCTTGCAAAAACTTTTAAAATAGCTCCATTTTTTAAAATTGGTAAAACATTTTGAAAATTCGCCAAAAAATCGACAAACATATTTAAAAAAGGCGCTGTAAAAATATCGATTACAAAAACAAAAATAATTATCGTTAAGATCAAAGGTAGTAAGATAATAAGACCGGCTATAATATATTTTTTCATTTGTTTTCCACCTTTTTAGGAGGAACAATAACACCACAAGATACAATATATTTGATTGCATCTTCTGTTTTCATATCTAAATAGATTAAATCATCTTTTTTAAACAAAAGTAAAAAGCCTGTTGTCGGGTTCGGTGTTGTTGGCACAAAAACTGATATTAACTCTTCGTTTACAGCATTCGAACAGGTTTCTGGGGACGGTCTACTAACCAATCCCAAACTATACAGACCTTTATAAGGGAAAGGTGCCATAACGACTTGCTTAAATGAATCCTTATCGGTAATAAATAGCGTTTTAACAATTTCTTGAGTTGTTTTATAGACTTTATTTACCAAGGGAATTTTATGCAGCACTTTATCGCTGATTTTAATCAAAGCTTTAAAGATAAACCATCTGGCAAATATCCCTAAAACTAAAGTAAATAAAAATAGTCCAATCAATATTATTATCTGCGAGCCATATCTTATGACTTGCTCAGATGATAAAATATGGGTATGAATTTGCTGGACTCTTGTTTGTGTTAATATTTTTACAACCAACCCCATAAAGGGTTTGGTTAAAAAATTAACCACAAATGCCACGATCAATATCGTCAGCGTTAAAGGTAGTAAAATTACTAACCCTGTAATGAAATATTTTTTCATAATTATACCTTACTGAACAATACTATAAATAAATTGATTTATTTCGCAAGACTTGTCCATTTGCTATTTTTAATTCTAAAGCGCCAAGGCAGATCTTTATGCTCTAAAGCATAATCAATTCCAACCCTTTTTGAGCTTTTAATATCTTTTTTTTCTATTTTAATATTTCTCTCTTCCATCCATAAATTTTTGTTATTAAAAGTAGAACCATTAAATTTTTTGGTTATACCTAAAGCTTTAGTCAAGGATCCAGGTCCGGCTGTTAAACTTCTCTCTATCTTGGTTTTATTTCTTCTTTTAAGCATTACATCTATTCCAATAATAGGCTCAATTGCTCTTATCAAGATTGCGTCTGGAATTGCTTTTTTATTCGTCACCACATTTAAAAGAGCATGCATACCATAACATATATAAACATATGCAACTCCACCTATTTCATACATGATCTCATTTCTCTTTGTTTTTCTGCCTCTATAAGCATGACAGGCTTTATCCTCAATCCCTTTATAGGCTTCAGTCTCGACTATCATTCCACCGGTTATTGAATTATCTATTTTAGTAAATATGAATTTGCCTAAGAGCTCTTGCGATAGTTTTACAACATCATCTTTTAGATAGAAATCTAATTTTATTGGTTTCATGATAGAAAGCTCATTTTATTCAGTATTGTAACTTGCTAATTATCAAAATACCATCCAAATGATCGAAAATCTA
>JAAKFJ010000037.1 GCA_011064745.1 Candidatus Anoxychlamydiales bacterium | reverse complement strand
ATCGCTGATATTTCAAGGCCATTTCTAAGGGCAATTAATTTTCTAGCATATTTTGCAGAGGTAAAAATAACAACGGAATCTATTCTCGGATCAGCAATTAATTTTTTTTCAAAAAGTTCATCTGAGCAATTTAAATATTGCAAAACACCTTTAGGAACAGAAGCTTCATACATCAGTAAAACAAACTCATAACAAATAAGAGGACATGTTGATAAAGGTTTTAAAATTATAGTATTTCCACTAACAAGAGCGCTTGTTATTTCTTCTGCAGCGGTTGAAAGAGGAAAATTCCAAGAAGGGATTATTAAAAAAGTTCCTTTTGATTCAAATTTAATATCTTCTTTAGCTCTAGTAAGATCTAACATGTGTTTTGCATGATACTCTATGGCATCTATAGCGTCGGAGACCTCTCTATCAGCCTCCAAAGCTGTTTTTCCAACATCAACAATAAGATTTTGAATAAAAAAATCTCTTTTTTCTCTTAGTTTTTGAGCGAGGGTTAATAAAATTTCACATCTTTTTTCAACAGGACTCTTACTCCATTTCTCTTCATTTTCTTTAGCCGTTTTGATGGCTCTTTGAATAAGATTTTCATCAGATAATGAATATTTGTAAAAATTTGTGTTAGGCTTTGATGGATTTTTACCAAAAGCTATTTGAGTTGTTGTAATATTCTCGCCATCAATAATTAAAGGGATATCATCAACGCTATAGGTTATGGCTTTTTCAATAATCTTTTCTGCCCATAATATATTTTCTTTTATAGAAAAATCGGTCAGTGGTTCATTTTCAAAATTTATGTGATTAGAAATTTTAATAATCTTTTCTCTATCTTGATTTTGTTTGCGTTTATTGGAAATTTTATCAATCTTTTCTAAGCTAAGCTTGAAATTATCAAATTGTTCTTCCCAATTTTTTGTTCCTGGATATAGAGTGCTTAATTGAGAAACAATGTTTTCAGAATTAGTGACATCATTAATTTTACTAAGCAAGTAATTACAAGCTAAATGAAAATTTTTTTTGAAAACAATAGGACATAATATTTTTAGATTTTTGCCGATTAAGGCTTCTAAAGCTCTTCTAATAGCATTTCTACTTCTCCCTGCAGCGATCTCAAAATAGACATAAGGTTCTAATTGTTTTTCTTTGATAAATAAAAGGGCAAAACTTATATCAAAAACATTTGAAGTTACAACTGCAATATTCGCCGCTTTCGCATTTTGTTTATCAAAACCTAGAATGAGCATTTTTTTGAAATTAGCATCAGTCTCAACTTTTGATAGATAGGTGGGAGATGGCCAATTATTTTTGGCTGCATTAATCTGTTCTTGGATAAGTTTTTCGCCTTTTGTAATTCTAATTAAAATGGGAGTACCATTTTTTGCTAATCTTTTTTTTGCCTTTTCAATCAAATCTTTTTGAATTTCAAAACTTTCAGGAAAATATGCTTGAAGAGAAATGCCCATTTTTACTTCTAAAAATTCATCGGAGAGGAGTATTTTTTTAAAAACTTCTAAAGAAAGATCTAGCTCAGAGTGATTTTCAATATTGATTATTATCAATTTAGCTTTATCATTTTTTAAAGATGCTCTAAAAACCTTTTTAAGATTTTCTTCCAATTCATCAAAAGTCTTATAGTGGGTGCGAAAAGAGGATAGATCAGCGATATTGATACAAATTGTTTTTATTTGTGGATTAGAAAGCAGTCTTAAAATATTTATTAAGTGTTTTTCGATAGATTTATGTCCAAAGGATATGGATTGAATTAATGAAAGAACCACTTGTTTTTCTTTATTTGCTTGCAGATATTTATGTAAATGAAAGCTATCTGCAAAACTCAAGACATTTAAAGATTCTTTTATTAATCTTTTTTGCATAATAGTCGCAAAAAAATGAGGAAAAGATTTTCCTAAAAGATTGAGAGTAAACAAGGTGGCCTTTAGAGAAACAGGCAAAAAGCTTGGGGTTCCATAATGATAAGATAAATGGGAGATTTGATCTATTATCTTTGGTCTAGAAGCGCTACGAAAGGATTGATCGAGCAGGTTTGAAACAAAAGCTTTACCTTTAGAGGTGTTTAAAATTTTATTATAGTAAGTTATTTTTTTTTTCTCTTCAGGAGGTTGGACGTGATTAGCGAGCAAGGTAATGAACTCGGCCATTTCTAAAGATTTATGTAAACGATCTTCAAACTCTAGTGTTGAATCTGTGCAAGTGTTCATCAGCTCTATTGCTCGATCTAGGTAAAAAGAATATTTTTTTTCTTCCATTTTCAAAACCTTTAGCTGAGCATTTTATTAAAAATAAGTTTAAATTAGAATAGTTTTTTATCTTAAAATTATTAATATAATTTTCGATAGGCTCAAAGGCTTAGCTCTTATTGACAAAAAAATAAAAATCTATTAAGGTTTTACCTTTGATTTATCAATGAATTTACAGCAAATACAAGTTGTAAAAAATAAAGTTTTTTTGAAAAGTAAAATTGAAAAAAGGAGAGGTTATGTCCAAGCAATTTAAATTTGATGAAAAAGCTCTAAGATCAATTCTAAGAGGAGTTCAAACTCTTGCAAAAGCTGTTAAAGTGACTCTTGGACCGAAAGGTAGAAATGTAATTATCAAAAGTGATTTTGCAAATATTTTATCGACAAAAGATGGTGTGACAGTAGCCAATGAAATATTTTTAAAAGATAAATTTGAAAATATGGGCGCTCAGATGATAAAAGAAGCGGCTTCTAAAACAGCTGATGTAGCCGGTGACGGTACTACAAGTGCGATAGTTTTAGCTGAAGCTATATTACTTGAGGGTATTAAAAATGTTATTGCTCATTCAAATCCGATGTTAATCAAAAAAGGCATAGAAAAAGCAATCGATGCTGTCTCAAAAAAACTAGATGAGCTAGCCTCTGAAATCAAATCATTTGATGAAATCAAACAGGTAGCGAAAATTTCAGCTAATAATGATGAAGAGATTGGAACTATTATAGCAGAAGCGATGGAAAAAGTTGGAAAAGATGGAATAATAACCATTGCTGATGGAACTGGTATAGAAACTACGTTAGATGTTGTTGAAGGGATGCAATTTACAAATGGATTTATCTCACCATATTTTGTGACGAATCCCGAAAAGATGATAGCTGAACTTGACGATCCAGTTATTTATATTACTGATCAAAAACTATCTTCAGCTAAAGATGTAGTAAAAATTTTAGAAAAAGTTATGGAAAAAGAGACTCGTCCTTTATTAATAATTGCGGATGATATTGATCCTGATGCTTTAACAACTTTAGTTGTTAATAAAGTGAAAGCGAACTTTCCAATTTGTGCTGTAAAAGCCCCATCTTTTGGGGAGAATAGAAAAGAGATTTTAAATGATTTAGCTGCCTTAACCAGCGGGAGTGTAATTTCTAAAGAGACAGGATTAGAAATAGATAATTTTGATGAAAAAATGCTAGGAAGAGCTAAAAAAATAAAAATTTCTAAAGAAGCTACAACAATTATTGATGGGAAAGTAGATGCTCAAAAAGTTAAACAAAGAGAGACTCAAATAAGAGTTCAAATTGCTGATTCAACCTCTTCTTATGAAATTGAAAGATTAGAAAATAGATTAGCGCATCTAATTGGAGGGGTAGCAATTATTCATGTCGGAGCTCCAACAGAGATTGAAATGAAAGAGAAAAAACAAAGAATAGAGGATGCTTTACATGCTACAAAAGCGGCAACAGTTAGTGGAATAGTGCCAGGTGGAGGTGTTGCTTTTTTAAGATGTATTTCTCATTTAGATCAAATACAAACAGATATAAAAGAAGAAAAAATAGGAATTGAAATAGTCAAAAAAGCTCTTGAAGCTCCAGCTATTACCATAGCTAATAATGCAGGTGAAAAAGGGGATGTAATAGCACAAAAGGCAATCGAGAAAAAAGGTTCTTGGGGATATAATGCTTTGACAAACAAATTTTCAGATTTGATGCAAGATGGTGTGATCGATCCCTTACTTGTTACTAAAAGCGCCCTTAAAAATGCGGCATCAATAGCGTCTTTACTGCTTACTATAACAGCGATGATTACTGATAAGAGATCGCCCAATAATAAAACAGGACCTTCAATGGATCCTTCTATGGGAGGAGAAATGGGTGGTATGCCGATGATGCCAGGTGGCATGCCGATGATGTAGGCATTTCTTAAATAACCTTTTAAAAACAATGAGTTTATCAAATACAAATAGGCTAAATCTAGTGAAAGTGGATAACAATCTAAAACTAGATCAGCCGATAATAGAAAAAAAACCGATATTTCAAGCAAGCTATCCCTCTTACTTGAAAAGATCTCTACTAAGAAAGGTTATTAATCTTATTTATGACATATTATCGATTATATTTTTACCCATCGGTATTTGTCGCTACATTCATTATAAGATACACACTTTTTTAGGTTATTATTTATTTGTTCCTTCTCAGGCTTATAGCAAAAAAGAAAAAATCTATAAATATCTTTTCAACGGCGAAAAACAACTTGTTTTACAAAAAGATTATTTAAATGAGGGAAGAGAGGGTTTAAAAAAAGAATTCGGGGCTAAAGAGATAAATATTAAAACAGCTGGTGGAGAGAAACTAAATGGAATTTTTATTCCTGGCAAAAATAGTTTTGGTAGAACTTTAAATAAAGATGCTCCTTTAATAATTCATTTTTTAGGACAACTCGGTAGGTACGAAGATTTATGGCATTATGATGCGATGTCTAATGTTAGAAAATGCAATATTATTATTTTTAATAATTCTGGCGTTGTCAAAAGTGAGGGTAGAGCAAGTAAAAAAGGCCTGCTTATCGAAGCTGATTCGATACTTCAGTATGCTATAAAAAAGCTAAGAGTTCCGATAAAAGATATTATTATCCATGGGCATTCATTTGGGGGTTGCCAAGCGACATTTTTAGCATCTAAATATAAAGAGGTAAAACTGTTAAATGACAGGTCTTTTGCGACGGTTGAAAAAGCTATGTATTATATGGCTCAAAAATTCTTTCATCAACTATTTTCAAGTTTCTTTATTATGCCTTTTGTGTTGATTGGAAAGCTTGCTCCTCAAAAAGTTATTGATAAGATTGAGAGCTTTGTGAAATTTCATAAAATCTATGATGATGAAAAATTATTAAGACCAAGAACTTTAGCGTTTTTGATAAAGGCAGTATCTTCAATTATTGCTTATTTTATCGGCAAAATAGCGATTATTTTTGATTGGAATTTAGAACCTGAAAAATATTGGAAAAGGGTTAGGGGTAAAAAATTAATTGTTTGTTTAGCGGATGGAAAAGATGAAACTATTCCATTTGAAGCTAGTTTGTTAAAAAATGTTAATAAACAAGACAGAGAATTTATGAGAGTATTAGATCCTGAAGCTATGCATTGGCGACCATTTAAAAAAGAGATTTCTAATAAAATTTTTAGAACTTTAGGCTTATAGATTATTTGATCTTCCAAAAAATTGGGGCGAAGATGAGTATGATAATAAAATACTCTAATCTTCCAAGAAGCATCAAAAAACTAGATAAAAGTTTACTAAAAGAGCTCATAAAAGCAAAAGAGGTGCCCGGGCCTCCGGCGCCAAAAGCAAATCCAATATTATTTAGCATACAAGCAACTGAACTGAAAGATGTTTCTGAATCTATTTGGGCAAAAACAAATAAAACTGTAGCTAACACTGTAAAAAAAGCGACCAAACAAAAAAAGACGAGCACAGTAATTCCAGTGCTAGTTGGAATTTCTTTTTTTCCAACTTTTAAAAGTCGAACAGTTGATGGTCTAAAGATCTCTTCAATTTTATTTTTCATAATTTTATACAAGATATAAAAACGTGAAGTTTTTATACCTCCGCAAGTTGCGCCGGACATACCTCCGATAAACATTAAAAGTAACATAAACATCTGAGTTGAGAACGGCCATTTTGATACATCGGTCGTTACAAAACCTGTTGATGATTGAGCTGATATGGCTTGAAAAGTTCCTTCTCTAATAGCGCTTGATAGATTATAAACCCCAGTTGAAACACCGTCTAAAGAATAACCTCTCGCTCCAATTAATTTATAAACTACCAAAGCAGCTCCGATAACAACCACAGCAACATATAAGATAAAATCCGGTTCATAAATTTTATAAAACTTGCCCCTTAAACAGTGAAAATACAGGGCAAAGTTAATACTGCCGATAAACATAAAAACTATAATTACCCATTCAGTAATATAGTTATGGTAGCTTGCAATAGAGTCATTTCTTATTGCGTATCCACCAGTTGATAAATTGGAAAAGGTAATACAAAAGGCGTCCATTATTTGCATTTTTTCATTGGTTAAAATCAAAAAGAAAACCTCAATGATAGTCAGTCCTAAATAGAGTTTCCAAAGAAGAGAGGCTGTCTCTTTTATTCTCGGAGCGATGGTCTCTTTTACCGGGCCGGTCATTTCAGCTTGCAATAAAAATTTCCCACCAACAGCGAGTGCTGGCAAAACTGTTAAAAATAAGACAACTATTCCAAGACCGCCGAGCCACTGAATAAAGCTTCGCCAAAATAAAACAGCTTTACTAACTGCTTCAACACCTTCATAGAGAATATTGCCAGAAGCATCTCTAACAGGTTTGATAGTTCCATAAAAAACATAATTTTTTTCAGGATAATGAGGATTTTTTACAGAGTAATTTGTTTCCTTTTCAGAGGTCCCTTGATAGAGTTTAGGACACATAACAGTTGCGCCAGTGGTTGTTAGCCCAGACATCGATTCGAATACACAATCGATAGGATTTGTTAAAGTACTGGAAAAATAAAAAGGTAGAGCGCTTATGATCGTTGCTAAGACCCACATTAAAACAACTATTAAAACACTTTCTCTTCTAAAAAAAACACCACTAGCTTTTTTACCAAAATAGAGAAAAATTCCAGATAATATTAAACAAACAGCAATAGTTTCTAAAAAAGGGATAGTTGCATTAGGATGGGGAGTTTTATAGATAAACTGAAAATATAAAGAGATAAAAAGGGGAATAATTAGCATCAAAGAAAAATAAAAAAGTAACTTGCCGATGATTTTACTAACTTCTTTGTATCTCAATTTTTATCTCCTTAAAATAACACTTGAAGTTCAGCTAGAATTTCAGGGCTGGTATTAATAATCAAAGTGTCGCCAGGGGATATTATTCTGTTGCCTTTACCTATCATGATCCTCCCTCTATTTTCAATAGCGGCGATAATTAATTTTTCTGGTAGTTTAGCGCTTAACTCAGATAAAGGTATTCCAACCAGTTCACAGTTTTCAGAGACTTTTATTTCCAAAACTTTTGCTTTATTATCACAAAGTGTGGCGATAGAAATTATTTTTTCTTCATGAATAATCGATGATATTCTATTAGCAATATTTACTCTTTCTGAAACTGAGAACTTAATATCATTAGCTTTTAAAATTGAAGCAAAGCTTGTATTTGAAATTAAACTTATGACTTTTTTGCAGCCGATATGTTTTCCGATACTTGAAATCAAAAAGTTTTCTTCATCTCTATTCGTGCAAGCGACAAAAGCATCAACATCTTGGATTTGTTCTGAGGCTAAAAAATCTAAATTTTTACCATCTTCATTTATCACGGTGCTTTTAGGTAAGAGATCGGCTATTTCTTTGCAGCGATTAATATCATGTTCTATAATTTTTACATAGATATTTCTCATCTCTAAAATATGAGCAAGTCTTACTCCAACTGTTGAGGCACCGACTATTACGACAGATTTTGGTTTTTTTTGCTCTATTTTGAAAAAGGCGTGGATATCTTGCATAAATTTTGTTTCACCCAAGACTGTGATTTCATCACCAACCTCAATATGATCATTGCCATGAGGGAAAATAACTTTTTCGATAATTTTATCAGGATTTTTTGGATCTATTTTTTTTCTTCTTATAAGACCGATTATCATCTCTTCGGGTAGTTTTAAATCGCTTAATCTAATATCGGTTTGCTTCCATTTATCTGATACAACAATTGTTCTCATTTGAATAGCGCCATGGGCAAAATTTTCAATGGCTAAATCTTCAGGATTAATAATACTTTTTAAAATATCATTAGCGGCTAATACTTCAGCGCCGATGAAATGATCAACATAAAAAAGTCTACCAAAATCAAGTCTTGATCTGGCTAAAAATCCGATTTCTTTAACTCTAGCCACAGTTTTTGGGTATCCTAAATTTTTAGCTATGGAACAAGAGACTAAATTGGTTTCATCATCACCGGTCATTGCAATAAAAATATCAGGTTCACTCTCGATTAAAGTATCGAGCAACTTCCATCTAGAGCCGTAACCTAAAAGTGTTGCAACATCAGTTTTTTGACTAACCTTTTCTAAGATAGTAGGATCTTTATCAATGAGGGTTACACTATGTTGTTCTTCTGCTAAAACCGCTGCTAAATATGAGCCAATTTCACCTGCTCCTAAAATAACTATATTCATATTTTCTCCTCTAAAAAACTATCTTGAAAGTTTTTTGATGATATTACTTGTCCAAAATTATTTATATTAGTCAGTGATGCAAGGTGCATCTTTTCACTATAACTTGCAGTGCAATCAGATATAGTTATAGTTTTATAATTTCTAGCAGCCGCTTCTCTCGCTGTTGTCTCAACTATATCGTTAGTTGTTCTGCCTGCAATTATTAATTGATTAATTCTAAGAGCAACTAGATATCTCACAAGTTCTGTATGATAAAACGCTGACATCGTCCATCTTTTAATTTTGTAATCTACATGATTTTTTATCTCATCTAGAAGATCATGTCCCCAGGTGTTTTCTCTAAGACCCTCTGTCTGTATAAAAGGAATAATTTTTTTATAAATACCAAGTCCAACTCCAACCTTATCCATATCTTCTAAAACACTATGTTGCACGACTATAATGGGAATATGATGTTCTTTGCAAAAAAACATCATATCAACAATGTTAGGTATTATTTTTGTAAAATTTGTGCAATCTAAACCATTTTTATGAAAAATTCCCTCTTCGTGACAAATATCATTTTGCAAATCCAATAATAACAGGGCAGAATTTGACATACTTTTCACATCCTTTTCTTTTCATATCTTATAACAGTAAAATTATTTTTTTGTCGATTTAGCAAATATCAAAACAATAAAAAAGTTTAATTTTTTTTTAAAAATCATTTGATCTTTAAAAATATTGAGATTTTTTCTGGACATACCTGGCTGAAATTTTAAGATAAAAATTAATTGTAAGTATTTTATTCAAATCAAAATCCAACTAATGTTTTTAAAACATAAAAATTCTTGATAAAAACCTATAATATTAGTCATCATTACAATGTTTAAATGCACCGGTAGCTCAGTTGGATAGAGTGCCTGGCTACGAACCAGGAAGTCAGAGGTTCGAATCCTCTCCGGTGCAAAGGTATTTTATATTTAAAATTATGTTAATTCAAAAATTTGTATTAGGTCCTATTGACAATAACACATATGTTGTTGTCTCAGAGGAAAGTAAAAAAGCCTTTGTTATCGATCCATCTTTTGGATCGATAGATAAGTTATCAGAGTTTTTAGAAAAAAACTCTTTCACTTTAGAGGCTATTTTGCTTACGCACTCTCATTGGGACCATATTGCAGATGTAAAAATCATAAAAGATAAATTTTTCATTCCAATTTATATTCATAAATTAGATGCCAATAGTTTAGAAAACCCTGGACCAATTGATTTTTTACCATCTTTAAAAGTAGAAGGTGTAAAACCGGATGTTTTATTAGAAAATGGTAAAAAAATTAAAATTGGTGATATTGATATTTTGGTACTTCACACCCCTGGACATACTCCAGGTGGGGTTTGTTATCTAATTGAAAAAGAGAAAACTCTTTTTTCAGGTGATACTTTATTTAAAGGATCTTTCGGGAGGGTGGATTTGCCATATTCTAACCCTGAAGATATGATCAATTCTTTAAAAAAACTATCAAAACTAGATAGTGATACAAAAGTTTATCCTGGACATGGATCTTTTACAACAATTGGCGAAGAGAATTGGATGAAAGATTCTGATAAATTTATTTAAAAAAGGAGTAAAAAAATGACTCTCGTAGGAAAAAAAGCCCCAGAGTTTAAATCAAAAGCAGTAATTAAGAATAAATTCGATGAGGATTTTTCTTTATCAAACTATCATGGTAGATATGTAATTTTCTTTTTCTATCCCTTAGATTTTACATTTGTCTGTCCAACAGAGCTGCATGCTTTTCAAGAAAAGCTAGAAGCTTTTAAGAAGAAAGATGCTCAAGTAGTCGGGTGTTCTGTAGATAGTATTTATTCTCATTTTGCCTGGCTTGATACCCCAAAAGATAAAGGCGGTATTAAAGGCGTAGAATATCCACTCGTTGCAGATATTACCAAAAATATATCTAGAGATTATGGTGTATTAAATGAAGATGAAGGGATTGCTTATAGAGGCCTTTTTTTAATCGATAAAGAAGGTATCGTTCGTCATGAAATCATTAACGATCTATTTTTAGGAAGATCGGTTGATGAAGCTCTGCGTGTTTTAGATGCTCTTATTTGTTTTGAAACTCATGGTGAGGTATGTCCTGCCAACTGGCATCTTGGCGAAAAAACTCTAAAACCTACTCAAGAAGGGGTGGCAGAGTATTTATCTCACAATAAATAAAATATTTTATTTCGATGCATAATCGATTAAATATTTTAGATATTCTCATTTAAACCACCTAAATTTTTTAAAAATTTAGGTGGATATTTTTTAAATAAAAAAAAATCAAAAACTATCTATCAATAAATTTGATAATGTAAAAATATCTTTTGAAGATCTCTATAGTAATAAAGAATTTGAAAATAGCTTATTTCTCTATCAAATAATCAAATAAATCCTTTTCGGTTGTGATGATAATAGAGCTATGCTTTTTACAGATCGGATCTAAGCTATCTATGATATTTGCACTTCCTACCCCTGGTATACAAATAGCATCTAAATTTTTTACTTTACCCTCTTTTAAATACTCAATCCCTTTAAGATAATCCTCTTCGATATAGCCCTCTTCTTGGACTCTAAAAAAGATCACTTCTCTCTCATACATAATAGCTTGGATCGCAAATATCAGCCCAAAACTCTCTTCTGGAGGGTTACCGAAGGTATCGCATAGCTCTATCAAAGTATGGCAAATATATGGATGATTTAATCTCCCTTTTTCACTCATTCCAAAAAGAGCGATTTTTCTTAACATTAATAACTCCTTATCTATTTATATTTTTATTATAATTATACATATAATTTCAACTAATAATATTAAAGATAACATTTTTAACATTAAACTATTAATTAATTATTCTATTTTTTTTATTATAAAATAGCCTATTTATACAATGTAATTAACAAAATTTTATTTATTATAACTTTATAATTAAGTTATAAAAACAATATATTTTTATTGCTAATTTTGTTATTATATTACTAAAAGATAAAAATGTTTTTTTATCTAATAATAAAAAATAAAAATATTAATAAAAAAGGGAGATAAAAATGACTGCAAGAACAAATTTTTATGTATTGAGAACTTATAGTCAATTAGCTATAGAATTTGATACTTTAGCAAAAATTACACCTAAAAATCTTGAAGCTGGATATGAACTAAGTGTTGGCAAAGATAATTATTTAAGCTTTGTTAAACCTTGGGGCTTTCAAAAAGCTGGTGCTTGGGCAAAATCTGCGAATTTAGGCTATTCTGAAAAAGATGAAAGAATTGTTGCTTATTTGAATAAATGGTTTAAAGACTTGCTTGTAGATGGCGTTGTTAACAGTGATTCAGTAAAAACGATAGGTTGGAAGGAACTGGAAGTTAAAAGTTTTGAAAAAGCTTTTAAAGGTTTAGTAACTTTAGCAGAATCTTATATCAAAGCATTTGCACCTCGTAAAGATCAAGGTCCGTATTATGCAAAAAAAATGGAAACTGCTAAAACGATTTTGGATATAGCTAGAAATTACAGGTTAAATTGGTTAGATAAAAAAGTAGATCTCTTAGTTGATACAGAAGAGGTAGATGCTCAGACTCAGAAATGGTTTGCATTGATGGAAGAAAACTTTCCAAAGCAAGAAGCAAAATAATATTTAATTTTAATAATAAATAATAAGGAGATAAGAAATGGCAAGTTTAAGCATTGTTCCTTTTGGGACGCAAATTACGGCGCAAACATTCGTTATTGATGATGTGGCTGATCCAAAAACCTCACAAGCAGCAAAAAAAAGTGAAGAAATTTTTGCAAACAGACCAATACAAGATTTTGATAATGATGTTGCAAAACTTAACAAAATCATATTTGGTAGTAAATTAGGCTGGAGCAAAAATTTTAAGCCTGAAGTCTATAAAGAACACATTGGTCAAGAGGCTGTTAGATGGGCGTATTCTTGGAGTAATAAAAAGGTAGATGGTCTTGAATCTTCTCAAATATCCATAAAATGGGTAGAAGCATATTTGAAATCAACAGCTCCTATACGAGACGTTACTACTGTTAAGGCAGATTATACAAGCCTGGTGAGCTCTTTTTATGTTTTAGCCCAAACAGCTGAGTTATTATCAAATAGTGATAATAAAGGAGTTATCGGCCAAAACTATAGAGCTGCTGCTCAAAAAATAGAAGATTTGACAGCTCCAAAAAAAGAAGTAGCAGAAGATTTGATAAAGTTTGATTAATAAAGGCTAATATAGCTAATAAATATAATAAATAAAAATAATAAGGAGATAATAAAATGGAAGGATCAAGTAGTATTTCGCCGCTTATTAAGACTAGGCAGGCGTTTTTTCATGATGCTGAAATGCTTGTAGATTTAAAAACAAACGTTCAGTCGGGAGATAAACTTTCATGGATAAATCATAGAGATGGAAGTATTTCGCCACAAATTTTTAAAAATCATGTAGCTCAAGAAGCTTTCAGAGGTTTTTATTCAAGATTTAGTAAATCAAGTATTGATGGTGATACAGCCTCAAGAAACGCAATTAAGTGGTCTTTAGGATATGTAGCATCCGGCAATATAAGAAAAACAGATGGCGCTCTTACATATCAAGAAAGATTAGTTAATGTTTTTACGGCTTTTGCTCAAACATATAG
>JAAKFJ010000036.1 GCA_011064745.1 Candidatus Anoxychlamydiales bacterium | reverse complement strand
TGATCCTGTAGAAAATAGAAGGTTTAATTTCGCTAATTCCCAGTTGCAAATTGGATATCAAGGTGCGATTACGAAATGGAATAAATATTTAAAGGTGTATTTAGCGGGACTCATGAATCATTTAGCAAAGGATTTAACTTTTTCTGATAGAGTTTTAAATCATAAATATAGATATGCCTGGTATGTCGGGGTTTCGTATGGCAGAATTCTACAAGCTAATGATTGGGCAGTCGATGTAAACTATCAGTATGTGATGCCACAGGCGGTGCCGGGATTTGATTCTTCAGGCATCGGTAAAGGTAATACACAAGGGGCGGGTTTGTATACTGTAAATTTAAACGGTTCCGGGGGAGCTCAAACGAGCGCTAATGCTGTCGGTGAGACTAATTTTAAAGGATTTTCATTCGATATATTATATGCAATTACTAACAATTTGACTCTTCTTCAAAGTTTTGAAGTTTCAAATAATCAGACAAAAGATTTTGGGCCATCTATGAGTTACAAAAGGTATGAAATGGAATTTATCTATGCTTTTTGATCTTTTGTTAAAAAGTTATAGTTAATTACCTTTCCGATTCTTTTTGTTTGTAGAAAAATTACTCCTGGATAAGGCTCGCCATAAGAACTTTTCAAAAAGTTTGAGATATCATTTTTATTAAAATCTGAATCTAAAAATAGACAAACAAAATTGATTCTTCTTTTATATTTTTTAGTTTTAGCAAAGAGTCTTTTCAAAGAATATTTTTTGCTAGGCCGTCTTTTTATTAGATATAAAGAATTTAAAAAGCCTCTAAAATATGGGAAATTCATTAAAACCTTTCCTAATGAAAAGATTTTTAGATTAGGTAAAAAAGAAAAAAGAAGTAGAACTTCTAACCAAGATCCTCCAAGTAAAACAATGTAAGAAGATGGCGTTGGGATGTTGGTAACCTTGATTTTAAAAAATTTGAGCAATATTTTTCTAGCAAAGTAAGAAAAGAAGAGCTCTGACATTCTGCCTGTTATAAAAATCATAAAAAAAAGAGTTAAAATTCCGATAACTATAAAACCTGTCGCTGATGAGAATTTTAAAACAGAGTTAATTAGATATAAAAAAAAAGCTCCTAGCAGAACTCCACAAAAACTTAAAAAATTAGCAGCAGCTATTATTCTTCCTCTTTTTTTATCTGGGCTAGAGATTTGAATGAAAGTATCGAAAGGAATTAAAAAAATACCTCCAAAAAAACCGAGTAATATCAAAAAAATTATTACGAGGGTAAGCGAGTTAGAAAACAAACCGAGTAAAATAAATGCAATACCTATAAAAAAACCGGCCAGACATCCCATGCCCGGTTCTACTCTATCTTTTGATAATTTTCCTGCAACAACAGATCCTATAGCGATCCCAACCGCTGTTGCTAAAAATAGATACCCTCCACCAACTTCAGACAAATTTAAAGATTCGATAGCAAAAGGAATAGTATTTAATTGAGTAAAACCTCCGATAAAAAGAAAGAAGGCCGAGCCTAAAACTGCTGATATTAAATATCTTTTTTTTGAGCAAATAACCAAAGTTTTATAAATTTCATAAATAAAAAGAGGGTTAATTCTTTTTTTAGATCTTTTAGCCGGAGTTTTGATGATACCAAAACTTGTTGTTAGACCCAAAATGGCGATAACAACACAACAAGAAGCTGTAAGAATAAAATTTTTATCAGTTATGTCTGTAATAAATGAAGCTAAAAAAGTACCGACAATAACAGCGAGATAGGTAAAAGAGTTGATTGCCCCATTAGCTTTGGAAAGATATTTAGGGTCAACAATTTCTGGGATAATACCATATTTTGAAGGACCAAAAACAGCGCTTTGCATACCCATTAAAAATAAAAGAGAATATAAAGCAAAAGGCGATTTGAATAAAACCGCGAGAACACTTAGGCTCATTACAATTACTTCGCTTATTTTCATAGCGATGAGAATGTTTCTTTTACTTATCCTATCGGCTAAAACACCAGCGGCTGATGAAAATAATAAAAAGGGAACAACAAAAATAGCGCCCGCTGTTGCTAAAAGAGCAGAAGCATCTTGAGTGCCATACAAATTGATCAAAAAATAAACGAGGATCAATTTGAAAACATTATCATTTAAGGCACCCAAAAATTGAGTAGCATTTAAGAATTTGAAGGAATGTTTGCTTTTATTTAACGTCCACATAGACAAAATTTTACTATAATAATAATATCTAAATTATAACTCATCTCGTTACATATTAGAAAAGGATAATCTAATGGCAATGATGAAAGCAATGTTTTCTAGCAACTTATGTCAAAACTTACTTATAAAATTAAAGGAAAATATTTTTTTTAACAATCCTATTACCAAAGCTTATATCTTTGTGCCTAATAGATTTGTGAAGCAATACTTGATGAAGGAGTTTTGTGATGATAGATCTATTTCTGTATCGTTCAATCTAAATTTTATTAATATTAAAAACTTTTTGAATTTCTTTGAAAATCAACTTGAGATACCCAGGGACAAAAGATTTTTTGATTATTTAGAGCTTCATTTTCTAATAAGTCAAAAGATTATGAGCGGCATTTTAGAGACTAATTATAAGTATTTAGAGCTGAAAAAATATCTGATAAAAGATGGTAGGGTTTTGCAAAAAAGACTAAATTCTCTTGTAGATGAGCTTAGCACTGATTTTTTAAGGTACTCAATTTTTGGCAATTTTTTAGATTTGCAAAAAAAAATGAAATCCCATTGGCAAGCTAATTTATTTTACGATATTTTTTATAATGAGGGTTATCCTCTGTGTTTTCGTGATTTCAAACATAGAGATCAAACTTTTGAAAATTTTTCATTTCATTTTTTTGCTATCGATTATATCCCTGATATTTATTTTGATTTTATAAATAGACTTTCAAATATCTATCACTATTTTATTTCTCCTTGCAAAATTTTTTGGGAAGATATTGTATCAGATTTTGAAAGGCAAAAAATTCAAAAATATTACAAGAGACAAAATGTATCTGATAATAAAATTGAAGAGCTGGGTTGTTACTTAAAAGAGAGAAACTCGTATTTAGCAAATATGGAGAAGGTAAAAAAGAGCTATCTCAAAATCATGAGTAATTATGATAACTTTGAAATATTTGAAAATTATTCTAATGTTACAGATCATAACCCATCTTTACTAAAGCTGTTTCAAAATGATATTTTAAATTTAGAAAGTAGAAAAAATGCGTTAGTTAATATAGAGAAAGAAGAGAGCTCCATTCAAGTGCATATAGCAACTTCTAAATTTAGGGAAGTTCAAATTTTATATTCTAATATTTTAAAACTTTTATCAGAAGATGATGATATATCTTTAAAGGATATTAGAGTTTTTGTGCCTAATATTGATGAATATGTAACTTTTATTCATATGGTTTTTTCTAATCAAGAAGAGAAGATCAATTATAAGATATCTAACATATCTTTAATAAATGAGAGTTATTTGCTTGCTGGTTTGAAAGTTTTTTTTTCCATTGCGCATAACAATTGGGATAAAATAGATGTTATTACACTTTTTGAAAATCCTCTTTTTCAAAAAAAACATAAACTTTCAAAAGAAGAAGTTTGCCTTTTATTTGATTGGATAGAAAAAGCTAATATCTCTTGGGGTTTAGATGAAGATCATGTAAAAAAAGTTATGAAAGATAAAAATCCATTAATAGAGTCATTATATGCCAAAACATTCGAAGGGGGATTTTCTAGAATTCTTTTTGGCCTCGTTTTTCTTTTTAACTCAAAATATATCGATAGCTCATTTAACTTCGATTTTTGGCCTGATGGATTAGATTTATCTAAATCAAATATTTTGGACAAAGTATTAAAGATTTTTACACATCTTGAAAAAGATCTTAAAATTATTGAAGAAAACAGATCTCTTACACTCCTTGAATGGGCTGAATTTTTTATGAAAATAATATCAGAAAATTTTAGCTTAAATTTTCAAAAGGATGATTCTGAAAACTTTTCTAATTTTATTGAAAAATCAGCTTTTGATGCATGTTTTGAGTTTTTGAATTCTTTAAAAGAAATAAAAATATCTAAAAAGTTTAAAGAAGATAGATATTCATTTGAGGTGATTTTTGATCTTTTTGAAAAGCATTTAAAAAGGACAAAAACTCATTTTAATCCAAACGATCAAATGGCTATTAGTTTTACCTCTTTTGAAACATCTTCTCTTCCATCAAAAGCGGTTTTTTTAATTGGATTAGATGAAAATGTTTTAACGATCAAAGATCAAAATTCTTTAAGTTTAACCGCCAATCTAAATATCCCAACTGATAGTGAGCATATTCGTTCAAGATTTTTACAAAGCCTTTTGAGCGCAAAAAATAATCTTTATTTAAGTTATACATCCAAAGATGGAGGATTAATCGATTCTTCAATACTGCTTCAAGAATTTATCACTTATTTAGACGATTCTTATCGAATACTAAAAAACAAACCATCAGATTATATTATCAAAAAAAACACGCCTTTTTCTTTTCACAAAAATAATTTTACAAAAGGATCTTCAAGTTTTGCTGGTCAAGATTTTATAGCGGCTAAAGCTTATTGGAATACCAATAATAGAAAGGAAGCCAAGTTTAAAGGCGATTTTAAAGAAAATAAGCACTTGGATGATGATATCCCTGAAGTCATTGATCTAAAAAGCTTAAAAAAGCTTTCAAAAAATCCTATTAGATTTTATTTAAATGAAGGGTTAGATATTTATCTTGAATCCAAAATAGATATTTCAGATTTTAATGTTTCTTTTTTAGATAAATATCTAATAAAAAGGGCTTCTTCAAATGATAAGATAGACGATATATTATTTTCTTATGAAAAAGAGGCTAAAATGCCTCTTGGATTTTTTGGTGAAATAGAGAAAAGAGCTATAATTGAGTCACATACTCAGTTTCATCGCGATTTAAAAAATTTAGGAATTGATAAAGATAAAATTATATCTATCGATTTGAGTCTTTCTTGTCAAAATATTGAAAAGATAGATGAAAATAACATAAAGATGCCAGCCGTTGAGATCAATATCCAAGATAAAAAAGTAAAAATTATTGGCAGACTTGATAATATTTCTGATAAGGGGCTTTTGGTCTATAGTGATGATAAGGTCTCTAGTTTAGTCCAAATTTGGGCAGAAATTTTGATTTTCTATAAATTGAAATTAAAAAATATTCCAAAACAGATTCTATTCATGAAAAATAATAAAGTTAAAGATTTCAAAATAGATGATTTGGAGAAAAATTTATCAAATTATATTCAGTATTATCTAAACAGTAAAAAAAGCATCTCTTATATGATTCCATCTTTTTCAGAACATATTTTGAAAAAGGATGAAAGATCATTTCAAAAAGCAATAAACAACATTAAAAAAAATAGAATTTTAGATGTTTATTTTTCTTGGTTATCACAAAATGATAAAATCATCGAGCCAAGAAAAATTATTGAATCGCAATCAGATTATATGCAATCGATTTTTAGAACTATTTTGGAGGATTTTTAAGTGCAAGTTTTTGATGTTTTAAAACAAAACAGTCAAATTTTTGGAAAAAAAATAATAGAGGCTTCTGCTGGAACGGGAAAGACTTTTGCGATTGAACATCTTATCGTTAGATTACTCTTGGAAAAAGAAAACCCTTTAACCATTGATCAAATTTTAGTGGTTACATTTACAAAAGCGGCAACAAAAGAGCTTAGATTTAGAATTAGAGGGACGCTTCAAAAAGCGCTACTTTTTTTAAAAAAGAGATTAAAAGAAGAAAGTATTTTTTCATATTTGATTCCCTTCATTGAAAAGGAAGACAAGATTTCGAAACTTCAAAATGCGATAGATCTATTTGAAACAGCTCAAATTTTTACAATTCATAGCTTTTGTTTTAAAGCTTTAAAAGAATTTGCTTTTGAAGCGGATATTTTACTTGATATTGATGAAGATGATGATCTCTCGGTGAATATCAAAAAAATAATCTCAAACTACCTCAAATATTTTCTGGATCCAAATCTTTACTTGCCCGAGCAAATTGATGTTTTGGTAAAAAAAAATACAAGCGCCCAAATCCTTATTCATAAGATTTTTCAAAATATTGATAAGACATTTGAGAAAAGCTATAAAGGTTATAAGGATCATTTAAACGATTTCAATGAAAATCTCAAATCTTTTGAAGATGTTGATTTAAACGAGACTAGAGAGTGTTTTGAGAACATTTCAAAAAATTTTAAAAAACTTAGCAAATTTAAAAATGATAATTTTGTAGACCAGTTAGATTTGTTAATAGCAATAATAAATAAAAGAGAGAGCACAAAATCTGACTTTAAAATTTTACTCAGATACAAGCTTAATATTTTTGAATTTTTAGATGAAAAGAATAAAAAAGTTAAAGCTAAAGACTTTGTTTTGCCTGATTTTTTTCAAAAGGCAAAAAAAGAGCTATATCCGATTATTACCGACGCTATAGATCCTAATATTTTATTTTATAGATTAGCCAAAGACATTTCAAAAGAGGTTGCTCTGTATCTAGAAAAAGATGAAGTTTTTAGTTATGATAAGATCTTAACTAAAATGAGAGAGGCTCTTAAAAATAAAAAATTCAAAGAAAAAGTACAGCTTATTTATAAAGCTGCCATAATCGATGAGTTTCAAGATACCGATCCTATCCAATTTGAAATTTTTGAAAATCTATTTTTAAAAAATAAAAATCTACTAGCTTTTTATCTAATTGGAGATCCCAAACAATCAATTTATAGTTTTAGAAAAGCTAATTTGTATACCTATATTGAAGCTACAAAAAAAATTGATGAGATAAATTATTTAGACACTAACTATCGCTCTTCAAAATCACTAATCGCTTCTTTAAATGCTTTATTTTCCTCTAGTTTTTCGAAAAACTGGCTAAAATTGCCTCAAAAAAATGACTCTTTGAAATATATTCCGATAAAAGCGGGCTTGGGGTTGGATTTTGATTTTCAAGATTCTTTTAAAAGCCTTCACTTTTTTATTGCCGAAGATAATTTTAGTAAAAAAAAATGGCCAACCGATGAAATTGAGCAAAAATATTTTGCCTTTATTACAAATGAGATTTTAAAGCTGAAAAAGAAACTTCAATTTGAAGAGAGTTCTTTTGCTGTTTTAGTGAAAGATCGATATCAAGCAGCGAGACTTAAAAATTATTTTCAAAAATTTTCTATTTCGTCAATTACTACAAGGGGATCTTCTTTAAAAGGTTCTATTGCTCTAAAAGCGATGAAAGAGTTTTTGGATGCTGTGATAAGTCCCTCTGATCTAAATAAAGTAAAAATAGCCCTATTAGGAGCGTTTATTGGATTTAACGCTGAAAAAATAATAAATTTAGATTTAATGAAAAACCCTGAGATCATCGAAGAGTTCTATAAACTCAAAATTGCTTTAAAAAAGGGTTTAGGCTTTTTTTTCAATCTCTTTTTTAAAGCTACCTTTGATCAAAAAACCATTTTAGAAAATATAGCTTCAAAGAAGGATATCCATTTTTATTTTGATGTTATTTCTTTAATTGAGCTTATCGCAATTGAAAAAAATATTGTTTCGATTCAAAGTTTTTTTGAAAAATTAGAAACTTTAGATTCCGATGATGAAAAACTACAAAACAATCAAGTATTTGAAACTGGCGTTCAAATCCTTACAACTTTCATGTCGAAAGGCTTAGAATACGATATAGTTTTTGCGCTGGGTTTAGCGAATAGATCAAAGATAAACCCTTTAAATGAAGATATTGAAGAGATTGATGCTGAAAAGATGAGACAATTATATGTTGCTTTAACCAGAGCAAAATATAGAGTATATGCACCTATCGCCTTAGATTTAAAAGAAAAAGAAATCCAAGATGGTACCTATTCATGTATGGAGTATTTTTTATCCCATATAATAGATTCTAAAAATGTTATAAAAAAACAAGATATAATAGATAAACTAGACACTTTAAGAGCTCAAAACCATATTTCATATAGCTATGTAGATACTATAAAAATAGCTGATTTTGAGGATAAGAAAAGCATGCAAAACGAAGTTGGTTTATATCCTCCAACAGATTTTAGTAAAAAATTTTTATCTAGTTATATTTATTCTTTTTCATCTCTTCAAAAAAAAGAAAAAGAGATATTATCAGAAAAAAAACACTCAACCGATCTTCCGATAGGACCAATCGTTGGTAATACATTTCATAAAATTTTGGAAAAGATTTTCAGAAAAAAGAGTTTTGATCAGCACAATATTAGAAAAATTATACAAGATGAAATAATAGATACCTCTTTAGAACCATATGCAAAAAAAGTTTTTTTAATAATAGAAAACACCTTAAAAAAACCTCTTTTAAAAGATAAAAATTTTAGCTTGATGGATATTAATCTTGAAAACTTTTTGCCGGAAGTTGAATTTTTGTTTTCTTATCAAACAGATTATTTGAAGGGATTTATCGATTTAGTTTTTCATCACAAGAATATTTATTATATTCTAGATTGGAAGAGTAATTTTTTGGGGGATAGTGCAAGTGATTACTCAATTGAAAATATTGAAAAAGAGATGCATGGGCATAACTATTTTATGCAAGCATCTATTTACACAGAAGCCTTAAAAAGGCATCTTAAAATAACGAAAAATGATTTCCCTAGAGCGTTTGGTGGTGTTTTTTATATATTTTTAAGAGCTTTTGCCTTTGATAATGCAATGGGTATATATCATTTCTTTCCAAAGCCAATAGATCTAATAGATAATAACTTAGACAAAAAGATTTTATGTTAGTTGAAATACAAAAAAGAGATTATGAGTTTTTTCAAAAGCTGAATAAAGTTAGTTTTTTCTCAGCAATAGATATATTTTTTTCTAAGAAATTAAATCCAAAAAATGAAAATCAAGCGATATTTTTTGCTTATATTTTTTTAATTTCAAGGCTTGGCTTTGTCTCACTTCAAATTGAAAAAGATTCAATCTATCCAAAGCCTGAAGATTTAAATATAGAAAATGACAATTCAAATACAATCGATGAAGAGATATATCGAGTAATTTCTCAAAAAGTAATGGAAGGTTCTCAAACTAATTTAGATAATGCAATGGGTTCAAAAGAAGATGAGTTAAATGCTAATGAACTATTAAAATACCCACTTTGTAGATTTCAAAATTTTTATTATCTTCAAAGAAATTATTTCTTTGAGACTAAAATTATTGAAAATCTAAAAACTTTAGCTATCTCTAAACCAGACGAAATCTTTTTGAAAGAAGAGTTTCAAAAGTTGCTTGAAAACGAAGAAATACTTGGAGCTGACCAGAAAAAAGCTATTTCAAATGCTTTGAAAAATTCTATTAGTTTTATTCTAGGAGGCCCGGGAACCGGCAAAACTTATGTTGCCTCCCATTTAATAAATATTTTCTCAAAATCTTTAGATTTGACTAAAAAAAAGGAGCTTCAAATAGCTGCAACATCCTTTACAGGCAAAGCAACCTCTCACTTAAAGTCTAATATTTTCAAACATGCAAAAAATGTTCAAATAGAAGCTAAAACGCTGCATTCTCTATTAAATCTAAGAGAAGGTAAAAATAAATTTTTTAAAGATCAAAAAATTGATTTTGATCTGATCTTAGTAGATGAATCTTCTATGATAGATATTAAGTTAATGGCTTATCTTCTAGATGCTATAAAAAAAGGGACTAGAATTGTATTTATTGGAGATCCTAATCAGCTGCCCCCGATTGTTGGAGGTAATCTTTTTAAAGAAATAGTAGATGTCTTACCAAATCAAGCCTCTATCTTAAAAAGAGCCCATCGATTTGATAACAACATTATTTTAGATTTAGCAAAGGCGATTGATTTAGAAAATGAAAAAAATATCGTAGATATCTTAGATAACAAAATTGATTTTTTTGATATCGAAACTATAAATGCTGCTAAAAACAATATCTTTGATATGGCTAAAGATAACTTTTTCGAACCTCAAAATAAGAAACTTCAAATCAGCAATGTTTTAAATAGAATCAATGATTTTAGAATTTTATCATCGATAAAAAAAGGACCGTTTGGTGTCGACACTCTCAACAAAGAGATTTTTTCTATTTTTTATAGAAAAGCAAAAACAGATGACTTTCTATATGTTCCGATAATTATTACTAAAAATAACTATAAATTAGATCTGTATAATGGTCAGGTAGGAATCTTAAGTTATCAAAAAACAGATAGCGGCCTCACGCGCGGCATAGCTCATTTTCAGATGGATGGGCAAGTCAAATCTTACTCAATTTATTATCTAAACTCCTTTGAATACGCTTATGCAATCTCTATTCATAAATCTCAAGGTAGTGAATTTGAAAAAGCTATAGTTATTATTCCTGAAACTCAAAAAAGTTTTTCAAAAGAGCTTTTTTATACGGCTGTAACTAGGGTGAAAAACAAACTATATCTAATATCTTCTAAAAAAATTATATTTGATCTTATTAAGAAACAATCATTTAAAAAATCAGCATTGTCGAAAAGATATTCTTGAAAAATTTGTTTAATCTTTAGCTATATGATCTAATCCAACCGCTTGCCAAATTCTTCGCCATATATCCTACTATGAAACCAGATGTATGCAAGGCTGTAGTTATAGCTCCATTTGACTTAAAATAATATGTTGCATAAATACCAAAAGATAAAATTGCCAAGGCATTAATTTTTGAGCCAGTTTTGGAGCTGATATAATTGAAAAAAGCCCTGGATGGATTTAGAACAAGATTGTGGGCTAGAGAATTTAAATGAGAATTATAGGGAACAAATTTGAGATCTGTATTATAAAGTTTTAAAATCAAAGCATGATCTATTTCTATACCAACTATTTTTCTGCATAACGCTGGGTATTTTTTTGCAATATTTGTTTTTGAGTCATAATTTATAGGTTGATTTAGAAGAGTTATTAGTTTATTTTTAAGTTTACCTATTTTTTCATAAGAAGGAAAATAGGTATCAGAACATCTCTTTAAAAATTCTTTATGCTCTGCGCTCTTTAAATATAATTTATCTAGACCATCAGTTTCATCATCTTTGTGACAGAATGTTTGTAGTTCTTGATATTCATTTTGGATATGATCAATTTCAGTTTTAAGATCTTTATAAGTGTTATTTAGGACTTTGGGATCTTTTGGATAACCAAAAAACTGTACCCAAAGGCCTTGAGGACGTTGACTAACTCTACAATCTGAAGGCATAAAACCCTCTCTTTTTTTAAAGTTTTAGACTTTGCAAGAGTACTTAGCTTTCATTCTATTCGCTGTATTTTTCTTAAATATATTCTTCTTAACGCCTTTATCAATCAATGAAAAAATAAGACTTAGTTGTTTTGTAAGAGTTTCTTTAGCCGCTTTTTCTTCTATAGATTTATTAAAATTTTTTATTGCAGTTTTCGCTTTAGATTTGAATTGAGAATTGAGTTGGTTTTTTTGCATGCTTTGTTTGATTCTTTTTAAAGCTGTTGGTTTTTTTACTCTCTTTTTTTCTTCTGCCATTTTATTCCTTTTTTATAATTTTTTTTTGTTTTTTCAAAATATTACTTATGAAAAATAGCTTCATAAGAAAACCTAATCTAGATATCTTAATCTAGTTAGGCAATAATTATATATAATTGATTTTTTTTTACAAAAAAAAACGTCTTTGTTATAACTTTAGGCATTATGAAGTATAAAATTAGCTGGATGGTCGTTTTATTTTTATCTGGATTTATCTTTTGCTGGTTTGGATTTAAAACCGTAAATCAGATAAATTATTATTTTGTTTTAGATCAAGCTTCCAAAGCTCATATTGATAAAGTTAAAGTAAAAGATTTAGGTAAGGAAAAATTTGAAGTTTTAGCCTCTTACTACTATAAGGTAGGCGAGGAATTCTTTTTTAAAACAGAGACTTTTAAAAATAAGTTTTTAAATTATGATGCGGCCCAAACATTTGGCTCTAAAATTTCAAAAGATATATCTATTTGGTATAATTTTAAAAATCCCAAAATTTCTACTATGGAAAAAATTTTTCCTATCAAAAACTTAGTTTATTCAATATTAACTTTGATAGTTTTCATCTATTTTGTGATTATGAAATATTATATTTTTGGCTTTCAAAAAAACGGATAAAAGCCTAAATTTTAAGTTTATATTTATCTAAATCCTTAAATTTGATATAATTACCCTAGTAATGAATTTTTTTATCTTTAATTTGTAAAAACAGTATGAATGACACAACTCTAACAGAATTTACCGATCCAAAACATCAACAAAAAATTGATGAGCTGGTGACTATATCTAAAGAGCAAGGTTATCTCACGTATGAAGAGATAAATGAAATCTTACCGATGTCTTATGATAGCGCTGATCAGATAGATCAGGTGCTTATCTTTTTAAGTGGATTAGATATTCAAATCTTAAATCAAGCCGAAGTTGAAAAGCAAAAAGAGAGAAAAAAAGAAGCCAAAGAGCTCGAGACGCTGCCCAAAAGACCTGAAGGTTCTTCCGATGATCCGGTAAGAATGTATTTAAAGGAGATGGGTTCTGTTCCTCTCTTATCTAGGGAAGAAGAGGTGGAAATTTCTAAAAGGATTGAAAAGGCGCAACTTCAAGTCGAGAGAATAATTCTCCGTTTTCGATATTCAACTAGAGAAGCGATATCTATAGCTTATTATCTGATTGCTGGTAAAGATAGATTTGACAAAGTTATAGCTGAAAAAGAGATCGTCGATAAAGCTCATCATATCAAAACGCTTCCAAAATTATGCGATCTTATGAAAAAAGAAGATGAGTATTTGGAAGGTTTATTAATTAAATTAAGAGATCCTGATTTAAAAAAAGAAAATAAAGTTGCTTTAGATGAAGATCTTGAAAAATGTCGGATTCGCTCTCAAGCTTATTTGAGATATTTTAGTTGTCGTCATAATGTAATCGAAGATTTTGGAGAAGTTATTCTATCTTCATATGATAGGTTTATACTTTTGGAAAAAGAGATTGACGATTTAATTCCACGAGCTGAAAAAAATAAATTTGCGACAATTAAACTTTTTGCTGCAAAAAGAAAACTCGTCAAAAGAGAGCTAGCAGCAGGACGAACGCTTAATGAATTCAAAAAAGATGTCAGGATGCTTCAGCGCTGGATGGATAAAAGCCATGAAGCTAAAAGAGAAATGGTAGAATCCAATCTAAGACTTGTTATTTCTATCGCCAAAAAATATACCAATCGTGGTCTTTCCTTTTTAGATCTTATTCAAGAAGGAAATATGGGACTAATGAAAGCGGTAGAAAAGTTTGAGTATAGAAGGGGATATAAATTTTCAACTTATGCCACATGGTGGATAAGACA
>JAAKFJ010000035.1 GCA_011064745.1 Candidatus Anoxychlamydiales bacterium | reverse complement strand
CAAATGCGAATAAAAAAAAAATTTAAAATATTTTTTTCACAAACTTTTTTATAAGAGCACTCAATTCATGAATGCTCTATATTCATAACATAATAATTATTTTTAAAAGTTATAAATATTATCTTATTATATTCTTAATAATTGTAAATTTTATTTTGAAAATTAAAACAAAATGTAGTAAAACATTTTCTTAACGGTGATTAAAATTGAGAAAAAAACAGGCTTAAGATTATAATGAGCCAAGCTTAAAAGTAAAAAAATATGCATCAAATACATTTCATACAAAAACTATATAATAAATTTTTCCCTCAAAGCTTTGCTAAGGGGTTAAAACTGACTAGTATTTCAGAAGAAAATGAAAATCTTCCAATAGATAAAAAGAAAAAATTAGCAAATGATCTTTTGACAAAAGCTGAAGAGGCTCTTTTAAAAGAAAATTTAGATGCTATTAAATTATTTAATGAAGCGGCTCAATTAGACCCTTCAAATCCCCTTATTTGGTATAGACAGGGACTCGCTTTTTTTGAATATGGTTGTCAGTCAAATAAAGAAGAGGCTCTTTTATTAGCTAGTAAAAATTTTAAGATAGCTACTGGACTAGATAATGAAATTTTTGATTTTTGGTGGGCTTGGGGAAATGTTTTATTTGTATTAGGTACAAAAAAAGAAGAATATCATTATTTTTTAGAAGCCAAAATTAAATATAAATCCGCTCTATCTTTATCAAAAAATCAAGCTGATGATATCTTATCAGAACTTCATTGGGATAATGCTTTGATCTATACCCAGATTGCTGATCATTCAGGAGAAGCAATCGATTTAAAAATAGCTATAGAAGAGTTTCACAAATCGATCGCACTGCAAGAAGATATTCCAGCTCCATTTTGGAATGATTTAGCAACAGCTTATCTAAAAATGGGAGGTTTGATAAATGATAATGGTATCTACCTTCAAGCGATTGATTATTTTAAATTAGCTATTCAAAAATCAAAAAAATATACTGAAGCCTGGGCTTCTATTGCTCACTGTTATACCGAGCTATATATTAATACTTTAAATGAAGATTATTTTAATCTAGCCAATACCCACTTTGAAACGACTTTAGAGATAAACCCACTAGATTCTGAGCTATGGCTTGAGTGGGCCAATTTATTGGGAGAGAGTGGTAAATTGAATAAGGATCCAAAAAAATTAAGAGGCGCTATTGAAAAATGTATTAGAGCCAAAAGAAGAAACAAAGATTGTAATCTGATATCAGCTCAGTGGGTTGAATCTTTAGCTCTTTTAGGCGCATATACCAATAGATTAGATTTAATCAGCGAAGCTGAAAGTAAAATTATGAAAGCTACAGATTTATATTCTGACGAGAGCGATCTTTGGTACTCTTATGGAATATGTATGCAAGCTTTCGCTATATATTATGATGATATCGATTATGATTATTTTGCTATTGAGAAATTTCAAATTGGCTTATCTATAGACAGAACAAATTCAGAGTTGTGGAATGAAATCGCCTCAACTCACTCAAAGATAGGTAAAGAGTTAGAAGATATAGATATGCTAGAGCGTTCTATCAAATTTTTTACAAAAGCAATAGATTTAAAACCAGTATCCCCGGCTATTATTTTTGACTATGCCAAGGCTTTAACATTTTTAGCAGAACTAACTTTAAATCAAAAAACTTTAGAAGATTCAATCAAGCAATTTGAAGTTGCATTAAATCTTCAAAACAACGCTATTTTATCTCATCCTAATTGGATTTTTTACTATGGCTCTGCATTAGATCTTTTAGGAGATTTATTTGAAAAAGAGAGTTATTATTTAAAAGCGGTTGAGGTCTTTAACAATGTGCTTTTAGTCGATCCAGATTATGAAAAGATCCATTATAGATTGGCTCTTTGTTTCTCTCATCTATTAGAGGTAAATCCTAAAACTGAATATTTTGAAAAAGCGAGCAACTGTTTTAAGCTAGCCACCAAACAAGATTTAGAAGATGAAAATGTTTGGTTAGAATGGGGCTTAATGTTGATCTCTTATGGCTTTGAGAATTTTTCAGATATGGCTTCAAATCAATATTATGTAGAAGCTGAGCAAAAATTGATTAAATCAGGACAGCTTGGCAACCAACATGCCTATTATCATCTAGCCTGTCTTTGTTCTTTAAATAAAAACTTTGATCAAGCTATTAATCTACTTGAAAAAGCAAAAGAGGTTGATATGCTACCTCCAATCGAAGAGCTCTTGGATGATGAGTGGCTTGATAATCTAAGAGAATCTGAATTATTTTCTCAGTTTCTCTATCAGATAGAAAAGAAACAAAATATCTAGTATCCATAAGTTTTTTTTGCTATATTAACTATTTTAAAGCATTTAAAAGGATCATTATTCATGGATAAACGCACAATTTTATTTGTTATTGTTCTTGCTGGTTTTTTTTACCTGATGCAATTTGTCTTTCCTCCTGCAAAAAAAACAGCTCCACCTCAGCAAAAAGAACAAGTAGTAACAACACCAATTGATGAAACGACAAAAAAGTATTACCCCAAGCAAAGTGCAAAAGAGAGTTTTTATGTAATTGAAAATGATTATCAACAACTAGTTTTTTCATCTAAAGGCGGATCTTTAGCTGAAATCAACTTGCCCTTTAGAACAAAAGAGAATAAAAAAAGTATTGTTAATGAAATCAAATTTGATAAAGAGATAAAAGAGGTTTCCAAACCTAATGCTAGGTTCCCCCTAAATTCTTATAACACCTTTAAAGATGGTCAAATAGTAGAAGAAAAACCAACTTTTGGAGGTTTTTATCCTCTCATTAGAAGATCTCTTGAAGGAACCGATAAAAATATTAATCCAAAATATTATGCTTTAAATATAGTTAGTGATTCAGATTCGATTGATAATGCAAATTTTAATTTGGTTAAACTAGAAAAAGATTTTGTGCAATTCGAGCTTGTATCTTCTGATATTAGAATTGTAAAAACCTATCAGTTTGCAAAAGACGCGCCTTATACTTTTGATCTAACAGTAGCTATTGATGGTGCGCCTAGAAATTTATGGCTTTCCTCTGGTGTTCCTGAGGTAGAACTAACATCAGGTAGCTATTCACCAGTTTTAAAAATGAGAACATATCGAAAACAAAAAAATGTAATCGATAAACTAACTCTACCTAAAACTCAAACAACCATCTCATCTATTTATCCAGATTGGATATGCAACTCTAATGGGTTTTTAGGATTGATAATTGATCCATTAAATGAGATAGCTCCAGGTTATAGATCGCAATATGTTGCAGGTGACACTCTGCCAACCAGACTAACTTTGATTGATCCGCATTATAAATTATATCCGGCAAGTAAATATCCTGGTTATGAGATGTTCTTGCCTCTAAGATCCAATCAGGAAAAAGTAACCTTTAGAGTATTTGCAGGACCTTTTGCTAAAGATATTTTAAAAGCGGTAGATGCGACTTATTCCAATGCTATAACAGGCTATAACCCTGATTATATTGCAGCTAGAAGTTTTCATGGTTTTTTCGCTTTTATATCTGAGCCTTTTGCCAAACTAATGTTTAGCTTAATGCAACTTTTTCATAGTTCCACCCACTCTTGGGGACTTTCAATAATCCTTCTTACCTTTGCTTTAAGAATAATGCTATATCCTCTAAACGCTTGGACTATCAAATCACAAATGAAAATGCAAGAGATGGGCCCTAAGATGAGCGCCATTAAAGCCAAATACGCTAGAGATCCACAAAGACAAAAACTCGAGATGGTGAAACTATATAAAGAAAAAGGTACTAATCCCCTGCTTGGTTGTTTTCCGATGTTTATTCAACTGCCTTTTTTGATCGGTATGTTTGATCTTTTAAAATCTACTTTTGAGCTAAGGGGTGCAGTTTTCATTCCTGGTTGGATTGATAATTTAACCGCGCCTGATGTTTTGTTTACTTGGAACTACCCGATTCCTTTAATCGGCAATGAATTCCATCTTCTTCCAATCATTATGGGAGCTGTCATGTTCTTGCAATCTAAATTTACAGCAAAAGCTACTAAAACAAGTGGGCCAATGACAGATCAGCAAAAGCAACAAAAAATGATGACATCAATTCTTCCAATCGTCTTTACTGTGATATTTTATAGAATGCCGTCCGGATTAAATATTTACTATTTATTCTTTTCTTTATTTGGTATTCTTCAACAATGGATAATGAATAAACAAACAAAGAAAAAAGCACTACTAAAATGAAAGCGTGGACGCTTTTTTTACAAGATTTAGAAAAAACTATTGGAGTCTCTACAACTAGAAAGTGGCTCTATAGTCTAAAAATTCTTAAATTTGATGCCTGGAATTTATATTTAGAAGCCGAAAATCATTTTCAAGCTAAATGGTTTGAAGAACATATTAGACCCATCATAATGAAGGGTTTTTATAATGAAAACTTTCACAAAATTAAAATTCACTTATCTGTTAAAAACCTACAAAAGCCAACAAAGATTAAAACTGAGAAACCATTTCAAATTGTTTCTGATTCATTAGATACATATCTTAGCTTTCCATTTTTCATCGCATCGGATAAAAACTTGATGACTCTTAAACTTTTAAAAGAAGCCTCCCAAAAAGGAATCTCGTTTAACCCAATTTTTTTGTTTGGTCAAAAAGGCTCTGGCAAAACTCATCTTTTACAAGCTTGCGCTCAGTTGTTTATTGAGAGAAATTTAAAGACTTTTTTTGTAAATGCTCAAACATTTACAAGCCATGTAGTCGATGCTATTCGAAAAGGCTCTATGCAAGAGTTTAGAAAAACTTATCGTAATCTAGATGTTCTTATCATCGATGATATCCAAATACTAGCTAATAAGTTTGCAACACAAGAAGAGTTTTTTCATACATTCAATACCCTTCATTCAGAAAATAAAACGATTTTAATCTCTTCTAATGTTGCACCAAATGCTATGGATAATATTGAGTCTAGATTAATTAGTAGATTTGAATGGGGCATTTCTCTTTTCCTAGAAAAGCTCGAAAAAAAAGAATTAAAATTAGTCGTAAAAAGCCAGTCTAGTTTATTAAATATTGAGTTAGATCAAAAAGTTGAAAAGTTTATTTTAGAAAATTTTAAAAGTATCCGATCTATTAAAAAGGCTTTAAAAACCCTACTTTTAAAATCACATTTAGAGAATAGTTTCTCTTTTGATTTAAATTCTGTCAAAAAACACCTTTCTCACTTGATAGAAGAAGAAAATATCACTGTTTTAAATCATGATAAAATAGTTCATGAAGTATCTATCTATTTTGGGCTCACTACCAAAGATGTTTTAGGAAAATCTCAAACAAGAGAATGCACTCTACCAAGACAATTTTCGATGTATCTATGTAGAGAACTTTTAAAAATGCCTTTTATGAAAATAGGCAATATTTTTAAAAGAGATCACTCAACCGTTATGACAAGTGTTAAAACTATTAAAAAAAATCTCGAAACAAAAGAGATTGAAATTTATTCCGCATTTGTTGAAGTGACAAAGAAATTAAATACGCACCTTTAAGCCTTCATTTTAAAAAATATCTGTGAATATTTATATCTCAATAATTAATAGAATATGTGCAACAAAAAAGACAGCTTTTTAGCTGTCTTTTTTATTCTTTAAGAATAATTTAATGCTTTTTTAAAGATTTATATCTAAACCTTAACATAGCCACCGCCACCTGTTGGTTCGCCTGGTTTTTGCATTTCTGGTGGTTTTGGTCCTCCTCCAGGAATAGGAAGCGTAAATGGTTCTGGTTCTTTTCCTTCATTGATATCTACTACAATTTTTCTCCATTTTTCGATTGTCTCAACAAATAGAGGTGCAAAGCGTCTAAGAGCTGAGGTATCTACCCCTAAGCCCATATCAAGCACACAGTGAAGTAGAATAAGCTCTTCTTTTATAGCTAGTCCGACTCCCCCACCAGCCATTTGGCCACCTAGCATCGAACCTTCAAGAAGTCTTTGATAAAGTTTCAAAAGAATTTTATCATCTTTTGGAAGTCCATCTAAAAGAGGAGAATACAAATATAATCTATCCGAATTAGGCTCGTACGTTAGATGCAGAGAAAAGGTATTATCTATCCCTAAAATACAGGTATTATTCTCGTCAAACCCTAAACCTTCTAGATTTAATTCTTTAGAAAATTCTTTTAGGTTGGCTTTTGCATTTTCAAATGACATTATTTATCCTCCGAAATATTAAATAATTTTAGCATATAAACTAACATAAATTATGATTTAGCGACAAATAATTTTTTAGAAAATATGCCTCATACTAGTAATTATTATACTATATAAATTGATATTTCTCAATTAATTTAAGATAATTAGAAATTAAAATTTTTAATATACTTTTTTATGAAATATATTTTTTTTTAACGCAATGAGAGAGAAAATAGCTAAGAGCGCAATCTTTCTATATTGTTCACTCACATTAGCTGTTCACTATAAAGTGAACAGCTAATGTGAGTGAACAGTGTAAAATAATAATAACTTAAACATCTGATAATTAGGCATTATTAAAAAGAATATAATTTCTTCTCTTAGCGTTCATTAGCAGTTTGAAAGCTAAATTTTCTAGAAAAAAAATCCTTAATTTTTGTTGTTGTGGTTTTCACAAAGTTAGGCATCAAACTCTCTGGAATAGGCAAAAACTTCTTATTTAAGGCTATTAAAACAGGTACATGTAATAAAAGATGCCTAGAGGTTAAAAAAGCGACTATGATTTCAGGTCTAGAAAAAGCGGTTCTCCCGACATAATAAGGATCTTTAATAGCTGAGACAAAATTATGCACCACGTGTAGAGCTAAAGGAGCAAAAATAGCTCCAGTTTTTTCTTTTAAATATCCTGTTGCTCTTCCAAAAAGGTAATAACATAAAAGCTGTTTTACGATGCCCATTTGGGGATGGTAAAATGCAAAAATGGCAGCAACCACATGTACTCTAAACTGCTCTTGAGTTTTTTTCTGAGTTTCTGTTAGATCTCCCCTTTTATACATGTAGTTATAAATGGATTGAGATGCTCGAACAGTTTCAGTAAAAAGCACACGAAATATAATCTCTTCAAATATAGGTACATAAAAAACATCGTTAACAAAACCTTCGTTATTATTGTTAATTAATCCTTGAACAGCTCCATAACCGGCAAGACCATATAAAGCTATTTTTGCTATATTTGGTGTGTTTTGCCAACCTTTAGAAAATCTCTCACCTATAGAATAAATACCTGATTTTTGAGAGGGATTTGGAAAGGGCTGTTCTTTTTCAATAGAACTATGAAAGGATGGTTGATTCCTATGCAAATGTCTCTTATGAATTCTTCTACCCATTATTTATCTCATTATTAGGATTGTTTTAATTATTGATGAAATGCTTCAAAAGTGCGAATAATTATAAGATATTTAGTTAATTTAATGCAGCAATATAAAGAAAGCATCTTTACTATTATTAAAGAAATATTTTGAATTAAAATCTTGTACGCAGAATGTAGAGTAATGATTTTCGTGGTAAAAATAAATTTGATTTGTTGTAAAAAATAAAAAAAATTTTATTATCTAAAGCAAAGGTATAATTTTGTCTATTTTAGAAAATTTTGAGATAAGAAAAGGTTTTGATACACCACTTGGTGCATCGATGAGCAATAAAGGTGTAAATTTTACTTTTTTCTCTAAAGGTGAAAGGGGTCATTTAAAGTTAAAGATAAAAGATAAAATCTTTGATATTCCCTTAAATAAAACAGGTAATATTTTCCATGTTGCGGTAGACAATCTACCAAATGAGATCTTATACGCTTATGAAGTGGATGGCACTCTACTACAAGATCCGTGGGGCAAATCTTTTGATTCTCCTACATCTTTTGGTGAAAAGCCAAATAAAGACACTTATCTATTTACAAAAGTAGAAAATCAAGAAGATACCTTTGATTGGCAAGGTGTAAAAAAACCTAAGATAAAAGATAAGGATTTAGTTATTTATGAGATGCACGTTAGATCCTTTTCCCAAGATAAATCCTCTAGAGTTAAAAATAGAGGAAGTTTTTTAGGTATTATTGAAAAGATTGATTATTTAAAAAAGCTTGGGATAACAGCTGTTGAGCTTATGCCTATCTATGAATTTGATGAAACATCATATGGTAAGATCAATCCTTTAACAAAAGAGACGCTTTATAATTACTGGGGGTATTCGCCGATCTCTTTTTTCTCTATTATGAAAAGATATGGAGATGAAAATGATCTAAAAACTTTAATACGTGAGTTTCATAGAAATGGGATCGAGGTTTTTTTAGATGTTGTATATAATCACAGCGGAAATCCAATTAAAGATAATAATTTTTATCTTTTAGATGAAAATAAAAAAAATCTAAATTATTCTGGTTGTGGTAACACTTTTAACTCAAATAGTGAAATAGGCTCTAAACTAATTTTAGCTAGCTTAATTTATTTTGTAAAAGATTTTCAAATTGATGGTTTTAGATTTGATTTAGCATCTATCTTGACAAGAGGTGAAAATGGAGAAGTTTTAGAAAAACCTCCTATTTTAGAAATGATTAAAAAAGAGAAAAAACTAAAAGATACCAAATTTATTGCTGAGCCTTGGGATGCAAGTGGACTTTATCAATTAGGTTTTTTTGGAAAATATGGTTTTTATGAGTGGAATGATAAATTTAGAGATGTTGCTAGAAAATTTATCAGAGGTGATAAAAATATAGAAAATGATTTTGCGTCTCATATAGCTGGAAAAAATCCAGCTTTAAATTCTATCAATTATGTAACTTGCCACGATGGATTTTCTTTAATGGATTTGATGAGTTTTGAAAAAAAACACAATCTTGCTAATGGCGAGAATAATAAAGATGGCTCAGACAATAATTTAAGCTCAAATTCAGGAGTTGAAGGCCCTAGTTTAGATAAAGAGATTCAAGAGATAAGACATGGGAAAGCTAAAAACTTTTTAGTTTTATTGATGATTTCAAAAGGTATACCAATGCTTTTAATGGGTGATGAATATTTGCATTCAAGAGATGGTAATAATAATGCTTGGTGTCAAGACAACTCGCTCAATTATTTTTTGTGGGATAAAAAGCCAATACTTAAAGATTTTATAAGCTCTCTTATCAAATTTAGAAAAGAAAATTTTGATTCTCTATCCCATCTTAAATTAGATGAAAAGATTTCAAAAGAAGTTGCAAAAACATCTGATAGATTGGTAATCTTAACTGCTAAAGATTTGATGATAATATTTAATTCCAACGATAGTGATATCGATTTAAATCTAGAAGGAAAATACAAAATTATTTTAGCTACATTTAAACCAAATTCAGATCAACAAGAAAGTAAGCTAACTCTAAAAAGTTACTCTTCTATAATTTTAAAAAAACAAGACTAGCCAATAATAAAAAAATTCTGCTACACTATAAATTAGTATTATTTTATTTTTAGGGGGAAAATGATGCGATATATAGCTATAGCTATCCTTTTATTAGTTACTTTTGTGTCTTGTAATAATTCTACAACGACTAGTACTGTTTCAAAGTTTTACGATGATGGCAGATCTCGGCCTGTTGTAGCTCTTAGCACAGTTATTGATTCAACATCTTATGATATTCCTTGGAGTCTATCAGAAGAATTGACTCATTTAATAAAAAATCAACTCTCAACCAATAAGAATTTATTTTTATCACCTACAGCTGAAATGGAGTCGTGTTTAACAAATTCTGATAATCCATTTGATATTGATGTTACTTGGATGAAAGATAGATTTGAACAAAATGAATTTTTAGTTTTTTTAGAACTGATTAATCATAATGAAATTTCTAAAGATGCTATTACTAATCTCGATATGAGTCTAAGGCTTAGAATTGTTGATGTCAGAGGCAAAAATCCAATAGTTATATTGCAAGAGACAGTTAATGATAATTATTATATAGCAAAAGGTACAATCAAAGAAGATTACCAAAATACAACTTGGGGATCTGCCGAATATGCAAATTCCAGAATGGGTATGGCCCACAATCAGCTAGCCAAAGAAGTGGCAAGTAGAATTTCAGATTATATTGCCTTGTCAAAGAGCCGATAATGGATCAGGGCACTTGGCATTTAATAACTGATGAAATCAAAAGTGCTATTTTTTTCTTTATAGCAATGCTAGTAACCTCTGGCATTGCTTTTTATAAAAATTTTTATAGGCTAGAAAATGATGAAAAAATAAATGTTAAATTTAGCTACTTTGCTATTATTTTTATCATCTATTTCTTAACGAGTTACGGGACTGGAGCTGTATCATCACTCTTATTTAAAAAATATATCAACTCAACCAATTTCGTCTCTTTTTATGTGCTTATCAATTTTTTATCTGGAATTTTACTTTTAATCTTTTTATATCTTTTTTGTTTTAAGAGACAAAAAGAGACGACTTATCAAATAATTAAAAGAAAATCTCTTGGCTCAAGAAGTGTCGGTTTTGATGCATTAATAGGGATAGCATCTTGGCTTTTAATTTTTCCAATTGTATCCTTTTTCGCTTCTATTTTAGATGTTTTTATATTTGTTGTTTTTAAAGTTAGAAAGATACCAGAGCAAATGGCAATTGATTTTATAAAATCTACAATGTCTCATCCCTTTTTGTTTATTATAGCTCTTATTTCGATAATAATTATTGCACCTATTTTGGAAGAATTTTTATTTAGAGGAGTTTTACAAAATTTTTTAAAAAAATACTTAAAAAGATCTTATGCAATTTTATTAACCAGCGTTATTTTCGCTTTTGCTCACTATTCTTATGCACAAAAACTGGCTAACATAACAATCTTAGGGTCTTTATTTGTTTTAGCGGTTTTCTTAGGGTTTTTATACGAAAAGCAAAAATCATTAATCTCTCCTATTTTTTTGCATGCAACTTTTAATACAATTAGTCTTTTAAATTTAATCTTTATCAAGGGGATATAAATGCCACCAGTAATAGATGTTTATGGAGCTACAGATATCGGTCATATTAGAAAAACAAATGAAGATGTTTTTAAAATTGTAGAAAATGATTTATTATTTTCTATTGCTGATGGGATGGGAGGACATAAAGCTGGCGACATTGCGGCAAAAGAGGCTACAAATCAAATCTTTAATCTTTTATCCAAAACCATCAAAGCTGAGACTAGCTTAGATCAGGTTATTTATCATATAGATCTGGCTATTAAAGAGGCTAATTTTAGAGTCTATAATCTTTCTCGCTCTAACCAGAATTTTTTAGGTATGGGAACAACACTTTGCTTTTTATATCTGCATCCTACTTATGCTGTATTTGCACATATTGGGGATAGCCGTATTTATCACTATCAAAAAAGCTCTTTAAATTTAATTCAGCTTACTAAAGACCATTCTTTAATCAACAAACTAAAAGATCAAAATAAAGCTGTTTCTACTAAACCCTGTAAAAATATTATCACCAAAGCGATTGGTACCCATGCTAAAATCGAGCCAAGTATTGATAAAACTTTATTTGAAATAGATGATATTTTTCTCATGTGCACGGATGGTTTGACTGATTACATTTCAAATAGCGATCTAAAAAAAATAATTGAAGCAAGCGCAAGTCCTAAAAATCTCTGTGATGAACTCATAAATAGAGCGAAAAATAATGGAAGTAGTGATAATATTACCGCCATCGCTATCAAAATTATTGAAAAATGAACCAAAAAATTTATTTAGATAATAACGCTACAACTGGGCTAGATGTAGAGGTATTAGTTGTTTTAAAAAACGAGCTATACCCATCTAATCCCTCAAGCGCTCATTTCTTTGGCAGAAGAGCTAAAAAAGAACTTGAAAAAGCTCGCTCAAATATAGCTAGCTTTTTAAAAGTAGAACCAAGCTCTTTGATTTTTACATCTGGCGGAACTGAAGCTGTGAATTTAGCTCTGCAATCGCTACTTGATCTAATACTACAAGAAGAGGACTCCCCTCATATAATAGCCTCTGATATTGATCATCCATCTGTTCACAACCTACTTAACAATAATCTAAAGAAAAAAAAACATCTTTTTACCAATATCCAAGTTGGTCTTTATGGTGCTATTAAGCCCGAGCAAATTGAAGAGGCAATAACAGAAAACACAAGATTAATTATACTCTCAGCTGTGAATTCTGAAACAGGGGTAAAAACAGATATTGACTCTATTGCCAAGATTGCTCAAAAAAAAGGCATCTATCTTTTTGTAGATGGCGTGGCTCTTTTAGGCAAAGAGTTATTTACAATTGCATCTGGTATCAGCGCTATGAGTTTTAGTTCACATAAAATCCATGGACCGAATGGTGTTGGGCTATGTTATTTTAAAAACATTAATAAACTATCCCCTCTTTTTTTTGGTGGCCCTCAAGAATTTGAAAAAAGACCTGGAACAGAAAATATCGCAGGAATTTTAGGTTTTGCCAAAGCTGTTGAGATATTACAAAAGAGTCTTAATGAAAAAACCTCTCAAATCTTCAAATTAAGGACCTATTTTGAAAGATCTTTGATAAATGAGATAAAAGACACATCTATCAACGGTACAGGCCCTAGAGCGTGCAATACAACGAATATTTGTTTTAAAGGGGTTGATGGTGAAAGTTTATTAATTTTATTAGATCAAAAAGGTGTTTTAGCATCCCATGGATCGGCTTGCTCATCTGGTTCTAGGTCTCCATCTAGAGTGCTTTTGAATATGGGAATAGATCCTAAAGACGCTAGATCTTCTATCAGATTTTCTTTATCTCGTTTTACTACTCAAGAAGAGATAGATACTGCCCTAAAAATTATCAAAGAAATTGTCATAAAATTAAGAAGTTAAGCTTAATTGCTGTCATCACTAGAAAAGAAGAATTAATATTAAAATAAACTTTTATCTTTATTTTTATTAATTATAATAACTATAATTATTTTTTTATTAATTTTAAAGGTAAATACTATGACAAATAAAACAACACCTGCTTCAGGTAATGCCTATCTATATACCATCTTTGATGATTTAAGAAATAATGAAGAAAAATTTAAAACTCTTAAAAACCATCTAGAACGAAATAAAATAGAAAGTGCAATTACAATATTTAATCAAATGAAAGAGGACCCCTTTAAAGATAAAGCTAGACTAGAGATTATTATAACTTATTTAGAGCTAAATCAAATAGACAAAGCTGTTGCTCTATTTCATGAAATGGAAGAGGGTCCGTATGAGTTGCCCGATAGAGCTATAGCTAGTCAAAAGATTATTGAAGCTTATTTAAAGCAGAATCAAACAGAAAATGCAATAATTATATTTGATAAAATGGGAGCGGGGCACTTTAAAAGGCTTGCTAGGCTAGAGATTATTAGAACTTATTTAAAGCTAGATCAAATAGACAAAGCTATAGCTATATTTGATGAAACAAAAGAGTGGGATGATAAAAATGAAGCTAGCCTAGAGTTTATTGAA
>JAAKFJ010000034.1 GCA_011064745.1 Candidatus Anoxychlamydiales bacterium | reverse complement strand
TAGTTTATAAATATCAAGAAAAAGGAACAAAGTTAGACATGTTGATTAAAAGAAGCAAGTGTAATTTGCTATGTGATTAATTTCATGACACCTATACAATCTGTATTGTATAGGTGTCTTTTTAAAATTATAGTCTCTAATCTTAAAATAGTAAAAGAGATCGCTTTCAAGCTTAGACTTAGAAGCCTAATAAATTTACGATTTTGTACTATATTTTATTCTTTGGTCTTACTTAAAAGCGCTTTATGAGAGAGCCTAATCTGTCCTCTATCATTAATTTCAATTACCTTAACCTCTAGTGGATCGCCTTCTTTAAATAGGTCATATAGGTTCTCAATTCTCTCATGAGAAAGCTCAGATATATGACAAAGACCCTCTTTATTAAAGATCTTAACAAAGAGTCCAAAAGGTTTTATTGAAACAATTTTTCCATGATAGGTTTTTCCGATTTCAACATCTTCTGTTAGAGCTTTAACTATCGCTTTTGCTCTATCCATTGATTCTTGATCGACAGAAACAATACTTACCACACCATCGTTCGATATATCTATTTCGACACCAGTCTCTTCTATGATAGCTCTAATCTGTTTTCCGCCAGGACCAATTACTTCTCCAATTTTGCTAGGTTTGATGATAATATTTGCAATTCGAGGAGCGTGTGCAGAAAGTTCTTCTTTTGGTTTTGGACAAACCTCTAGCATTTTTTCAAGGATATGGACTCTACCTTTTTTAGCTTGTATTAGAGCTTTCTCCATTATCTCTTTGGTAATACCTTCAACTTTGATATCCATTTGAAAAGCGGTAATACCGGTCTCATCACCAGTTATTTTAAAATCCATATCGCCGAGGGCATCTTCAGCGCCCATGATATCAGATAAAATTACAAACTTTTCTTCTTCTAAAATAAGACCCATAGCGATACCAGCAACAGGGCGTTTTATTGGAACTCCAGCATCCATTAATGCCAGACAGCCACCACAAACAGAGGCCATTGAAGAAGAGCCATTGCAAGTTGTTATATTAGACTCTAATCTGATTATATATGGAAAATCTGCTTGATCTGGAAGCGTGCTCATAAGGGCTCTTTCAGCTAGTTTTCCATGACCGATTTCGCGTCTGCCTGGAAAATTTGATCTTCCAACTTCACCAACAGAGAATGGTGGGAAAAAATAATGTAGATAAAATCTATGAGCGCCATCACCATGTAGATCTTCATATCTTTCAGCCATATTCTCACCACCGAGGGTACAAACAGCTAAAGCCTGAGTCTCTCCTCTATTAAAAAGAGCGCTACCATGAGTTCTGCCGAGGAAACCTGTTTCAACACTAATTGGTCTTATCTCATCGAACTTTCTTTCATCAATTCTTATATTATCTTCTAAGATCATTTTTCGCATAAGAGCAGATGATGTCTTTTTAAATGCTGCCGCTACATCTCTTTTAGAGTATATAGGTTCTAAAGTGTTGAGTTTGTATTCTTCTGCTACTTTTTCATTGATCTCATCAAAGGCTTTTTCTCTTAGTTTTTTATCTTTTATAGTTAAAGCTTCTGCAATTTGAGTAGATGTTTTTGAACCGATTTCATCGATAATTTTTTGATCTAAGATATGTAAACCTTCTTTATTTTTCTTTTTACCTATTTTGCCGGCCCACTCGGTGATAGCTTGACAAATTGTTTTAATAGATTTGTGCCCAAGTTCAATAGCTTCTAATATCTTTTCTTCTGTTAAAAAGTTGCAGTATCCCTCAATCATTAAAATAGCATCTTCTGTACCAGAGAGAACTAAATCAAGTTCGCTATTCTTTATCTCTTCAGCGGTTGGATTGATAATAAATTCATCTTTTATGTAAGCGACTCTTACAGCTCCAACAGGTTTAATAAGTGGGATGTCAGAGATAGCAAGAGCGGCGCTTGAAGCGCAAATAGCTAGTACATCTGGCATATGAAGGCCATCATAAGAATAGACATAAACTAAAACCTGAGTATCTTTGTAATAACCATTTTCAAAAAGAGGTCTAAGCGATCTATCTATTAACCGAGATATTAAAATATCCTTGGTAGACGGTCTGCCTTGTCTTTTTATAAATCCACCGGGCGTTTTTCCTATAGATGAGAATTTTTCTTGATAATCAATTTTCAGGGGTAAAAAATCTATATCCTCTATTGGTTTTTTTGAAGCGCAAGCTGTTGCTAAAATCGTAGTTTCACCCGCATGTATTAAAACACTTCCGTTGGCTAGATTGGCTATTTTGCCTGTTTCTAAAATAATTTCTTTACCTTCAATTGTGAAGGCTATCTTGTTTTGATCCATTGTATAAGTCTCCTTAAAGTAAATAAGAGAAAAGGTAAAAAAAAAGATTAAAAATCAGAAAGAAAATTTCAAATATATTTTTGAAATCATTTTTCTAATCTCTACTCTTTTCAAATCTTTTCTCATTTTTGTAATTAAAAAATATACACCAATAAAAAATTTATTGGTGTGAAAATAAAATTTATTTTCTTAACTTCAATCTTGTAATTAAAGTTTGATAACGTTTTGTATCTGTTGAATTTAAATAATCCAATAATTTTCTTCTCTGTCCAACTAGCTTAAGTAGGGCAAGTCTTGAGCTATGGTCTTTAGGGGCTAATTTTAAGTGATCTGAGAGCTCAGCGATTCTTTCTGTCAAAATGGCTATTTGAACGTCTGCAGAGCCGGTATCTTTCTCGTGAAGCTGAAATTTTTTGGTAATTTCTTCTTTGGTTCCTTTATCTAAAGACATGTAAGTCTCCTAAATTTTTGATTTAATTTATATACATTATAGCTCCCTATGATTAACTTATCAACCCTTTTAGTTTAAGCCCAAAAAACTTAAAAAGTTTCAAAAAAGAATTTATTCCTATATATTATTAGTGAATAAGACATCATTAAACTTTAAAAGAAAACTTAAAATTTTAAGTAAAACGTATGGATAAAGATAAATTTTTTATGTTAGAAGCTTTAAAACAAGCTAAAAAAGCCTTTGATGAAGATGAAGTGCCAGTTGGCTCTGTTTTGGTTCATGATAATAAAGTTGTTGCAAGAGGTTATAATCAAGTAGAAAAATTAAAAGATGCAACAGCGCATGCAGAAATGCTTTGTTTAACAGCGGGATCTATGCATTTTAATAATTGGAGATTAAAAGATACTACTTTATATACTACTCTAGAGCCTTGTATTATGTGCGCTGGCGCACTAATTTTAGCGAGAGTAAAAAGGCTTGTCTGGTCAAGTAAAGATCTAAGAGTTGGTGCTAATGGTAGCTTTATTGATGTATTTGAAAAAGACCATCCTATTCATTCATTAGATATTACTACAGGTGTTTTAAAAGATATCTCCTCAGATTTAATGACAAAGTTTTTTCAAAAGATAAGAAAGAAAAAACTCTTAGATAATGTTTAAGGTTTTTTTCTAAATTTTTGAGAGATCCTACTTGAAGTATAGATAAGGCGCCTTTCCATTTTATTTAAATGGATAAATGGAGAAAATCTTTGCCAAACTATTACAGCGTAAAAATAAGCGAATAGACTAACTGATAGGTAAGCGAAAAAAGGAATTAGTTGCATAGTTGACAAACTAGAGAGTAGATTATAACCGATCAGTCCTAAAACTAGCCAATAATGTTTTATTGGAATGGCGAAAAATAAAAAGATTCTAGTATCAGATGGCACTATCATCATCCAAGCTATTAGAGTTGCATATAAAGTTATTGTAGAATTTGCAAAAACGTAGTTTTGAGATCCAAAAAGCATAGTTAAAAGCACAACTAAACCTGTAAAGATTGAGCTTAAGAGATAAAATATAAGGTAGCCCTTTTGAGAGGTGTTTTCAACAATAGTGGTCGCTGTTACCCAAATGATATATAAGTTAAATATGATTACAATAATGAAACTGATATCTAGTCCATAACCCGGTTGCAAAAGAGAAAAGGTAAAAAATTGCCAAAAGAAAAAATTCTTTATTCCTTCTAGTGAGATCCCAAAAAGATATATAAGGTAATTGCTTTTTAAAAAGGGTGTTACTATGGCAGTAATAACACTTATAAATAAAATGAGAGCTAAGATGATTTTTACAACAGAGGGGGTTTTTGGAGGGCCAATTCTATGAGGTCTTTGATATTGCATCTTTTATACTTCTTTTAATATTATCTTAGAGTTTTTGATTTTTTTTAAAAAGTTTTTCTTGGTTTCTTTTAGTAAATATTGAAATATTTTTTCCTTAGTTTTGAAGCATTCTATTGATTAAAAACAAGCTTATTGTTTTTAATACTTTTTATTTTTTTTTTTAAATTAGGAGATAAGTATGCCTTTAACTCTTGATCAAGCTATAAAAAATTATCAAACCTTTATAGAAAAAAATCCTAATGAGATCTTTGATCAAACAAAAATAGATTTCAATGCTCTTACAGAGTTGATAGATGAGCTAGCTACAAAAAGTATAATGGTAGATTCAACTAAGCCGAAAGAGAATAAAGCTGAAGCTTCATTATATGCATCTACAGACTGGGCACATCAGTTAAAGATAAGAGAAAAAGGCACACCTTTTCATGCATCTCTTAAATATTGTACAATTTATGAAGACTCAGATAAGAGCCCAACTATAGAAGATGCCATTAAAGTGGCGAGAGAGTTTTTTAATGCGCTGGCTATAGAGGCCAAAACTGAATTAGTTCAAGTTTTAGATGAGCAAAAAGAGAATATGTTATTCAACTCTGTTCAGAGCTCTAAAGGTTCTAAACCGATACAAGACTCTAAAGAATATACATCGCTTATAGCAGACATATTGGATGCTATTGCACCTGACAAAAGAAAATCATTTATTTTATCTAAACCAAACGATTCTATTGGGGTATTTCTAAAAGCTGGTAAAAATGCTTTAGATGTATTTACCAATTTTTTATCTACCGCAGATGTTTCATTTTTAAAAGCTGATAAAAATATTTTGCATGTATTTGCTAATCCTTTCTCTAAAAAAGCTTATTTACTTGAAAACATTTTAAAAATACTTCCAAAAGAACACTTGATCGAATGTATAGAGGCTACAGATGATGAGGGCAATACTTTATTTCATCATCTTCTATCAGATGAGGCTGATTATGAAAATGCTATTAAAATTTTTTCAAATATTATGAAATTGACACATTCTTCTGATGAGAAAACGAAGTTGTTAAAAGCTCAAAACAATAAAAAACAAACTCTCTTGCATCAGCTATTTTTAAATGGCTTTTTTACAAAGCAAAAATTTGCCATTGCTCAAGAAATATTGAAATCTATTTCCATAGAACAAAGATATCCTTTTCTAAAGATAAAAGATAATGATGAAAAAACAGCTATTGAGTTGATGTATTCTTTAGAAATAGAGGGTAAAAAAATGCATAAGAGAATATTAATGAAAATTTCGTTTGATGCTTTGATGGAGCTTTGCAAAGAGAAAAAAGATTTCTGATTTATATGATGCTTAAAAAAATACTCACTTTAAATAAATAGAAAAAATTCCAATCTTCAAATTTTTTAAAAGTAGACATTTTTTTCAATAACATTATTATTGATGTTCTTATGATAAAACAAGAGATTTTATGTCGGCATTCAGGCCAACAAATCTTAAAGAAACAACAGCAATTACTTATTTTGGCTATAACTTTGAAAAATTGAAGATAAGCATTGAAGAAGATCAACAACTTGTAATTGAAGTGTTATTCGAGATTATAAAAGATAGATATGCTGATAAATGGCAGGAATACTTAATTCAAAATCATGATGAATGCTTAGAGCAAAACAGCCTTAAAAAGCGAGGTATTAAAAAGGTTGATTCAAATGATTTTGAATGGATGAAATTAGTCGTTGATATGTATTTTAAACAAAATCCTCAAGTTATAGTCCAAATAAAAATTAATCTGAATTTATTAAAAGATGCTGAAAAATTAGCTGATAGGATATCTAATGATGACATTAGGGAGCAGGCTTTAAAAAATATAGCCTTTGCTTATTTAAAGCTGAATAAAGAGGAGTGTGCTCTGAAAGAAACTCTAAGGCTAGCTGATAAAGTTTCTGAGAATAAAGTCGCTTTGGAAATGCTATGCAAGACTCAAGAGAGACATGTGAAATTATATCATAGGGATAGCCTAGTAATTGATAATAAAATTCGTTTAATATTAATTAAATCTAACTCTAAACTCAAAAAGCTGGAAGGAACCTTTGCTCCTCGAGCTTATCGTTGGAGGGTAAACTCTTGCTAGCCAGTCTTTTAAGCTAAAAATCTGCTCTTTTTAATATCGTAATTTTTCTAATAAAACCTTTTATTAATTTTATATATATAAATTGAAAATTAATATTAATTATATTAAAATAATGTCTAAATAACAACAAAACAGCCTGTATGACGTATATAAGTAATATTAAAAATAATTTTAATACTATTCAAAATAGTTTTTTATTAAAGAGATCTTCTGATGTAAAGGAAATATTTGAAAAGGCATTTAATGCAATAGCTTGCGTTGGCTCATATTTCGTCTCAAAAACGAGTTTTCAAAAAAGCAATTTAGAGGATCATGGATTTGAGCTGGGCAAAAAAAATATAATCGAGATAAATAAAGCCACTTCTAAAAAAAGAAAGTATTTAGAATATCCAAGAACACTTGAGCATGAAAAAGCTTTAAAAACAGTTATGGAAGGTATGTCGTCTGGTGGTTATTTTCAGATAGCTAGAAGAGCCAAAAGCTTATATGCAGCCAAAGATAGAATTCATTTCGAAGAAAAAAATGGTGAAATACATGGGGTTCATCCGCTTCGCCAGTTAGGATATATTTGTTCTAAAAGATCTCTAAAAGAAATGCTTAAAATTATTATGAACTACTCAGGAAAAATAGCAGCTGTTAAAAATAGATATATAGCTACTATGGCAATAGTCTTAGACGAGGCTCAAAAAAACAATCAAATAGTTCCCATGTTGAAGGATTTTGTCGATGAGATTTCTAAAGTAGAGAAAAAGACAAATTCTGAGAAAAATAAGCTTTTAAATGCGCTAAGTAAAATCGTAAAAGAAAATGATAAAAATAAATGGGAAGCTTTTATCTTGGCTCTTTTTAAATAATTTTTTTATTTTTGATCTTAAGTACAAGTCTATATTAAATTTTTCACTATATAATCATTTTTTTTAAACTCTTGTGTTTTAAGAGATATTTGGTTTAAATTTATATATAAAAGTTTAGCGGAGAATATAAATGAAAGAAAAAAAGCATCCACCATATCAAGATATTTTATTTGAAGATTCATCGAATGGATATAAGTTTGTCTGTGGCAGTACTTTACAACCTAAAGAGACAGCGGATTTCGAAGGAAAAACATACCCTGTGTATAGAGTTCCAATTTCATCAGCTTCACATCCATTTTTTACAGGCTCAAAACAATTTATTGATACAGAGGGAAGAGTTGATAGATTTTCTAAAAAGTATGCTATGAAAAAAGAGCAAGCTTTAAAAGAGAAGGAAAAACAAGTTCAAAGGGCTCAAGAGAAGAAAAAGCCGAAAAAAGCTAAGAAGAAATAATGGAAGAAAAAATCAAAAAACTTCTAGAAAAGCTATCTGAGATTGAGGAGAAACTTGGAGAGCCGGAAGTTTTTGTTGATCAAAAGCTTTATAAAGAGCTATCTCAAGAACATTCAAGATTATCTGAGCTGAGAGACTCTTGGAATTACTATCTAAAAACCTTTAAAGAGCTAGCTGAAAATAAAGAGCTACTACTCTCTGAAAAAGATCCCGAGCTTATTCAAGTTATAAAAGATGAGCTTGAGAATTTACAAAAAGAGCTAGATATTACCAAAGCTCGATTAGAAATAATTTTAGTGCCCCCAGATCCTCGAGATAACCGAAATATTTTAGTTGAGATTAGAGCCGGAACTGGTGGAGATGAGGCGGCAATCTTTGCTGGAGATTTAGTCCGTATGTATCAATACTATGCTAATAACAAAGGCTGGATTGTTGAAACTCTTTCAACGGGCGAAGCGGAAAGAGGTGGATATAAAGAGTATATCATGTCTCTTAGTGGTCAAAACGTTTTTAGGTTGATGCAATATGAAGGGGGAACTCATCGAGTTCAAAGAGTACCAGTAACGGAATCATCGGGAAGATTACATACCTCAGCTGCTACTGTGGCGGTTTTATTAGAACCGACTGAAGAAGAGGCTATAGATATCGATGAAAAAGAATTAAAAATCGATACATATAGAGCTTCTGGAGCAGGCGGACAACACGTTAATGTCACAGATTCAGCAGTGAGAATTACTCATCTTCCAACAGGTGTTGTTGTAGCTTGTCAAGATGAGAGAAGCCAACATAAAAATAAAGATAAAGCAATGAGGCTTCTTAAAGCAAAAGTCACTGAGCAGAAAAGAATCGAAGAAGAAAAGAAAGTATCGAAAGAGAGATTAACTCAAGTTGGAACTGGCGATAGATCTGAAAGAATTAGAACCTATAACTACCCCCAAAACAGGATTTCAGATCATAGAATAAATTTAACTGTTCATAATTTAGATCAAGTTATGGAAGGGGAGTTAGATGAAATCACAAATGCTCTTGTCTCTTTTTATTATCAAAAAAAGTTAAAATCCTAAAATGGATACCATTTTAAATCTTTTAAAATCAGCTACATCTTTTTTAGAAAAAAAAGGTATTAAAAATGCTAAAGTGTCAGCAAATTTTCTTCTAGGACATGTATTGAAAATCAAAGCAAATGATTTAGCCTTATATTCTGAGACAAAAGTTTCAAAAAAAGAGATAGAGCAATTTAAAGGTTTAATTGAAAGAAGAGCAAAAAATGAACCACTTGAATATATTTTAGAAAAAATTGATTTTTATGGATGTAAACTTTTTATAAATTCAGATGTTTTAATACCTAGACAAGAAACTGAAATTTTAGTCGAAATGATTGCTAAAAAACTTGAAAAAGAAAGTTTAGAAGGTAAAACACTTTTTGATATCTGTACAGGTTCAGGCTGTATAGGAATTGCACTTAAAAAAAGATTTCCTAAATTAAAAGTATATTTATCGGATATTTCAAAAAAAGCTTTAGATATAGCGAAAAAAAATGCAAAAAAAAATGGGGTAAATGTTTTTTTTAAAGAGGGTGATTTGTTTTTGCCTTTTACAAATTTAAAGGCTGATTTTATAATTTGCAACCCTCCCTATGTCTCTGAAGAAGAATATAGGTCTTTAGACAAAGATGTTTATGGTTTTGAGCCTGAGATAGCAATATCGGCAAAAGATAAAGGCTTAGAGTTTTATAAGCGCATTTATAACCAAATTTTTGACTATGCTAATAAGGGCGCCAAGGCGTTTTTTGAAATAGGTCAAAATCAAGGAGATGATATACTAAATATTTTTACATCTAATAAATGTAAAAATAAAAAAGTCTATCAAGATTATTCTTCAAAAGAGCGCTTCTTTTTTGTTGAAATAGAATAATTTATAGGTTATTCTATTTAATCATTTATAAAGTAAAAGCTATGTTTGATACATTAAGTAAAAAATTTCAAGATCTCTTTTCGGGGTTTACTCGATCTAAAACCATCTCTGAGGATAATATCTCTGAGGCGGTCAAAGAGGTAAGACTGGCTCTTTTAGAGGCAGATGTTAATTATTCAGTAGCATCCTCTTTTGTAACCAAAATAAAAGAAAAAGCCATTGGAGCTGACGTTATAAAGTCAGTCTCTCCAAAAGAGCAGTTTATCAAAATCGTTCACGACGAGCTAATGGATTTGATGGGCAAAGATGAAGCTTATCTAAATTTAGAAAACAAACCGGCCACGATTATGCTCTGCGGCCTTCAAGGATCTGGAAAGACAACAACTTCAGCGAAACTTGCCTTTTATTTAAAAAAGAAACACAAAAGGGTACTTCTTGCCGCTTGTGATCTTCAAAGACCGGCTGCAATAGAACAGTTAAAGAAATTAGCAAACGATGCTCAAATAGATGTTTTTTCGATCTCTGATGAGAAAAAGGCAACTAAAGTTGCCAAAAAAGCATATACAAAAGCGAAAGATGAGAAATACGATGTTTTAATAATCGATACTGCTGGAAGATTGCATATCGATGAAGTATTGATGCAAGAGCTTAAAGATATAAAAAACATTGTTGAGCCAAATGAAGTTTTATACGTTGCGAATGCAACCTTTGGGCAAGATGCTGTAAAAACAGCTTATGAGTTTGATAAAAAAGTTAGTATTACCGGCTCTATTTTAACGATGTTAGACTCTGATGCTAGAGCGGGGGCTGCAATTTCAATTAGAGAGGTAACTCAAAAACCTTTAAAATTTGAAGCGACAGGGGAGAGATTAGAAGATTTCCAAATTTTTAACCCTGAGTCTATGGCTGATAGAATTTTGGGTATGGGAGATGTTATAAATCTCGTTCGAAAAGCTAAAGATGTTGTTGATGAAGAAGAAGCGATAAAATTAGAGAAAAAAATTAAATCTAAAAGCTTTAACTATGATGATTATTTAAAGCAGATGTCGATGATGAAAAAGATGGGTTCAATGAAAAGCTTACTTAAAATGGTACCTGGGATGAGCGCATTATCGGATTTTGATCTGCCTGAAAATGAAATGAAAAAAATTGAAAATATCATCAAGTCTATGACAAAAAAAGAGAGACTTGAAAGAGATGATCTTTGTCATAGCCGAAGAAAACGTTTAGCGTCTGGTAGTGGAACTAGTGTAGATGATGTTAACCGGCTTGTTAAAGGTTTTAAAAGAATCAAACAATTTATGAAAAAAATGCCAACAAAAGGCTTAGCAAAAGGTTTATTTAATATGAACAAATTCGGAGGAAATTCATGGCGTTAGTTATCCGACTTCGACAAATGGGAAAGACCAATCGTCAAACATTTCGGTTAGTGGTAATAGACAAAAGATCACCACGTGATGGTAAATATATTGAAATGGTAGGATGGTACAATCCCTTAGAAGCAAAAGATGAAAAAAATCTACTTGTAAAATCTGAAAGAGTTGATTTTTGGCTACAGAAAGGAGCTGTTTTATCACCTAGAGTAAAATCTTTGGTTAAAAGAGCTGCCCCAGATATTATAAAAGGTTTAAATGCTAAAATGTTAGCTAAAAAACTAAAAACTAAAAAAGCAAAAACGGCTTTAAAACCAAAAGCTGTGGCATCGCCAAAAGCTGCTGTAAAGCCAAAAGCTGTACCTAAAAAAACAGCAAAACCGAAAAAGTAATTTTTATTATGAAGATAGATATATTGTCTTTATTTCCTAAGTTTTTTGACTCGCCTTTTGATGTTAGTATAATTAAAAGAGCGATTGATAAAAATATTTTGGATATCAACTTGGTTGATATTCGCTCTTTTTCTAAAGATAAACATCAAAAAGTAGATGACAGACCCTTTGGCGGAGGACCTGGTATGCTAATGCAATGCCAACCTCTTTTTGATGCAATTAGATCTGTTAAAAAGGACAATACCCATGTTGTATATCTATCTCCTCAAGGCAAACCTCTTACATCAACTAGAGCTAAAAGATTAGCTACGAAAGAACATTTGGTGCTAGTCTCTGGTCATTATGAAGGGATCGATCAAAGAGTGATTGATACTCTTATTGATGAGGAGATTTCGGTAGGTGATTATGTTTTAACCAATGGGTGTATTGCTTCTTTAGTAGTTTTGGACAGTGTTTCGAGATTTATACCAAAGGTATTAGGTAACGAGGATGCTACAAAACATGAGACTTTTGAAAACAATATGTTCGAAGGACCTCAATATACAAAACCTACTAATTTTGAAGATAAGCAAGTACCAGAGGTATTACTCTCTGGTAATCACTTGGAGATAAAAAAATATAAAGAAAAAGAAGCTCTAATAAAAATGAAGAAAGTAAGGCCAGATTTATATTTTAAATATAGATTAGAGCAAAAACAAACAAAAGTTAAAAAAGTTGTAAAAACAAGCTAAGGAGAGATACCCGTGACCATTCCATTAATCAAAGAATTTGAAGAAAAATTCAAAAGCAAAAATACAATCAACTTTAAAGTTGGAGATACTGTTCGCGTTTATTCCAAAATTATCGAAGGCGAAAAAGAAAGAGTTCAGATGTTTACAGGTATTGTAGTTGCTATCAAAGGCAAAGGTTTATCTCAGACTTTTACAGTCTATAGAAGCGCTTATGGATGTAATATGGAAAGAGTTTTTCTAATAAACTCTCCAAGATTAACCAAAGTTCAAATTGAAAGACATGGAAAGGTAAAAAGATCTAAACTCTATTATCTAAGAGGCGAGTCTGGCAAAAAAGTTAAAGTTAAAGAAAGGCTTTTCAAAAAAGAGAAAAAGGCAGCTGTTACTACTCAAGAAGAAGTAAAAGAGCCTCAAGTAAAAGAAGAGTCTAAAGCAGAAGAAAAACCTCCTGTCGAAGAGAAAAAAGCTAAAAAAGAAAATAAAAAAGAAGCTAAAAAGACTGAGAAAGAAGAAAAAAAACCTAAAGCTAAAAAAGAAGAAAAAGCTCCCAAAAAAGAGAAAAAAGAAAAACCTGATGAAGAAAAATAAATAGGTAAAAAGCTTTTTCAAGTGAATTTTATGAAATTTTTAAAAATTATCTTCAAAGTTTTATGTATGGTTAGTCCATTAGCTTCTCCATTGGCATCTCCAATTAAAGATGTAAACGAACAAGTGTATTCACAAATTCATGAAATATCACCCTTTAAAGAAATTGAAAAAGATGCTCAAGTAAAAGATCCTGATATGATCATCTTTGATACGCTTTTAACAGAGTCTCAAAATCTAGAAGATATTAAAAAAGGCTTTGAAGATACGGATATAGATTTGATCCTTCTACATTACATACCAAAAGAAAAGTTCGTAATTGATGATAAAATAGTTGATATCCAAAATAAAATACTTATCAAAGAACAAAGGTGGGTAAGTGATACTGAAGCTCTAGAGTATTTAAAAGATAACAGAGCTTTTTAAAGATCTACTTGTCAGATATATATCTACTATATTAACATGCATCCAGAAGAAGGATGCATCTATGGCAAAAATCAAACCTAAAATATCTACAAAAGAAAGATACCGAATTAACAAACTCCGTAAGATAGAAAAAGATTTAAAAGATCAAGGCTATAAATGTATTGCAGGTGTTGATGAAGTTGGCATTGGACCGCTAGCAGGGCCCGTTGTAGCCGCTGCTTGCATTTTACCTGATAGATTTCTAATTAAAGGTGTGAACGACTCTAAAAAGGTATCTCCAGACGTTAGAGAGAGAATTTATAATGAACTTACAAGTAACAAAGATGTTATTTTCTCCATCGGAATTGTCGAAGTTAAAATTATCGATCAAATAAACATCCATCAAGCCTCTCTTCTCGCGATGAAGCAAGCCATACAAAATCTTAAAACAAAACCAGACTATTTACTATTCGATGGTAGGAAACATCCCATTTTACCAATACCTTCTCAAGCAATTGTTAAAGGGGATGCTCTTTGCGTTTCAATCTCTTGTGCATCGATTATTGCCAAAGTTACCAGAGATAGAATAATGCAAGATTATCATCAGAAATACCCACTCTATGGTTTTGATCTACATAAAGGATATGCAACGCATAAACACAGAAAATCTTTAATAGAGCATGGCCCAAGTCCCATCCACAGAAAATCATACGATCCTGTAAA